>JAZNUG010000188.1:0-3438 GCA_045592165.1 Clostridia bacterium | reverse complement strand
CTCTTCAACGGTGATAACGCCGTCATTGCCCACCTTTTCCATAGCATCGCTGATGAGAGCGCCTACGTTATCATCCCCTGCGGAGATGGAAGCTACCTGAGCGATGGCCTGCTTGCTGCCAACGGGCTTGGATATCTCGCGGAGGCCCTCTACAGCTGCCTCAACGGCTGCCTCGATGCCGCGCTTTACTTCCATGGGGTTGGCGCCTGCGGCTACGTTCTTCATGCCTTCGCGGATGATGGCCTGTGCAAGCAGGGTAGCGGTGGTGGTACCGTCGCCGGCCACGTCATTGGTCTTGATGGGAACTTCCTTTACAAGCTGAGCACCCATATTTTCGAAGGGATCTTCCAGCTCGATTTCCTTGGCGATGGTTACACCGTCATTGGTGATGAGGGGAGCGCCGTACTTCTTATCCAGTACAACGTTGCGGCCCTTGGGGCCCAGGGTAATCTTAACGGTATCGGCCAGGGCGTTCATGCCCGCTTCCAGAGCGCGGCGTGCCTCTTCGCCGTATTTAAGCTGCTTTGCCATGATTTATTGTCTCCTTTTTATACTGTATGTTTTTTATTCCACTACTGCCAGAATGTCATTCTGACGAACGATCTTGTATTCTTCGCCGTCCAGCTTTACCTCGGTTCCGGCATAATTGGAGATAACAACCTTATCGCCAACCTCAACATACATGGTAACCTCCTTGCCGTCTACCATGCCGCCGGGGCCAACTGCAACAACTTCGGATACCACGGGCTTTTCCTTGGCGCTGCCGGTGAGGATGATGCCGCTCTTGGTGGTTTCCTCAACCTCGGTGCTCTTGAGAACAACTCTGTCCAGTAAGGGTTTGAGTTTCATTTTATACGTGCCTCCTGTGTGGATAATAAAATATTGCTTTTTTATTTGTTAGCACTCAAGGTCTTTGAGTGCTAAGTCATTGTTGATAGTTTAATACACCCCTCTGCCCTTTTCAATAGCCTATGGCAGATTTTCACATTTATTCCCCATTCTTTCCCTGCCCCTTCATTGGCGGCAAATGGTGAAATATCCATTATTCCTCAAAGGATTTCTGTACTATTCTTTCCCAAGGTGATATACTTATTCAAAATACTGCCAATTACAGGGGGATACAGGATAATGACAGAATGGACCAAGTGGGATAAGCGCTTTATAGAACTGGCCTGGACAATAGGCAGCTGGTCCAGCTGCTATCAGGAAAACAGGCACATCGGCGCTGTAATAGTAAAAAACAAGCGCATACTCACCACCGGCTACAACGGCGCTCCCGCGGGCATTGAAAGCTGCACCGAAAAGGGCGAATGTATGCGCCGCAAGCTGAATATCCCCTCCGGCACAAGGCACGAGCTGTGCTACGCCATCCACGCCGAGCAGAACGCCATCATTCAGGCGGCAAAGCTGGGCATTTCCATCGACGGAGCCACCATGTACTGCACCCATCAGCCCTGCGTCATCTGTGCCAAGATGATAGTAAACAGCGGCATATCCCGTGTAGTATATGCAGAAGGCTATCCCGATGATTTCTCCCTTGCCATATTTGAAGAAGCAGGCGTGGAGCTCGTAAAATACGAAGCATAAGCTGCATAACACAGCAAAGCCGCAGGAATTCTCCTGCGGCTTTTTAGTTTTATTTTTAAGTTATGCAAGGCTTACGTATTCATCAAAGAGGAAGCCGTAGCCATTGGCACATTTTACAAAGCACCAGCCATCGGATACGTAGTATACCGTAACGGAAGTGCCCTTGCTGAGCAGGGTCACCTTGCCATGGCCTGTGGAGGGTCCGGTTCTGAGGTTCACCTGGGAATTTGTAACACAGGCCTGAGGAGTGACAGTGCTGTTTACAGGCTGTATGCCCACGCTGCCTCCGCCGGTGACGGTAAGATAATCGCCGCTCACAAAGCCTGCGCGGCCGTTGTATATCACATAATACCATGTGCCGGTCTGACCGATTATCTCGACGGTATCCCCTTTGGGAATTTTACCGTATACGGTGGTGCCGCTGGTGGTGGGGCCGGAACGGAAGTTTACATTGCCCGTGGATGTGCCCTTGGTGAGAGAAACCTTTCCGTCTGTGGATGTTACAATGTTATCCGTGCTGCCAACATTGTTGCCCACATTGCTGCCCACATTTGCGCTGGCGCTCACATACTTGGCAAAAAGGTATCCGCGGGTGCCGTTGTATTCTGCCTCATACCAGCCATCCTTGAGGGAATAGAGTGTTACCTCGGTACCCTTCTTAAGGGTGGTCAGCTTCTTGGCATTTGTGGAGGGGCTCTGGCGGAAGTTTACGTTTGCGGTCAGTACACCTCTGCCGGTGGCCTGCTGGGTTTCTTCCTGTCCGCCGGTTTCGCCGGTATCGTATGCGGCAGTGACCTTAACATACTTGGAGCTTACATAGCCCGCTGTGCCGTCAGACATCTTTGCGGAATACCATCCGGATACTATACCATAAAGGGTAAGTTCCGTGTCCTTCTTCATGGTAAGTATGGAATCATGATCCTTGCCGGGGCCCTTGCGAAGCCTTACGCTGCCTGTGGTAACGCCCTTGCCCGTTGCGCCGGAGGATTCCACCTCGTCCTTTGCAACGCTGCCAGTAACCTCAACATAGTCATCGTGAACGTATCCGCTGATATTGCCCACAATAACCCCATACCAACTGCCGCTCTTTCCTGTGATATACAGGCCGGTGTCTTTGCTCAGCTTCTTGAGGGAGGTATAGGAAGTGCCGGGGCCTATGCGCATATTTACGCCGGAGGCGGTAACGCGGCCCATCGTGACGGTCTCCATGGGTTTGGAGGTGCTTTCGTCATCCTGCTTGCCGCTGTCCGGTGAGGGGGTCACCTCAGGTGCAGGGGTCGCAGTTTCAGGTTTATCGGTTATTTCAACATAGCCGCCGCTGATATAGCCTATTGTGTTGCCTGCCTTACCGTAATACCAGCTGCCTGCAGATCCGTATATCTCTATAACGGTGTTCTTATCCAGCTTGCCCATGCTTTCATAGGTGGTTGCAGGGCCTGTACGGAAGTTTACTCCCTGCCCTGTTACCCTTCCGTATGCAATTACGGTGGGCTGGGTTATCTGAGTATCTTCCTGCTCCGGCTTTTCCTCTTCCTTCGGGGTATCCTCCACCTCCTGCTCATTTTCGGCATCGTTGGAGGGATATGCGGTTATGCTGACATAGGTGGCTATCATATAGCCCTTCTGCCCTGCCTCTGTTTCGCAGGCGTACCAGCCGTTTTCACTACCCATTATATAGAGGGGAGTATTCTTATCCAGCTTTACAATGCTGTCATAAGATGTGCCGGGGCCTATGCGGAAGTTTACGCCCTGACCGTTTACAATGCCGTAAGCGATTACTCCTTCCTTTTCCGGCTGCTTCTGTTCCGTTCCGCTTTCGGTTCCGGGAGTGGGGGGGGGGTTAGCTGCCCG
>JAZNUG010000187.1:0-15592 GCA_045592165.1 Clostridia bacterium | reverse complement strand
AGACCATAGGCCAGCGCATAAGTGAGGGCTTCAGGGAGAGCCTTGCGGGCATCGGCGTATTTATTGAGGATGCGATAGTCTGGCTGGTATGCGCCATTCCCGTAATGCTGCTTATAGCGGCCGCTGCGGCAGTGGTTGTTGTAATATTCCGCTTTGCGAAAAAATTCCGTGCAAAGGGCAAAGCCCGCCGTGAGGCAAAGGCACAGGAACGCAAGGAAAAGATGAAGGAAATAGAACTCAAGGACAAGGAGAATGAATAACCTATGAAGAAAATCGCAATAGTACTTGTTCTGCTTATGGCGATGGCTGCGGTATCCGGCTGCAAGAGCCAGGACCAGATCGATGCCCAGCAGCAGGTGGTGGCGGCGGCGGAAAATGCGTATTATTACGATACCCGCAGCACCATAAACGTGACCGGCAAGGGCGAAGTGGTGCTGGATCCGGATATTGCCCAGGTTGGCTTTACCGTATATGCAACAAATGAGGATGTATCCGCTGCCCAGCAGGAGAATACCCAGCTTATGTCCGCAGTGCTTTCGGTTATCCGCTCCAAGGGCATAGCGGAGGAGGATATTGAAACCGGCAACATCAATATCCGCGAGGTTTATGATTATGATAAATCCCCTGCCCGCATAGTGGGTTATGACGTATACCACAGCGTGGAGGTAAAGGTCAGGGATATGGAGGTGCTGGGCGGCCTTATCAGCGATGCCGTCGGAGCAGGAGCAAGCTCCGTATCCGGCCCTGAGTATTCCGTTGAGGATGACTCTGCCGCATACCTTGAGGCGCTGTCCCTCGCGGTTCAGTCTGCAACCGCCAAGGCAGAGACCATTGCCGCAGGCGCAGGGGCAAGGCTTGCCAATCTCCCGGTATCTCTTTCCGAATACGGCGGGGTAAATTATGCCGTACGCAGCTATGCCGCGGACAATGCGGTGGCCATGGCGCCCATGGAAGAGGCAGCCGAAGAGAGCGGCCTTGCCAAGGCGGAAACCATCGTGCCCAAAATCGAAATAACCGCCACAGTTAGCGGCATATACCAGATAATACGTTAACATACCATATATGGACATATTATCGATTTTTGATGATTTTTGTGCAGCGGCAGGAAATTCTGCCGCTGTTTTGTGTAAAATGATGAAAATTATTGAAACAAAAAGCGCAATAATTATTTTAGCGGTTGAAAGCGGCGGCGTAAGGGGTTAGAATGTAGGGGCTATGGAAAACAATAAAAAAGAACTTCAATTCAATATGATTACCCCGGATATGCGCCCCGAGGTGGAAAAGTACATCGCCGCAACAGGCATACAAAGCTCCGAGTACACTTTTACCACCAGCATGATGTGGGGAGCGGAAGGCAAGATAACCATCGCCTTTGAGGATGGAATTATGTACACCTGCTACTGCTTCCCCAGCTTCCAGCGCTTTATGCTGGCGCCCCTTTGCCTGAATATTGAGGATACTCCGAAGGCGATACAGCGGGCGGAGGAATTTATGACCTCCCGGAATTGCTGCCAGCATATGTTCAAGGGCGTAACCGAGGCCAATGCCGAATACTTCCGGGCGGCAGGGTATGATATTACCCCCGACAGGGATAATTTCGACTATGTGTATAATACGCAGGATCTGCTTACCCTCACCGGCAAAAAGTACCACTCCAAGCGCAACTTTATAAACCGCCTGAAGAATGAGCGGGAGTTCCGCTTTGTAAAGCTGGGGCCGGAGGATATTGACAGGTGCATGGCCCTCTATTACAAATGGGCAGACGGAAAAGATGAGTCCCCGTGGGAAGAATCTGCCATGCACATTGGCATACAGTATGCCGACGAACTGGGTCTTGTGATGGGCGGCATAGAGATAGAAGGCGAGCTTAAGGCATTCTCCGCGGCAGACAAACCCTTTGCGGATACCGCCGTGGTATACTTTGAAAAGGCGGATGGAGATATTCCGGGCCTTTATCCCCTGATGAATCAGCAGATGGTGGAAAACCTCTTAAGCGATGTTTCCTTCATCAACAGGGAAGAGGATATGGGCATAGAGGGATTGAGAAAGGCAAAGCTTTCCTATTATCCTGCAAAGTTCATCGAAAAGTACTGCGCCAGAAAAAACGCCGCAGAATAAACCTGGCAGGCTATGCCCCGTGCATAAAAAATTACCGATAATCGCCCTGCAAATTGTGACATTGCTGCAAGAAAGGCATAAATGCCTTGACGCAGGGAGATATTTCTAATAGAATGATAAACGTAAAATGACTGGGCATATGCCCAAATACATAAGGACGGTAAAACATGAGCACTGAAGCAGTATCCGGTATCTCTGGTTTCATGGGCAGCGGCGGTTTCCTCATCATCATGATGATCGCCATGTTCGCCATTATGATCATCCCTCAGCGTAAGCGTGAGAAGAAGATCAAGAACATGCTGGCATCCCTCAAGCCCGGTGATCGCGTACGCACCATCGGCGGCATCTACGGCACCATCACTGCCATCAAGGATGATGTTGTGACCATTTCCGTAGGTCCTGACAAGGTTCGTCTGGTATTCGTCCGCGGCGCTATCGCCACCGTGGAAGATTCCCCCGTGGAAAACACCATCGAGGATCAGATCAACAACTAACGTCAAAAAACAGCGAATAAAAAATATGCAGGTCGACAGGCCTGCATATTTTTTATTTTGCCGCATATATAGCTATATCTGCAGATAAGGAGATGATATGGCTATGCGTACGGCACGAAAGGCTGAAAAATCCATAAGCATGGGAGCGGAGCTTATCAAGGCGGTGGTGATAAGCCTTGGGGTAAGCTTTGTATTGGTGGTGCTGTATGCCGTGGCGCTGAAGGAAGAGCTGCTTCAGACCACCACCATGACGATTTTTACCACGGTGATAAAGGTGATATGCAGCGCCCTTGCAGGATTGCTTACCGTCCGCAGATGCCGCCGCAGGCTGTGGCTTTACGGGGCAGCGGGAGGAGGGCTGTATACATTGCTTGCCTTCGGTGTTTTTTCGGCTGTTGCGGGCAGCCTTTGCGTAAGCATAGCCCTGCTGTCTGATATTGGCATGGGGGTGCTTTCCGGCCTGCTCAGCGTAATGATAATGCAGATGCTCAAATAATGAAGCATGGTATGTTCTTCGCCTTGTCAAGTGAAGCGGGACAGGTGTAGAATTAAGTATGCTTATATATGAACTATCCACGATTGTAAATAATGATCTGCCTCAGGTGCCCGGTATCTCCGGACGGCTAAGGTCTCTTTTGTATACCCGCGGGGCGAAAACCGCCGAGGAAATGGAGAGGTTTCTGCATCCCGGAGAGGGACAGTTCTGCGATCCATTTGACTTTAAGGATATGGATATTGCGGCAGAGCGCATAAAGGCCGCCATTGGCAATGAACGCATATGCGTATTCGGCGACTATGATGCAGACGGCGTATGCGCCACCGCCATACTTACCCATTGTCTCAGCACCATGGGGGCGGATGTTATATACCGCATACCTTCCCGCCATGAGGAGGGATACGGCCTGAGTGTTGCTGCGGTGGAGCGGCTGAAGCAGGATGGCGTGGACCTTATAGTTACGGTGGATAACGGCATAAAGGCATACGGCGAAATAGAGCTGTGCAGCGAGTTGGGCATGGATGTGATCGTTACCGACCATCACCGCTGCGACGGCCGCATACCCCATTGCTGCGCCGTGGTATGCCACACCAGAGATGACAATACTTACCCCAATAAAGACCTTTGCGGTGCAGGTACTGCGTGGAAGCTGACCGAGGCCCTTGTCGGCCGGGAAGCTGCAAAAAAATATCTGCCCATTGCCGCCATAGCAACCATGGCGGATGTGGTGCCTTTGCTGGGTGAAAACCGCGCAATAGTTGCCCTTGGTCTCAGCATGATAAACCAGGGAAACTGCTGCACCGGCATAAAGGCATTGGGTCGTGCGGTCAATGAAAAGAACGAAATATTCGCTGCACGGGATTTATCATTTGGCTTTGCTCCGAGACTGAATGCGGCAGGCAGAATGGATGACGCTTCGGTTTGCGTAGAGCTGCTCAGCACTACGGATATGCTCAGGGCTGAGGAGATAGCCCGCAGGCTGGATGAGCTGAACCGCCTGCGCCAGAAGGAAGAGACTTCCATAGTGGATGAAGCCGCGGAGATGGTGGAACGGGAAGACCTTACCGTAAAACGCTGCATAGTGCTGAAATCCGAAAACTGGAATCCCGGTGTAATAGGAATTGCAGCCGCCCGTATAGCGGAGAGGTATTATCGTCCCACCCTGCTTTTTGCGGAAAAAGACGGCGTGATCACAGGATCCGCCCGCTCTGTGCCGGGGGTGGATCTTTACAGCGCATTGAATGCCAATTCAGGATTTTTCATTCGCTTCGGCGGCCATGCGTATGCCGCGGGCGTTACCATGCCGGCAGAGGATCTGGATGAATTTATCGCAGCCCTCAATGATACATTCCGTGAGACTGTTGCGGATGAGCTGTTTGTGCCCCGCCGCACCTATGAGGCGGAGGTGGAGCTTGGTGAATTAACATTGACCATGGCAGAGGAGCTGGAACTTTTAGCCCCATTCGGGGAAGGAAATCCCGAGCCCAGCTTCCGCACACGGGGAATGCTGCTGCGGGGAATACGCAGAATTGGCTCCGGCGGCAGCCATATAAAGGCAACCGCGGTAAAGAACGACAGGTATATCGACCTTGTGGCCTTTGCTCAGGGGCACCGCTTTGACGAACTGAACGATATGGACCGCTGTGATGCCATATACACCCCAAACATAAACCGCTGGAACGGCATGCGTTCCGTACAGCTGAGAATAAGGGACATGCGTGCGGATTCCGTGGAGGATCCGGCTGCCTATGCAAGGGACAGGCAGGATAAATTTATTGATGCATTCTCAAGGAATGTATTGTATAATATAAATTGCGGAGATATAGGGGATAACCAGGAAATTCCCCTCAAAGAACTGCTTCGGGATCCCATAGGCGGCACCATGATTCTGTGCTTCACATCACAGGGTGCGGCAAGCCTTATAAACAGCCTGCGCGGGCAAGGCATGGAAAGCCGGCTGGATATGCTCTTCGGTGCAAACCGACCCTATCCCTGCGCCTACCATACTGCGGTGCTGGGTCCTGTGCTGGATGAATTGGAACTTTCCCGCTTCCGGGATATTCTCCTTTACGACAGCCGGGATAAGGGCCTTGCGGGCAAAATCGCACAGCTTGCGCCCCACGCAAGGATACACCTCGGCAGTTCAATGGCCATGGATGAATTCAGCGCCCTTAAGATGGGCAGGGATGATTTTGCCCTGTTTTACCGGGCGGCGATGGGCAGCGAAAGACGCTTCTTCAATAAAGCCGAGCTTGCGGATTATCTTGCGGGCGTAGCAAAGCAGCCTCTTTATATGGCAAGGCTTGCGGTGGATATAATGCTGGAGCTGGGCTTTGCAAAGGCGGAAGGCGGCATCAGCATGATAAGGGAGCCCAAGCGCAAGAGTCTTGAGGAAAGCCCTACATATGCCGCATTGCAGCGTATAAATTCACAAATATAAACTGTTTTGCAAAACAGGAGGAAATGATAATGGATCTTAAGACCGTAGTGCGTTCCATACCCGATTATCCCAAGCCCGGCATACTGTTCAGGGATGTTACCACTCTGTTTCAGGATGCGGAGGCTCTTCAGCAGCTTACAGACGACCTGGTAAAAAGCCTTGAAGGCAAGCAGGTTGATCTGGTTGTGGGTCCTGAGGCCCGCGGTTTTGTTGTGGGCGCAACGCTGGCCTATGCCCTGGGTGCAGGCCTGGTTCTTGCCAGGAAGCCCGGCAAGCTGCCCTGCGAGTCCCTGCGCTATGAGTATGCGCTGGAATACGGCACGGATTCCCTTGAGATCCACGTTGGCGCAATAAAGCCCGGCCAGAAGGTGGTCGTTGTTGATGACCTGCTGGCAACCGGCGGCACTTGCCTTGCCACCATAAAGCTGGTGGAAGAGATGGGCGGCGAAGTAGTTGGCGCCCGCTTTGCAATCGAGCTTGCAGAAGAATGCAACGGCCGCGAAACCCTCAAGGATTACGACGTATATTCCACAATCGTATACTAATATTTATTCCGTCACATATAGAAATCAACGGTCCTGCCGTTGATTTCTCTGTTTATATTTTTATCTTGGCAGAAAGGGGGACAAAGCATTGGAAAAGCTCAGGGAAATATGTGCAAAAACATTCAGCCCGCAGGATATGGAATTGCTGAATACCGCAATTGAGTTTACCAAGCAGACCCATGCCCATCAGGTGCGTCATTCCGGCGAGCCGTATTATATTCATCCGGAAAACGTGGCTATAATGCTGGCTCAGATGGGTATGGACAGTCACACTGTAATAGCGGGACTGCTCCACGACGTAATTGAGGACGGCAAGGATATTACCTTTGACACCGTGGCTTCCATGTTTGGCGCGGATATTGCCGGCATGGTGGACGGCGTAACAAAGCTTACCAAAACCGGAAAGAACGAGATGATAAGCCGCGAGGATATTCAGGCGGAAAGTCTCAGAAAGATGTTCCTTGCAATAGCAAACGACGTCCGGGTGGTTATTATCAAGCTGAACGACCGCCTGCACAATATGCGTACTCTCCAGTATTGCAGCGAGGAAAAGCAGGTCCGCAAGGCCAAGGAAACCCTTGACGTTTATGCCCCCCTTGCCCACCGTTTCGGAATGGGCGCCCTCAAGTGCGAGCTTGAGGATCTTTGCATGAAGTATTTGTGGCCGGAGGATTATGCCAAGCTGGAAAAGGCCATGATCCCCTACAATGAGGAGCGCATGCGCACCCTTGATCAGGCCATGGATACCATAAAGAAGGCACTTGAGGAGGCGGGCGTGGAGGCCACTCTCAGCGGCAGGCCAAAGCACTATTACAGCATATACAAAAAGATAGTCCGTCAGCAGAAGGATATCCACGAGATATACGATCTGGTTGCCCTCAGGGTAATAGTCAATACCGTTCATGACTGCTATGCGGCGCTGGGTGTGATCCACTCCCTGTGGCGTCCCATGCCGGGCAGATTCAAGGACTATATTGCCATGCCCAAGACCAATATGTACAGGTCTCTGCATACCACCCTTTTTGCAAACGACGGCATGGGCATGCCCTTCGAGGTGCAGATCCGCACACCTGAAATGCATAAGGCGGCTGAATTCGGTATAGCGGCACACTGGATGTACAAGGAAGGCCGTACCAATCAGGATGAGCTGGACAGCAAGCTGGGCTGGCTGCGCGAAGCCCTTGCAATGGAAGCGGATTCAAATACTACAAGGGAATTTATAGAGAATATCCGAAAGGATTTCTTTGGCGATTACGTATACGTTCTTACACCTCAGGGCAAGATAATCGACCTTGTGGCGGGTTCCACCCCCATAGACTTTGCCTACCGGATACACTCCAACGTTGGCAATCATACTCAGCACGCCAAGGTAAACGGTGCGCTGGTTAAGCTGGATTACAAGCTGAAAACCAACGACGTGGTGGAGATAGTCACATCCCCCAATGCCGCACCCAGCCGCGACTGGCTGAAGACGGTTAAAACCCAGCAGGCAAAGTCAAAGATCCGCTCCTGGTTCAAGAAGGCAAACAGAGAAGAAAACATTCAGCGCGGCAAGGATATGCTTTCCGAGGCGCTGAAGCGTCAGGGCGCACAGCTCAGCGACTTTACCGGCAAAAAGGAATACTTTGAGGATATTCTCAAGCGCTTCAATATGATTGACGTGGAGGATGTGTATGCCTCCATAGGCTACGGCGGAATAACCACAGGCCAGGTTACCCACAAGCTGCTGGAGCAGGCCCGCAAGGAAGCCAAGGCTGCGGCTGCTGCCGAAAAGCTGGAGAAGCTGGGCGAAGAGCAGGGCGCAAAGCCGGTGCAGAATACAGAAGGCAAGGGCGTTATTGTAGAGGGAGACACCGGCATGGTGGTTCGCTTTGCAAGATGCTGCACGCCCCTTCCCGGAGACGAGATATTCGGTTACATTACCCGGGGCAGAGGCGTATCCATTCACCGCAAGGATTGTCCCAACGTTATGGATCTGCTGGAAGATCCTGCCCGGGTGGTAAAGGCAGACTGGGCGAAGGATACAAAGAGCAGCTACAATGTTACCATCCAGATCGTTGCGGGCGAGCGCACAGGCATGCTGCTGGATATTTCCCAGATACTTGCCGGCATGAATATCAGCATAACCGCAATGACGGTAAAGGCGGACAAGGAAGATGCCAATACGGTGTATGTTCAGCTTTCCTTTGACGTTACCAGCGCGGCTCAGCTGAGCAATATTATCAAGAGCATACGCAAGATAAACATGGTACGTGACGTATACCGCGTAAGCGCATAGGAGGTATAAAAAATGAGGGCAGTTGTACAGAGAGTAAGCGAAGCCTCCGTCACCATAGACGGCGTGGTAAAGGGCAGCATAGGCAAAGGCTATATGGTACTGCTGGGCGTTGAGGATATCGATGAGCAGGAGGACCTTGACTACATATGCGACAAGCTTATCGGCCTTCGCATATTCGAAGATTCCGACGGCAAGCTGAATCTGGACATACGGGATATCGGCGGCGAAATACTGCTTATCTCTCAGTTTACCCTCTACGGAGATGCCAGAAAGGGAAGGCGTCCCGGCTTTATCAAGGCCGCCCGCCCCGAAAAGGCAATCCCCATGTACGAGGAAGCAATACGCAGACTGTCTGAATCCCTCCATGTGGAAACCGGAGAATTTGGCGCGGATATGAAGGTAGGTCTTGTTAATGACGGCCCCGTTACCATACTTCTGGACAGCAAAAGGACATTTTAATATCATATGAGCATGGCGAAAGAAATAATAATTGAATGCGTGGAAACAGGCCCGCTTTTTGTGAATACCTATGTGGCATACACAAAGGGCGGTGACAGCTGCATAGTGATAGACCCTGCCGATGCGGAGCTTATCAGCCGCTATGCTGAGAGCCGCGGAATGAAAGTTGCGGCGGTGCTGCTGACCCATTGCCACTTTGACCATATATTGGGCGTGCCCGGTCTTCAGCAGTCCGGTGCAAAGCTGTATATCGGCGAAAAGGAAGCTCCGGGTCTCAATGATGTATCCGTAAGCTTTGTTTCACAGAAGCTTCCCGAGATGAAGCCTGATGTGCTGCTGAAGGATGGAGATATCATTGATGAGGCGGGCATTACCCTTAAGATGATCACCACTCCGGGCCATACTCTGGGCGGCGTATGCTATGTTCTTGAGGATAAGAAGACCATATTCGCAGGGGATACCCTGTTCAGGTTCAGTATTGGCCGTACGGATCTTCCGGGCGGAGATTATTCAGAAATCATTTCCTCCATAAAGGACAAGCTCTTTGTATTGGAGGGGGATTATACCGTACTGCCGGGCCATGGTGAGGCTACAAGCCTTGAAGCAGAGAGACAGCGCAATCCTTATGCGGGCAGAGGTGCCGGATGGTAAGGATATACACGGATCATCCGGAGTTTTTGAATGACATTGCGGATGTTGTAAGGCTTTATCTGCATATGGAAGAAGTTGTTCCCGCCCAGCAAAATCAAAGGCTGGGAGATGAGATATTCATTTCTGCCGTTATGGAGCTTGGCGAGGATTGGAGGGCTGTGTGCCGCTGTATTGCCCCCGATGGGCAAAGCGAATACGTTTACGTCCATCCCGCCGTGGATGGCGGCGAGCTTGTGCAGAAGCGGTACTTGAAGCGCTGCCTGAAGATCGGCGTTTTCCGTGCCGTGGGCAGGGTATTCAGAGCAAATCTTCCCTGGGGCTCCCTTACGGGTATTCGCCCCACAAGGCTGCTGCGCGAGCTGATTGAGGAAAAGGGCGAGGCGGAAGCCCTCCGTTTTATGGGGGAGGAATTTGACGTATCCCCCCAGAAGCTGACCCTTGCAAAGGAAATAGTGGAAATACAGCGCCCCTTTATGGAAAACATTGGCAGCGGTGCGGATGTTTACATCGGCATACCCTTCTGCCGTACAAGATGCCTTTATTGTTCCTTCCTTTCAGAGGTTCGCACCAAAAAGACCGATATGGTGGCCTATATTGATGCGCTGAAGAAGGACATTCGCCTTGGCGCAGCAATTCTCAGGGACAGCGGCTATCATATCCGCAGCATGTATATGGGCGGCGGCACCCCCACCGTTCTTACCGAGGATGAGCTTAAGGAAGTGCTGGAATATGCCCTTGAGCAGTACGGCGGATGCGGCGGCGAGTTTACCGTTGAGGCGGGCAGGCCGGATACCATTACAAAAGAAAAGCTTAAGATTATCCGTGCAATGGGAGCGGGACGCATATCCATCAATCCCCAGACCATGTGCGGACGCACCCTTGAACTGGTGGGACGCAGCCATAGCCCAGAGGAGATAGTCAGGGCATATTGCGATGCCCGGGAGCTGGGCTTTGACAGCATAAACATGGATGTTATTGCAGGTCTGCCGGGAGAAACCCTTGAGGATGTGAAGCACACCCTTGAGCAGATAAAAAAGCTTGATCCGGATAATCTTACGGTGCATACCCTTGCAATAAAGCGATCATCCAGGCTTAAGGGAATGCTGGACGAATACTCATTGCCGGATGCTGAGGAAGCGGAAGCAATGGTGGACGCAGGCATGCAGGCGGCGGCAGATATGGGCATGAAGCCATATTATATGTACCGCCAGAAGTATATGCGGGGCAATCTGGAAAACGTGGGCTATGCAAAGCCGGGCACCGAGTGTATGTACAATATCGATATGATGGAGGAAACCGTATCCATCATGGCCCACGGTGCAGGCTCCATGACAAAGCGCATATTTGACGGCGAATGCCGTGTTGAGCGTATACCCAATCCAAAGGATGTGGCCACGTATATTGCCAAGGTGGATGCGGTTGCGGAGGAAAAGCGCAGCCTGTATTCAAAATAATAAAACACAGCAAAAAGAAGCTTCGGCTTCTTTTTTGTTTATTCGGCCGGATATCCGCACATCATAATCCTATGCTGATACTTTTTATTCGCTCGGTGCTTCTTTATGTTCTGGTGTTTATGGTGATACGGCTGACGGGCAAGCGGCAGCTGTCAGACCTGCAGCCCTTTGACCTTATAACCACCCTGCTCGTTGCGGACCTTGCATCCATGCCCGCATCGGATATGGGTATGCCCCTTGCTTATGGGGTTGTGCCTATACTTACGCTGTTTCTGGTGCAGAAGGGGGTGGCGTGGCTGTCCATGAAATGGGAAGGGTTCAGGTATGTTATGTGCGGGCGGCCGCTGCTGATGATAGCCAAGGGACAGGTGCAGGAAAACTCCCTGCGGGATGCAAGGTATACCCTCAATGACCTTATGGAGCAGCTGAGAACATCCGGTACATTCAGCATCGGGGATGTGGAATACGCAATACTTGAAACAAACGGAGAATTATCCGTATTGCTCAAAGGAGCCCAGCAGCAGGTTACATATGAGTCACTGTCATTGGAACCGCCGAAGGCCGTTCCGCCCTTTATGGTGGTGCAGGACGGCAAGGTGCATAAATACGCCCTCAGGCAGGCAGGCTATGATGAAAAGTGGCTGACCTCCAAGCTGCCTGCCGCAGGGGTGAAGGATGCGGGACAGCTGCTTTTTGCCTTTGTCAGCGAAAATACCCTTCATATGCAGGCTAAGGAGCGCTGGGGAGGAAGAGTGGTATTCCTGGATATGGGGGAGAAGAAATGAGCAGGGGAAGGAGTCATTCCATAGTAAGCGTCATAGCGGGCGCGGCGGCGGTTGCGGCGCTGATTTTTACCTTTGTTGCGCCGTCACGGTATATGAGACAGCTGGAGCGATCCATGGGGGAGAATATACAGCAGGCAAAGGATGCTGTGATGATGGGAGATATGGAACAGGCCGCGGACTTCATAGAAGATATATATGCCGAAGTTCAGCTCAAACAGGATAAGCTTAAGCTGATCTCCCATCATGACAATATAGATGCAATACAATGCAGCATAAACTGCAGCCGTGATCTTGTAAGGCTGGGACAGAGCGACAACCTTATATGCGAGCTGAATCAGCTGCAGCAGGTACTGGAGCATATGACTGATGTTGAGAATGCGGATATATACGAGATATTTTAAAAGGAAAAACCGGCCATGCAGGCATGCACAGGCCGGTTTGATTTGTATTATCTGGCGCGGTTGTTGACGTAGTCTATAAACTGAGGGGTTTTTGACCAGTAGTTTATCCCCCAGTTTTCAAAGTTCCATCTCTCTGTATAGTCGTTGCATTCGTAATCTATATAATAGAGGGTATTATCCTGCAGGACAAAGTTTGTGGGGAAGTAGTCTATGTTTGTGTTTGCCGTATACAGCAGGGCGCACATGCTTTGCACCTGCTCAATGCAGCAGTCCGGCAGGGAATCCTTCAGCACCATATCAAACACGGTATCGCCCTGAATGTATTCCTTGAGTATGCGCTCATTGGCGGTATCCGCCTCAAGCAGCCGGGGCATGGGTATGCCTATGGCGCTGAGCTTTTCGTAATCCCGCAGCTCTGATGCCAGTTTATCACCGAACTGATAATAGTCGCAGGGCTCATGATGTATCTGCTTGATGACATACTGCAGACCCTCCCGGCAGACGAGATAAGAATATCCCCCCTTGCCCTTGCCCAGGAGACGGATAACGGAATATTCCTTATCCATAACGGTGATGGTTTTATCCATGATGATGTATCCTTATATATAGGTTATATTGCTTGTACTGCTTTAAACATAACACCGGGCGGGATAAAAGACAAGAGACGCAGAATGTATGCGTCTCTTTTATTTTTTGATGATTTGATTACAGTCCTCTGATTCGAACTTCCAGAACACGGCCGATTATTTCAACATCCCCGCCGGAGACTATCATAGGCTCATATTTGGGATTGGAAGGTATAAGCACCAGATGATTCTGCATCCATTTTACCTTGCGGAGCAGCACTTCATCCTCAATGCGGACCACAGCGATCTGACCGTTTTCCACCCTGCTCTGCATGCGTACCAATACCAGCGCGCCTTCCGGGATGAATTCGCCCGTCATGCAGTCGCCTTCAACTTCCATATAGAAGTATTCGCCGGCGATAACATCGGAAGAGGGAAGGGGTATGTATTCGGATATGTTTTCGTCAGCCAGTATGGGAAGACCGGCATGGACGCGGCCCACAAGGGGAACGCCCACGGTATCCGTTATGGGCATGAACATAGAGGAGACCGAAGTGGGCTGGATGAAGTGGGTGGTTACGGTATCGCGGCCCAGCAGATAGTCCGCAGTGACGTCAAACATATCGCACAGCTGCATTATGGCCTCGTTTGGAATGGGTACGCGGCCTGTTTCGTATTTGCATATGGCAGCCTTCTGAACTCCAAGCTGCTGCCCCATATCGTCCTGAGTAAGGCCGTGCTGTTTTCTAAGCTCGCGCAGTCTGTTCATTGCGGCGCTCCTTCCGGGCATAGGCCCTGTAATTATCTGAATCTATTGTATCCTAAAAAGAAATACAAATCAAGTTAAAATAATGCCACAATAGTACCGAAAACGGTATTGACAGTATCTGGAAAAGATACTATAATGCAAATGTAACCTAACAAGACACTTTGACGCGAAAACGCTGAAAAACACGTTTCCGCAGGAGATATAAATCCAGGAGGTACATTATGAATTACTTTGGTCTGTTCTTCACCTTCATGATCCCCGGAATCATCATCGGTACCATGGGCGCCGTTGCTGCAAAGCAGGCAGCCGATAGGCGCCGCCGCGAGGCTATAAAGGCCCGCCGCGCCGCAATGACCGCTGTGCCCCGCAATAAGCTCTATGTATGCACCCTTGAGAAGGAAGCAAAGGCCGCCTAAGGCGAAGGGCAGAGCACTCATTATTCCGTTATAAAGTTTTGCTTGAAAAGGGCAAAAAACAATAATTCAATATGCGCCATTGTGAAAGCACCGCGTCAGCGGTGCTTTTGCAATAGCGCGCAGCGCACCAAAAAAGTCCTGATGGGACTTTTTTGAGAATTACAGACTTTCCCTCTCGCCGCAAGCGGCTCCCGGGCGGGAAAGCCTGCAGGGAAAGAAAACCTGCGGTTTTCATCCGTTTCGCCGTACATGCCGCCGAAGCCGGAATAAAAGTCAAGGGTTGCGACCTTAGACAATCCCTGAGAAATAGAAAAAGCAGAGAACTATGCGGTATCATCGAGGGATTGATTTTTAGAAATATGGTGCATTTTTCTGCGAAACTGTAAACTTATTCCCCTAAGCTTGTAGCTTTATGGGAATTGAAGTATAATATGAAATAACTTTAATGTATATTAGGCGAGGTATGTCATAATGGCAAAACGGCGCAGGAGAAGAAGCAAAAAATACAGGAAACTGCGTAATGCGCTGCGTATAGCGTTTGCGCTGCTGGTGGTTGCGGCCATAATTACCGGCATTGTATTGCTGGTATCCGGTATTGTAAATAAAGATAAGGAGCCCGCTCCCGAGGGAGAAAAGGTGGGCTTTATCGGCCGTCTTTTCGGCAAGGATGACGAGCTGAGCGAGGTGCCCACTGAGGAAATGTCCGGAGAACAGCCGGCAGAACAGCCTGAAGAACAGCCCGAGGAGGAAAAGAAGGGCTTCTTTAAGCGTCTCTTCGGCAAAAAGAATGACGGCGGCAGCATATTCTCTCAGGATGATCCCGAACCTACTCCCACTCCTATGCCCACGCCCACACCCCTTCCGGAATTTGCCCCCTATGCTGTCAGCGGCACTACCCCTGCGGACTTTGGCCTGCAGACTGCCGTTGAGGTGGATGGTAATGTGATGGATCCCGGCGCATACGTTGCGGCTGAGACCATAGATTTCGGCGAGGGTTACGAATACACCGATGTTGAGGGCGTTATTTCCTTCCGCGGCAATAACTTCCGCGACAACGCCGCATACGGTACCGTATCCATGACCGCCAAGAAGTTCAGCACCACTCCCTGGACCTTCACCGTAGGCAGCATGAGCAAGATGGCATACTCCGGCGGCGGAAGCTGGACCGGCTGCGGCTGGACAGGTCAGCCCCTTATCGTAAGATGGCCGGAAAGCACCAAGCGTATAATGAATATGTACGACTGGGCCAAGGCAAAGGAAGGTCTGGTGGAGGTAATATACGCCACCATGGACGGCCATATATACTTCCTTGATCTGGAAAGCGGCCAGCAGACCCGTCCATCCATAAACCTGGGCTTCCCCTTCAAGGGCGCAGGTGCGCTGGATCCCAGAGGTTATCCAATAATGTACCTTGGTTCCGGCGATGACAGCCCCACAGAGGGCAAGGATTCCTCCCATGCTTTTATAATCAGCCTTGTGGATGGATCCATAATGTACGAGTTTGGTTATAAGGATCCCTTCCGTCTCAGGGAACTCTCATATTTTGACAGCTCCGCTCTGGTGGATGCGGAAACAGATACCCTCATATATCCCGGTGAAAACGGCATACTGTACCTTATAAAGCTGAATACCCAGTATGACGAGGCGGCAGGTACGCTTTCCATAAATCCCGGCAGAACAGTCAAGTGGCGCTACAAGGGTGCACGCAGCAACACCGCAG
>JAZNUG010000186.1:0-1725 GCA_045592165.1 Clostridia bacterium | reverse complement strand
ATTCCTTAAGGGCAGCCTTGGTAGCCTTGAAGAGCGCCTCGTCCTTTTCCATTACGAACTCAGGCTCGTTGGGCAGGTGCATTGGTATGGTTCGAAGGCTGACATAGTCATAGCCCGCTTCCTTGGCAATACGTATCTGCTCCATGGGGTTGGTTCCGGGGATGGTCAAATAAGCAAGAGAATACTTTCTGGACATTTTCTTTTCCTCCGGTCAGTTATTTATATAAGCAGCTTTATTTTTTATGGGAAGCGGAGTGATTGGGAGGCTGGAAGGTGCCATCCTCACTGCGAACCACTTTGCCCTCCACAACGTTTGCCTTGGGAGTGTAAATGTCATTGATGTTCCAGCAGCCGGGGGTGGGTACCACGATATTCTCCATGGGTACGTCGATGAGGAAGGGAGCATCCGCTGCCAGCGCCTGTTCCAGAGCAGGCTTGAATTCATCGGCGGAGTTTATACGGATTGACTGTACGCCGTATGCCTTTGCAACCTCTGCCCAGTTGGGGGAGTAGCGCTCGCCATCGGGAGTACGGAACTCGGTGCCGAAGCGGGTCTTGTAATTAGCATACTCGAGGCCTGCGATGGTACCGAAGGCGGAGTTATTCATTACTACCCAGATTACCTTGATGTTCTGCTCTACTGCAGTTGCAAGGCTGGAGGGGTTCTGGCCAAAGCCGCCGTCGCCTACCAGAGTCAGCACTACCTTATCGGGACAGGCCAGCTTGCCGCCCAGCAGTGCGGATGCACCGAAGCCCATAGTGGCAAGGCCGGAAGGATGATGTATGGTGCCGGGAACGGTTATGTCATACTGCTGAGCCACGCCGTTCTTGTTCCAGCCAACATCGGTGAAGATGATGGAATCCTCAGGGATGGTCTCCTTGACGTCCTTCAGTATGCGCTGAGGAGTCATGGGGAAGCGTCCGTCATTGGAAATTTCCACATTGGAAGCCTTGAAAGCGGCGCGATTCTCTGCAATGAGCTTTACAGTCTCGGGACGCTTGATGCCTTCGGGGCAGAGCTTCTTTGCTTCTTCCAGTATCTGGGCAAGAGCCAGCTTAAGGTCTGCTACAGCGCCAATCTCAACAGGATAGTTGCGGCCTATCTCGGTGGGATCGATATCGATCTGGAGGAACGCGGTCTTCTCCATATCGAAGGTGACTCCGGGATACCAGCTGGAGCTGTCCGCCTCTGCAAAGCGGGTTCCCAGACCCAGTATTACGTCGGCCTCAGTGGTGAGCTTGTGGGTATATTCCAGACCCCAGAAGCCGGTCTGTCCGGCCATAAGGGGATGTGCATCAGAGATGCAGCCCTGGCCCATAAGGGTACGGGATACGGGTATCTCAAGGAACTCTACCAGATCCTGAAGTTCTTTGGATGCGCGGGCAAGCAATACGCCGCCGCCTGCATGAATGAGGGGTCTCTCCGCCTCTATCAGACGCTTGGCAATGGCCTTGGCGGCATCCGGAGCCAGCGCGGGGCGGATGGTAATATCGCTGTCCTTGTAGGTACGGCGGAAAAGGTCGGTGTCTATTTCACGGGAGAACATATCCATGGGAACGTCGATGAGCCCAGGACCGGGACTACCGCTCTCGGCAAGACGGAAAGCCTTATCAAGAATATCGGGCAGAGCCTCGGGATCGTCTATACGCCATGCGCGCTTTACCACGGGCTTGAGGATATCATACTGTGAGCCGTCGCAGTGCATATTAACTTCCTGATGTGGA
>JAZNUG010000185.1:0-15812 GCA_045592165.1 Clostridia bacterium | reverse complement strand
CCAAAAGGATGTCCTTTTTCGTGGCGGAGAAGGAGGGATTCGCCCGCCGCTCACCCCAGCCTGCTCCCTTGGCAGGGGAGGTAAGGATGGCTGTTTGTCTGGGGAAAATAGGGCTGTGTATGTAGTGGGTGTGTAGTAGGTTTCGGCTTTTCAGATGAATGGGGAACTTTAGTTATCCACATATAAAAATACAGCGCTGTCCAACGAACAGCGCTGTATTTTCAAACTGTAAGTTAATCCGGAATCTGCCCTTCCTTGCCGCTGAGCAGATTGATAAGGGACGTTACAACCACCACAGCTGCCCCGCCCATGCCCCACAGCTTGGTTATATTGCAGCGCATATCGGGGTTGGCGCAGACGCCGATGAGGCTGGTGAACACCAGAACCAGCACAACCCCTGCCACCCCGGTAACCACCATCATGCCCTTGTATTCTTTCTTCGCCGCGAATGCCATCATAGCCGCTGCAAGAATGATGATGCAGACGGCAACCGCCGCCTGTTCCGCCCAGTGGCACTTCATGGGCACCTGATTTCCGTTTGCCAGATCCAGCAGCTTGCCGCATACAGGCGCCCAGATTTTTACGGCGCCTATTACACACAGGGCGCTTACTGCCTGCAGTGCTATCATTATCTTATTCAGCTTGGTCTTCATATCATTATCCTCCCTTAATCAGCAATATCTGTAAGAATGCCGTCCTCCAGCCGCATGCGGCGGTTGGCGTTTTGTGCCCAGCGGCTGTTGTGGGTAACCATAACCACCGCGGTTCCCTTCTCCGTCTGCTCCTTCAGTATCCTTATAACCTCCTTGGACCAGTGCTCGTCCAGGTCGTTGGTGGGCTCGTCCGCCAGTATCAGCTCCGGGTCCTGAAGCAGGCACCGTGCCGCCATGGCGCGGCGGCGCTGACCGCCGGAAAGCTGATGGGGGAAGAAATCGGCGCGATCCTCAAGGCCGAACAGATACAGCAGGTCATCCACTTTTTTGCTGTCCTTTTTGCCGCCTACGCTCTGAGTAAAGATAAGGTTCTCCCTTAATGTCAGCGCCTGAATCATGGTGCTGTCCTGAAAGAGGAAGCCTATCTTGCTTGCCCGGAATGCGGATTTTTCCCCATCGGAGAATTTGGCTACATCCTTGCCGCCATAGGTATATGTACCCTCGTCAGCCTTAAGGAGCGTACCCATAACGTACAGCAGGGTGCTCTTCCCGATGCCGGAGGGGCCCTCCACGGCGATAAAATCGCCGCTGTTCACAGCGAGGTTAATACCTTTAAGTGGGGTTACGGTTTCCCCCATGCGGTAAGCCTTATGTATGTTTTCAAGTTTGCATATTTCCATATCAGTTCACCTCTCCCTGTGTAATGGCTGTCTGGGGATCCATGGATGCGCTCTTCCATGCCGGGGAAACCGCCGCGGCAAAGCCCAGCACAAGGGCCAGCGCCACGCCTGCCCCGCCACAGAGCAGCGCAAGGGATGTGTTCCATACCGAGGGGGACAGCTTGAAGGCATCCTTGAGCAGCTCAATTACGGGATCCATGCAGACCAGGGCAATGGCGCTGCCAAGCAGGCCGCCCATCAATGCCATGGTGCAGGTTTCGCCGATTATCAGGCCGAATACCTGCCCCTTATTGAGGCCGATGGCGCGAAGGAGGCCTATCTCCTTCTTGCGCTCCTTGGCAAGGGCGTTGAACCTGCCCACCAGCGACAGCACCGCGATAAGCAGCGACGCGGCCCATAGGGCAAACATCACCCGCATGGTAACCTCAAGCTGGCTTTGCAAAGATGAGATGGTCTCACCTGTCAGCAGGCACTTGGCGGGCATGCCGGATTCCTCCACCTGCCTTACAAAGGCCTGAGGGTCAGTACCCTCGGCAAACTTTATCATGATTACCGAGATGCAGTCGTGGGGGTCCTTCTTGGTCCAGTTTTCCCTGAGCACCTCGTTTTCCAGGCACATATCCTGAGCTGTGCGCCAGTCCATGAAAATGGTGCTGTCCATGCCGGTGCCGGTGGGCTGCAGCATGCTTACCACCTTAAACACACGGCCAAGTATCATATAATTGCTGCCCACCAGCTCCTGGTCCTCAAAGTTGCTGCCCACTATAAGCTGTTCCTGATTTATGCTGCTTTGGCTGGCTTCATCAAGATAGGGCTTGAGGATAAAGTCCGTAGAGGAGTCGTAGCCTATGATTCTGACCTCTTCGCCGGGCTCACAGCAGCCCAGAGCCAGCGTCTGGCAGTAAAACTGGGCGGTCATGGCCTCTGCACCCTCCAGCTCCTTTGCCTGCTCCACCACCTCCACGGGCATATAAATATTGGAAGGAATAGCGGTAAACAACAGGTCGTCCGCCTCCACAGAGGAATACTTGGGCACCAGCACCGCATCCGCTCCCA
Organism: Clostridia bacterium; assembly: GCA_045592165.1. Classification (GTDB taxonomy): domain Bacteria; phylum Bacillota; class Clostridia; order Christensenellales; family CAG-138; genus SFEL01. The sequence goes on along the minus strand of JAZNUG010000185.1, from coordinate 13,423 downwards.
GACGTTCACGGCTCAGGGCAAGGCCCTGATTTACCGTCTGAAAGACGCCCAGCACCATAACGAACACCAGCACCGTAAGCATTGTGATGGTCACCGTCAGCACGGACTGGCTCCGCCGCCGGGCAATGTTGTTCCAAATCAGCATCAGCATAATGAGTTCTCCTTATTATTTATCCCCGCAGGGATTTTCCAGTATTTTTACCTGAGCAAGCCGGCTTACCATTTCCTTGGGCAGCTGCCGCGCATCCTCTGCCGTGGCGGCAGGATTCTCCTTCTTCAGCTGCTGCCATGCAAGATACCTTGGGATGCAGAGCCCTGCGTCCTGTGCCGCCCTGACGGTCTCCCAGTCCACCTGGTAGTAAACCACGTTTTCCTCCCGGGCGATGTTATAGGCCCGGCAGAGCACTCTGCTGAGCATTTCCTCGCCATGGTTCTCTGTTCCGCCGCCCGCCACGGTGATGGTTATGGTGCTGCCCTGCTCAAGATAGGGCTCCATGCCGTGGCTCAGAAGTATCCTCTGCATGGCATCGTCATAGGCCATACCCTTAACGTCTATTTCCTCCGCCAGGGCAATGCCGTCATCGTTTTTGCCCCTCAGGGAAATCGCCCGATCCAGCGCGTTTACCTTCAGCTCGATGGATGGATTCACATCCACCCCAATGCTGGTGGTGGGGAAAAACCAAAGGCCGCTGCCCGTTACCGCAGCGCACAGCATCATCAGCCCCGCCGCAAGCCGCCTGCGGTGTCTTTTCAGCTGTATCAGGTTGCCTCCGTAGTCAAAGGTCTTTTTACGCAAAACCGCCTTTGTTTTCCGCTTCAGACGCTCCGGGGCCTGAATGGTATCAAAGGCCTCCCTGATTCTGTTATCCATCCATTTCACCTCCCAGAATTGTTCTCAGCATTTCCTTTACCTTGTGCAGGTGGGTATACACAGTATTCGGATTGCGCTTCAGTATCCCCGCTATCTCCGGGGCGGTATATCCCTCGTAATAATGCAGATATATCACATCCCGATATTGCTTGGGCAGCGCCCGCACCGCTTCCATAATGGCATATTGCTCTGAGTTGATCCCGGGGGCGTATTCCCCCATATCTTCAATAGAGATGGTGCGGCTGCGGAAAAAGCTCTTCAGCAGATCCTTGCAGGCATTCACCGTCACCCGTATCAGCCAGGCTTTTTCATGCTCCGTATTTTCAAAGGGTTTGGTATGCAGGGTGTATTTGAGGAAAACCGTCTGGAATACATCCTCCGCATCGGAACTGTTTTTCAGGTAAACCGTACACAGCCGCAGTACCATATCGGCATACCGTTCAATGGCGTTATTCACTTGCTGCTCGCTGCGCATGGTCTCCCCCCTCCCCGGTTTTGTTATTCACCACTAATAATACGACTAAAGCCGACAAATCCGTTTATCAAAACTCTCATATCGGCTTTTTGTATAACAGCGCGTTCATATCGATAATATCCAAGCAGGACCCGCTCTCTTTCCTAAATACATTAATAAAAGTCCGCCAAGCACTATGCTCAGCGGACTTGTCTTTCAGAAACTATATGTGCACAGGGGCTCTGCGCTGATTGCGGCTGCCCTGCAGCACCGGAGAAATGCTTTTTCAGCAAAGATACAGCGGTATTCCCCGCTCTATGGATATATTGGGCAGCTTTTCTTCCAGCCACAGGCTGAATTCATCCGCCGCGCCCTCAGCAAAGCTGTCCTTTTCAAAGCGAATAACATTCTCGCCGCTGTGTATATCCACATGGTGTTCATCCTCGCGGATCCTGTCCACCTCATTCCAGCGGATGCTCAGGCATATCGCGTCATCGGTATAGGACTCCACGCCGTCGGCATGGGCTATATTCCTTCTGGTCCACAGCTGTTCTCCGCCCTTGTCCATGCTGCGGCATATGGCATAAAACTGCCGCCTTGCGTATACCTGGTCAAAAAACAGCCCGCGATAGCAGCCTATAAACATCAGCATCCATCCTATGGATATGATTTTGCCCCCGGCATTGAGAATATACCCCATCAGCGTCATAACGGCGCTCAGCGCAAGTATCCCCATCCACAGCTTAAAACCGCGGCGCTTTGCTGGAGGCGGAGCGTACCAGCCGATATACCTCTTTACATCTACCGTATAGTAATTCTCAAACATATTGCCTCCTAAATCGGTTTATCAGAAAAGAAGCAGCACTGAAAGGCCTGCGCTGCTTCTTTTCCTTTTTTCAGCCAGTGGTACTCCCCTGCAACTTGCGCTGTTCAGACAGTATATCCTTTTGGCAAGGATATCAAAGGGTTAGTTTGCGGCTTTCTCCGTCTTTACGCCCTTTACACCTTCAATGAGGTAACGGATCGCAGTGTATACCATTACGGCGATTACGATGTAGAGCAGATAGGTAACATCCATGCTCTTTACCAGGAAGTATGCAATGAATACGCCTATGATACCGAAGATACCCAGCATAACGGTAGCCTTGGGATCATACTTGCCTTCCTTGATGAAGATGGTGGAAGAGAAGGGCATCTGAATGGCGGTGGAGCCCATCATGATGGGGAATATTGCGCCAACGTCCATGCCCAGAGCCAGCAGCATACCCATGCAGGGAGCATACAGGCCAAAGCCCAGATTCATCAGCATGCCAAGCACGAAGTTGATGACCAGCGCCACGATGAGCTTCACGCCGTGAAGGCCAAGCAGAGCCTCGTTTTCGCCGGCATAGGGCCCGATGCCAAACTGACGCATGATAACAACAATAGCGGTTGCCAGCAGGCACACGGAGATGGCGATACGCACGGTGTTTACCTTCCACTTGGATACCCAGCCTGCGCCGATCCAGCCGCCAAGGCAGGCAGCTACCAGCAGGCCCACCAGAGTAAGGGGCTCAACCGCTACGAAATCCAGGAACAGCAGCGCCTCGGTAATAACAGGCCAGCAGTGACCGATGTTAAGGGTGCCGGGAACCAGATCGTCCCTGTCCTTGCCGTTTTCATCCTTGGGCATTGCACCGGTTACCTTAAAGGCAAACATGGTGGGAGCAAAGCAGCCTACGCCAAGGGTATCAAAGAAGTCGGTTATAAGGCCGATGACAGCATTCTTGGCATAGCGGTCCTTGCCGGCCATGAGATGCTTCTTGGTCTTTACGATGTCGTAAGCGGTGTATGCCAGTACCCACAGGAACTGAACGATCAGTATGATTCTGAGAATCAATACGGCCATAAGATTAAAACCTCCGATTAAATAAATGAATTCTTTACTGCATTGCTTTGATTGGCAAAACCGCACTTGGCCATGCAATGTAACAACAAGAATTTAACATCCGCAACCGGCACTGTCAAACTGTCCAAATTCATTTTATTGTATAATTACTCTACTTGACTTTTTCCCGTTTTGTTTTTTGCCGTATTTATCGCTGTGTCGTTGTTTTATCACCCCTCGTGTTTGATTAAATATGCAAATTATGTGTATGCGTATTTTGCATCAATGATATAAGTTTTAGTAATCTACCCCCTGTTTTTATTTTGTTGTATTCATAAGTGCGCTCTATCCGCGTTAAATTATTACGGAAATTGTTTTGTGGTTCGGGCATTGTTGGGACAACGCTCCACCAAGACCTCCAAGAATATTTATGCATTCATTCGGTATCCTCCGGGCATCAGTTTTTCCGTTATCCCCATGAAAAAGTCAGCGTTTATCAGGGCTCCGGCCCTATTGAATCAGCTTGTATATATTGCTAAAATCAGGGTAACGGAAGATGAGCATATGCGATTTTCACTTGAAATAGTTAAGCTATTTCAAGCGCATATGTTAAGCTCCCGTTACCCTAAGCAAAGTTCAGGGCAAGTCCGGAGATATGAATATATGGATACGGCATTACAGCGTTATACCGCATTTCTGAAGACTGTTGAGCTTGAGAGCTTCTCCAAAGCAGCAGAGCTCCTGCAATACTCACAGCCCGCTGTAAGCAGGATGATCAAAGGCCTGGAGGACGAGTACGGCGTTGCGCTGCTCAGGCGCAGCAGCAAAAAAGTATGTCTTACCGCCGAAGGCGAAGCTTTGCTTCCCTATATCATGGATATATGTCAAACCACCCGCCTTATGAAGGAAAGCGTGGACGCCCTCAACAGCCTGAAACGCGGCACACTGCGCATAGGGGTGCTTGCAAACATATCCACCCACTGGCTGCCCGGCGTTATACGCCGCTTCCATCAGGATTACCCATCCATCAGCTATGAGCTGCTGGATGGCGACGGACGCTCCATACAGGCCTGGATAATGGATGGGCGTGTTGACTGCGGAATACTTCCTCTGCCGGTCTGTGATAAGCTGGATACACAGCACCTATTTAGAGAAACCTTTTTTGTCGTTTTGCCCACCAACCATCAACTGCGCCACAAAGACACGATTTCAGCCTACAGCCTGGCCAATGCCCCCTTTATCTTGCCCGAAAAAGGCGGCAACACCACCATCTCCGATTACCTGTCAGAGCATGGGATAAAGCCCGATATACGCCTTGTTACATGGGAGGATTACACGGTTCTCCGCATGGTGGAAAGCGGCGTAGGCGCAAGTATATTAAGCGAAACCATTCTGGCAAATACCCAGGCGGATATCATCGCCAAGCCGTTGGATCCCCCACTGCACCGAGATATTGTATTCGCCGCTAAAAATATAAAAAGCGCACCTCCCCTGGTAAAGCGCTTTATGGATTATCTGGGATAAATAACATTAAACAGGAGATATACGCCATGGAAAACATGCCTAAACCATCAAAAACTTCCACCTTCCGCATGCGGATTGACCCTGCCACCAAGCAGGAAGCCGAGCTTTTGTTTGCAAGCTGCGGTATTACCCTTACCGATGCGGTAAACATCTTCCTGCGGCAATCCATAAATACCGGCGGAATACCTTTTCCCATCACCCGGGGCTCAAGATACCTTCGCAATCAGGAATGATATCCTGAGCATTATCCCTCTTCCTTCACTATCAATAAACAAAGCATATGTCAGTTTCAAAAACTTCCTGGTTTGAAATGCGCATCGACCCCCATACAAAGACGCAGGCCGAGCAGCTGTTCTACAGCTGCGGCCTCACCATGAGCGGCGCCATCAGCCTGTTTATCCATCAATCCCTCAGCGCGCAGGGGCTGCCCTTTAATGTGCACGGCAAAGATGCACAGAGCAGCGGCATTGCTCCCGAAAGCGCCGACCCCCTCCCCTGATATCCAACTTACCGCAGGCTTTGCCGGTTCATTAAATAAACATCAGCAATCCTGCGGATATCATAAAGGCTGTCCTTACCTCAAAGGAAAGGACAGCCTTATTCAAACTATGTATGTATCAGAAAAAGAGACCGCGAATGCGATCTCTTTTTCGTGGCGAAGAAGGAGTGCTGCCCGATACGTGCACAATTTGGGGATTTTTTGAGGTTTTCGCCATCAAAAATCGCCTATAAAACCGCCCAAAATCGATAGCTAAAAATGCTGTTTTTGCTCAAAAAATGCAAAATTTACTATCGATTTTGACTATATTTATTTTCGCCCGTATTTTCGCCGTTTTTCGTCTGCGGCGCCATCCATATTTTTGTATTTTTGCAATTTTTACTATCAATTTTAAGTCGCATGTTTTCCCCTCATATGCTATTCTGTTTCATCGATCAGCTTTCACTTTCAGTTCTGTAACCAGAATAAAACATCTCGTCAATTGAAAAGTTCATTTGGTTATCAATCAACTTTTCAACTCGCTCCTTGCTTTTATTCGTTCCCCATGGCATAATTATTATTGAAAAGTTCCATAATATATCAATCAAGTTTTCAACGGAGGCTTCTATGGAAATCAAGCGTGACCGATATTTGAATCAGCTCATCTCCTACATGTGGGATGGTCAGGTCAAGGTTATCACCGGCATTCGCAGGTGCGGCAAATCCTACCTGCTTCGCACCTTATTCCGAAAGCACCTGCTTGCTTCCGGTGTTGACGACAGCCATATACTGTCCTTTGAGCTGGACCTGGCAAAGGATATAAAGTACCGCAATCCTCTTGCACTTGCGGAATATGTTCGCAGCATTGTGGAAAGCAATTCTGAGCAATTCTATCTTTTTGTAGATGAGATTCAGATGTCCGATGAGGTTCCCAATCCATACAACAGCGCCGGCAAACCAATCACCTTTTACGATGCGCTGAATGACCTTCGTTCCCTTCCCAATCTGGATATATACGTCACCGGCAGCAACTCCCGTATGCTGTCCTCAGATATACTTACCGAATTCAGAGGCCGCAGCGATGAAATTCGCATACACCCCCTCAGCTTTGCGGAATATTACTCTGCCGTGGGCGGAGATAAATACGACGCATTTGACAACTATGCCTTCTTCGGCGGCATGCCCCTCGTGCTTTCCCGTCCGGATGAAGCCGCAAAGATGTCCTACCTACAGTCCCTTTTCTCCGAGGTATACCTGAAGGATATCTTTGAAAGAAAAGGTATCAAGCGTGCAGATATAATGAATTCTATACTGGATCTGCTTTGCTCCTCCATCGGTTCACTTACCAACCCCACCGGTGTAGCAAACACTCTTAACACCAAGCAAAAACTCAGCGGTGAAAGCCTTGTTTCACAAAATACCGTTCGAACCTATATGGATCACCTTTCGGACGCATTCCTTTTCAGCGAGTGCAAGCGCTGGGATGTAAAGGGCAAAAACTACTTTGACTATCCCAACAAATACTACTGCGAAGATATCGGCCTCAGGAATGCCCGCATCGGCTTCCGTCAGCAGGAGATGACCCACATCATGGAAAACATCATCTACAATGAACTTATCATCCGGGGCTGTTCTGTGGATGTTGGCATTGTTTACGGCAACGCCAAGGATAAAAAGGGCCGCACTGTGCAGGTGGCACGTGAGATCGACTTCATCGCCACCCTGGGCGGCAAAAAGACTTATATCCAGTCCGCCTATGCCCTTCACGATGCAGCTAAAGCAGAAACCGAAAACAAGCCCTTTGCACTGACCGGCGATTCCTTCCCCAAGGTCATTGTGCGCCATGATATCCGCAAACGCTGGTATGATGATAACGGGATACTGAATATTGGGGTTATCGATTTTCTTTTGGATGAAAGTGTTGTTTGATTGTTCACCAGTATGAGGAACGATTAAAGAGAAGCCATCAACCTGCTCCTCTTTATTCATTATAATCACATATAATAAAAAACTATCATGTAATATAGATTTCAACGACCGCCGAGTTCACAGCTCCGCGGCCTTTTTCCTCCAAAAACACTACGTGCACAACATTTCTGTTGTGCACGTAGATGGCGGAGAAGGAGGGATTCGCGCGCCAGTCACCCCAGCCTACTCCCTTGGCAGGGGAGGTAAGGGTGGCTAAATACCTGAAAAAAACAGATGTTTGTATGTAATAGGTATGTAGTAGATATCTGCTATTTTTTATCATTGTAATCTCGCATAATATTATTGACTTCATGTATATAACAATCCATCTATTCGTTTTCTTTCCCTCCTATCACAGGAAGATATGGAAATTCCCCTATACAAGTACTATAGTTTTAGTTACTATTTTTTCTCCTAATTAAATAAACGGAACCGCACATAGCAACGCAACCCCACATGCTCAAATTACCTAAGCAACCGAAAATTCGGTGGCTTTTATTTAGTAGTATTAAGTTTTAATTATGATTTTGCAATTTTAACTCATTTCTGATTGTCCGTCTCTATCTCATGATAGATTAACGTGCATCATTGTTCCTAAATGATACACGGCACACTATAACGTGCATATTATCATTTCTTTCAATTATGCAAGGGTATTATTCAAATAATCCATATTGTTTGACCCGAGATTGTTATAATGATATCATGCTTATGTTTGTTCAAAAGTATCGAATAAACACTAAAGTTAAAACAATTTTGGAGGAAGAAATGAAAAGATTCTTTACCCTGCTGCTGAGCCTGATAATGGTAATGGGCCTGTTCACTGCCTGCGCCCCCAAGGCTGAAGAAGTAGCATCCACCGATGTTCCCATGAATTACATCTCTGTTGCAGACGCAAAGGAACTGCTGGAAGATGACGGCTATGTATTCTTTGACGTCCGCAAGGCTGCCGACAGCGCAACTGCCACTATCCCCGGCGCCCTTGCTTATGACATGGACGCTGCCAAGGAAGGCGATGCAGAAGCCGGTAAGGCTACCATGACCGCCGCTACCGAAGGCGTAAACAAGAACCTGATTCTTGTTTGCTACTCCGGCAAGCGCTATGCACAGGCTACTACCAACGCCCTGTCCGCCATCGGCTACGACATGAGCAAGGTATTCACCCTTGAAGGCGGCTTCACTGCTTGGAGCGAAACCTATCCTGAGCTTATCGAAGGCGAACTGCCTGTTGCCGAGACTGCTGAAGCAACCCCCGTTGAAATCGATCCCCAGATCCACTTCTGCGGTTCTTCCACTCTGGCTCCCGTTATCGCTGCCATTGGCGCTTCCTATCTGGAAACCTACGGCACCTGGGATAAGGTAGACGCTGCTTTCCCCGCTGAGGAAATCGACATTGCTGTTACCTCCGGCGGCTCCGGCGATGGCCCCTCCAGCGTTGTTGACGGCACTGCCGACTTCGGCATGCTGGCCCGTGCAGTAAAGGACGGCGAGAAGGAATCTCTGGGCGCCGGCTACACCGAGTACATGGTAGCCTCTGACGCTCTCACCATCTCCGTAAACAAGAACAACCCCATCTGCGCTCTCATGGATGACATTGATACCGATACCATCCGCAAGATCTTCTCCGGCGAGCTGGGCTACTGGGACGAAGTTGATCCTTCCCTGGAGCACAAAGAGATCGTTGTCGTAATCCGTGACCTGACCGGCGGTGCTGCCGAAGTATTCGAAAACAACGTAATGCAGGGCACCCCCATCTCCGAGAACGCCATCCAGTCTCCCTCCATGGGCGCACTGGCTGCTAAGATCATCGAGAACGAGTATGCCATCGGCTATGCCGGTTACGGCGTATACAACCAGAATCAGGACAGCCTGTATGCCTTCAAGGTAAATGGCGTAGAGCCCTCCGAAGAGAACATCCTTAACGGCAGCTACACCATCCAGCGTCCCGTTCTGTTCGTTATCAACCGCGCTCTGGATGCCGCTGAAGCCGCTTTCGTAGATTACATCTTCTCCGATACCGGCCGCGCCATCGTAGTTGAAAACGGCTACATCCCCGCTTATTAATTAATCAAAGCTCACAGGGCTGCCATGTCAAAGGGGCATGGCAGCCTATTTTTCACTAATAAGCCTACCGAATCTTGACGGCATACTGGGTATTTGATACCTTAGGCTTGTTCCATAAAGGCTTGCTCTAAGAAAGAGGTGATACGATTTGCGTAAAACCCAAGACCGTATTTTTTGCGTAATTATGGGCTTCATCGCTCTGATAACGGTGCTGATTCTGGCTTTCCTTATTTTCTTCATCGTGAGAGAAAGCCTGCCCGCCATTCAGGAGGTAGGCCTTAAGCATCTGTTGTTCGGCGACGAGTGGCGTCCCATCATTTTCAAGGATGCCCCCAGCTACGGCTTTAGGAACATGATGCTTTCCACCCTGTTTGTTGCCGGTCTGGCTGTGCTGTTTGCGCTGATAATGGGCGTAGGATGTGCGCTGTTCCTTGCATGTTCAACCACCCAAAAGCAACGAACCATAATTATGCCCTATATAGACCTGCTTGCCAGCATACCCTCTGTGGTATTTGGTTTTATAGGGTTATATACCGTAATAAAATTCTTTGAAATATGTGGACGGGCCGCCGGTGAATCTATACTGGCAGGCGGCATTGTGCTGTCCGTTATGATACTTCCTTTTATGATAGCATCATGCTGTGACACCATGGTCCGCATCCGCGACCGCTACGGTGCCTCCTCTGCAGGACTCGGCGTATCCAAGTGGTATATGGCAGGGCAGCTTGTGCTGCCTGCTTCCACAAGAGGTGTGCTCATCAGCATGGCATTGGCAACAGGCCGCGCTATGGGTGAAACCATGGCAGTAATGATGGTGCTGGGCAACGCAATGGCAAAGCCTACCCTTCTCGGCAAGGGTGAAACCATATCTGCCCTTATCGCTATGGAAATGGGTATGGCAGAAGTTGGCAGTATACATTACAGTGCTCTGTATACCGCAGGCCTTATCCTGATGGTACTGCTGTTTGCCATCAATATCATATTCGAGCTGCTAAAGCGAAAGCTCAGCAAGGAGGGCAGCCTATGAAGACGAAAACCCTTCTGGTCAAGCTGTGGGCTATATGTTCCTGTGCATTGGTGCTGTTCCTGGTGTTCTTCCTTTTTTCCTATATATTTATAAAAGGTGCGGGAACCATCTCATGGGAATTTCTGACTGAGGTGCCCAAGGGCCTTATTATAGGCACTGAAGGCGGCATACTTCCCGCCATCGTAGGCAGCGCATGGTACACCGGTATTGCCTGCCTCTTCGCCACGATCCTAGGTGTTGCAACTGCCATTTATCAGGTATTTTACTGCCGCAGCAAGCGCCTTTCTGATGCAATATCCCTTGTCATGCAGTGCATGGCCGGCGTACCTTCCATAGTAATGGGTCTGTTCGGTTACAGTCTGCTTGTTCTGACCTTTGGGTGGGGCAAATGCATACTTGCAGGCGGCGTCACCCAGGGAATCATGATACTTCCGCTGATACAGGTAAGGGCAAGGAAAGCTCTTGAGGAAACAGACCTGACTCAGGCAAGTGCTTCATATGCACTGGGCATCTCAAGGGCATATACCATACGCAGAATAGTGCTTCCTCAGGCGCTGCCCCAGCTGGTATCCGGCGTTATCCTAGGCGCATGCCATGCAATGGGGGCCGCCGCACCGCTAATTTTTACCGGTGCTGTAATAATGTCCAAGGTACCTAAGGATATCATGAAGCCCGCCATGGCTCTGCCCTATCATCTGTACATGCTGCTGACCCAGGGCACTTCCCCTGAAAATGCTTACGGTACCGCCTTTGTTATGATGATGATAGTACTTGTCACCAATACCCTGGCAACATGGTTTGCATGGAGGAGAAAGAAATGATGGATACAATTATCACTTTCCACGACTTTGGCGTGGCATACGAAAAGAAAACTGTGCTTTCTAATATTAATACCGGTATATGCCCCGGCCGCATCACCGCCATAATCGGCCCCTCCGGCTGCGGAAAATCCACTCTTCTCAAGGCGATTAACCGGATGCTCGAGCTTCAGCCGGATGCTTCCGTATCCGGCAGCATACACATTGGCGGCAAGGATATACAGACCATCCCCGTTGAGGAGCTTCGCCGCCGTGTTGGCATGGTGTTTCAAACTCCCACGCCCTTCCCCATGTCCGTATATAAAAACATGATATATGCCCCCCAGTATTACGGCATGCGCAGCAAACAGGAACTGGAAAACACCGCACAGGAATATCTGCAGGTAACCGGCTTGTGGAATGAAGTAAAGGACGAACTCAACAAGAGTGCTCTCAAGCTCTCCGGCGGTCAGCAGCAGAGGCTCTGCATCGCCCGCGCCCTTACCGCCGGACCTGATATACTGCTTCTGGATGAACCCTGCTCCGCCCTTGATGTAAAGAGCACGCAGATAATAGAAGAACTGCTGCTTAAGCTGAAAGAAAAGTATACCATTGTTATTGTGACCCACAATCTGTTTCAGGCAAAGCGCATTGCAGATGACTGTATCTTCATGCTGAACGGGCAGGTGTGGGAGCAGAACACCACACAAGAACTGTTCAACAATCCCCAGCGGCAGGAAACCATCGAATATCTCCGCGGCACCTACGCTTAAAGAAAAGAGGAATAAACTATGCTTACTATTAGAATTCCCGGACGTGACGAATTCACCATCAGCCATCTTATACTGGATTACAATGGCACCATCGCCCTTGACGGCAAGGTTATATCCACCATCATTCCCCAACTTGAGCAGCTGAGCAAGAACCTGGGCATCTACGTTATCACCGCAGATACTCACGGCACCGCAACCAAAAACTGCGAAGGTCTCCCTCTTGAGGTAAAGGTATTTCCCACCACCGAGGTAGGCGAAATTAAGGCATCCGAAGCCCGCAAGCTTACCGGCGGCGTAGCCTGCATAGGCAACGGATTCAATGACATTCAGATGTCTGATGCCTGCGATCTTTCCATATGCGTCATGGGCAAGGAAGGCTGCTGCGGCGCTCTGCTGACCCATGTGGACGTGGTGGTAACCTCTATAGAGGATGCTCTGGACCTGCTCATTAAAACCGATCGTCTCCGGGCAACACTGCGTACATAGTCCATATACCCCACACTTTCTGATCAAATTAAAAGCCACCCAGAGTGAGCAGCACCAGAAAAAACGGACAGTGCAGAAAAGCACTCAAGTAGGAAATAATGATTTAAGCGGAGTGGCGTAGCGTCAGCGGCGCCACTCCGGTTTTTATGTAAATGCTACTCTAATAGTTGACCACAGTGACACCGGGGCGCTGAAAAACCATTCACCGGATGGTTTTTCGCCTCCGCAAGCTTCGGCCGCGCCCTTCTCATCCCTCCTTCTTTTATGCAGCACGAAAAAGAGACCGCAAATGCGATCTCTTTTTCGTGGCGGAGAAGGAGGGATTCGCGCGCCAGTCACCCCAGCCTACTCCCTTAGCAGGGGAGGGAAGGGCGGCTGATTGTCGGGGGAAAATGGGGGGGTGTATGTAGTGGGTGTGTAGTAGGTGTCGGCTTTTTTGTCCGGATTTACCATCCCATTATCAGAACACGCCTATTGGAGTCAAAATAACCAATTTCATCCATATCTAAGGGCTCCAATGAATTAAAAGCCTCCTCTTTTGTAAACAAGCATAAAGCAAGTCCATATATTCATCATAATCCACATCCTCATACCCTCCATTTGGCAGCCTTCGTCACAGCAAACCAATATTGCCTTAATTGCCTGATAGAAAAAGCGCATATATTAACGATTTATTCACGTCCTTGATTGATCCGGTGTATTTTTTGAAGGACTGTGCAGCTGCCTGCAAATTGGCTCTCACATAGCGGAAATTATGCGGAAAATGCTTGGACGATAAGGAAATATCCCCATGGTAAAGTGTGTAACAACAGTAAATAATTACGCAATTCCTATGAATCAATTACGGCAAAACACCATTTTACATCAGGAGGATATTACAACTATGAAAACCAACATGACCATGTGCGCAAACGGACACTACTACAATGCTGCAAAGCACTCCAGCTGCCCCCTCTGTGCAGGCGAAGGCGCATCTAAAATCTACGGTACTCATCAGCCCGGCGGAAACAATGGCGCTTTTTCTCCCACTATAGATCCGGACATGGCATCTCCCTCTGAGGGCTGCAGCAAGACTGCTCCCGCAGATGATGTGTTCAGCCCCTTTGACGTACCT
>JAZNUG010000184.1:0-2436 GCA_045592165.1 Clostridia bacterium | reverse complement strand
CCAGGAAGATAATGCGGTCTTTAAGCAGGCGGGAATATATATCGTATGAGCGTTCACCCTTGTTGGATTGTTCAACTACCATCGGAATAAGGTTCATTGTACTCTCTCCTTTATCCTGTATCTCAGGGAAAAATCACGCCGCCGCACCACGCCTATGATGCGGCGGCGCACTAAAAACATTTTTTATTGTGCCGGTTCAGAGGTTACTCAGCCTTGGGTTCCTCGGCCTTTTTCCTGGTGGTCTTCTTCTTGGGGGCCTCTTCGCCCTCAGCCTTTTCAGCGGCCTTCTTGGTGGTCTTCTTCTTGGGGGCTTCCTCGCCCTCGGCCTTTTCAGCAGCCTTCTTCTTGGGTGCAGCCTTCTTCTTGGGAGCGGCCTCGGCAGCGATTTCAACGGCGGAATCAACCATTACGGCCAGGGTCTTATCTACCATGATCTGGTCTGCGAAGTACAGCTTATCATCCTCGCTGAAGCCCTTCTTGATTTCCTCAGCCTTATCGCCGAACTGAGCAACGTACTCGTCAAGCTTAGCTTCGATTTCGGCTTCCTCGGCCTTGATGCCCTCAGCCTTGGCAACAGCATCGATAACCAGCTGGCTCTTTACCCTGCGCTCTGCGTCGGGACGGCTGTCGGCACGGAAGGATTCCATGGTGATGCCAACGTACTTCATGTAATCTTCAAGGCCCATGCCCTGCATGCTGAGACGGTAACGGATATCGTTGATAACGGCGTCGATCTGGCGCTCGATCATAACTTCGGGGATCTCAACCTCGGCATTGTCAACAACCTTGGCAACAACGGCGTTTTCCTTTTCGATCTTGGCGTTCTCTTCGGCCTGCTTTTCCAGCTCTTCGCGCTTTGCTGCGCGCAGCTCAGCCAGAGTATCAAACTCGGAAACGTCCTTGGCAAACTCGTCATCCATTTCGGGCAGTTCCTTAACCTGAATGCCGTTTACCTTTACATGGAAGGTGGCTTCTGCGCCGGCAAGAGCCTCGGAATGATACTGCTCGGGGAAGGTTACGTTAAGGTCCTTCTCCTCGCCGATTGCCATGCCGATCATCTGATCTTCAAAGCCGTCGATGAAGGTGTGGCTGCCGATTTCAAGGGTTGCGCCCTCGGCGGTGCCGCCTTCGAACTTGATGCCGGATACGCTGCCGGAGTAGTCAAGGTTTACAACGTCGCCGTTCTGAACGGGGCGCTCAACATCAACCATGCGGGCAAGCTTTTCACGCTCGCGCTGCATAGCAAAGTCAACCTCGTCATCCGTAACATTATACTCGCGCTTTTCTATTTCTATACCCTTGTACTGGCCCAGCTTTACCTCGGGACGCACTGCTACTTCAGCGGTGAATACCAGATTGCTGCCATCCAGGGGGAGCTCAACGATGGAAATGTCGGGACGATCGATAACATCCAGCTCATGCTCCTTAACAGCTGCCTGATAAACCTCGGGATAAACCACGTCAAAGGCATCATCAAAGAATGCCAGAGGACCGTAAGTGTTCTCGATCATCTTGCGGGGAGCCTTGCCCTTGCGGAATCCGGGCACGTTGAACTTCTTGCCGCTGGTGCGGTATGCCTGCTGGATTGCCTCTTCGAACTTGTCTGCAGATACCTCGATGGTGAGCTTAACCTTGCTGCCCTCGAGCTTTTCCAAAGTTGCCATTATATACCTCCGAATACAACATATATAAATTATAACATTATACGGACATACAGCCGTCAGGTTATAATACCACACAACCGCCTTCAATGCAACGATTATTGCCTGTATTACACATAATTTATACAATTAACGTCCTCTTTTTGCATCATGAAAAAAGGACACGGTCCTACATAAGACCGTGTCCTGAAAACCGCGATGATTCGTTTATCTTTCCTTGGCCCAGAAGAACAGCGCAACTACGCCGGGACCGGTATGGGCGCCGATAACGGGGCCTACGAAATTGATGCGAATGTCATTTACGCCCAGCTTTTCCCTGATGAGGGAGGCCACATATTCGGCATCCTCAAGGCAATCGCCATGGGAAATGAAGATGGTGGGGTTCTCCTCGGGCAGCCAGCTTGCTTCCATGCTGTTCACCAGCTCCATTCTGGGCATTCCCCAGTACGTGATCCTGTCCACCCTCGGTTGGGTGGACACCCACTGGGCGATCATCGCGCCGGTGCTGGGCTCCACCATGGGCGTGTTTCTGATGAAGCAGTTTATGGAGGGCGTGCCGGACGCCATCATCGAGAGCGCCCGCATCGACGGCGCCGGCGATCTGCGGATCTGCTGGCAGATCGTGATGCCTATGGTCAAGCCCGCGTGGATCACGCTGGCCTTCCTCGCCTTCCAGAGTGGGTGGGCCAACAGCGGCGCCAGCCTGATCTATACCGAAAACCTGAAGATGCTGCCCACCATTCTGGGGCAGATCTCCAAGTCGGAGGCCAAGCGG
>JAZNUG010000183.1:0-7186 GCA_045592165.1 Clostridia bacterium | reverse complement strand
AGTCTGCGTTACATTTGAGGACACCCTCAAGCACGTGGGCGCAAAGGGAGTATTCACCGGCACTCCCATCCGTCCCGAGCTTTATGATGGCGATGCGAAGCGGGGCCTTGAATTTACCGGCTTCAGCGGAGAAAAACCCATACTGCTGATGATGGGCGGCAGCCAGGGCGCGCTGGCAATCAACAATGCCCTGCGTGAAGCCCTTCCCAAGCTCACCCTGGTATTTGACGTAATACACCTGTGCGGCAAGGGTAAGCTGGACAACAGCATATACAACCCCTCCTACCGCCAGTACGAATACATTTCCAATGAGCTGCCCGACCTTCTGGCGGCGGCGGACGTGATACTTTCAAGGGCCGGCGCAAACGCTGTATTTGAATTCCTCGCCCTTGCAAAGCCTGCCCTGCTCATACCCCTGCCCCTCAATGCATCCCGCGGCGACCAGATACTCAACGCAGGCTATTTCTCCCGCAAAGGCTACGCCATGACGCTGGAGCAGGAAAAGATGACCCCCGACAGCCTCTTTGACGCAATCAACGACCTGTATGACAGGCGGCTGTCCTTTATATCCGCCATGAGCGGCGATGCCATGGCAGACGGCACCGACGAGGTGCTGTCCGTAATACGTCAGCTTACGGAGAAAAAGTAATATGCAGGATAACAGACGGCGCGACAACAATATACGGCCTGACAGGCGGCGCAGACCCGACCTGACCGCCGAGCAGGTAAAAAGACAACTTACAAAGGAAAACGGCCCTGAGCTGCTGATGAAGGATGCGGAGCAGGCGCTGCGCCCTGCCCTTGAGCTGTATGCAGAGGGCTTTGCCCCGGCGGCGGCATTCCTGTGGCGCTGCGCCAGAATCAAAAAGCTGGCGGAAAGAATAGACGCTTTTCTTGGAGAAGACAGGGCTGTCCTGTACGCAGGACTGAAATCCGACTCCCCAAAGCTCCGGCAGAATTCCGCAAGGCTTATTTCCTACATCGGCAAGCCCCGTGACCTTGCTGCGCTTATTGATGCATTAAATAAGGAAGAAACCCGATTTGTGCGGCCCGCCATGCTGCTGTCCATCGGCGCTGTGGGCGGAGAGGACGCAAAGGCATTCCTTGAAAATTACAGGGTTGCCCCTGCCGCATCCCCCGAGGAACAGCCCCACGTGAAAGAGGAGCAGTATGCGCTTTCCACTGCGCTGAAATCCTTCCTCACATTTGAAAAGCATACCTTCACAAAGCTGCCCCAGTCCCTGGAGATAGAACTTAAGGCGCCGGACAAGCTGGCAGAGGGTCTCGGCCGTGAACTTACCGCCCTGGGCTATCGGGTTGCTGCGGTGCATCAGTCCAGCGTGCGGGTCCACACCGACAACATGGCTGACCTTTTCAAGGCCCGCTGCTTCACCGAGGCGCTCATCGAAATATCCGCCAACGCAAACCCCAACCCCAAGGGCATCGCCATAAAGGCAAAGAGCTTTATGGAAAAGCTGCTGCCTGCCTGCCATGAAGGCAAGCCCCCCTTCGGCTACCGCATTGAACTGCGGGGCGGACAGCTGAACAGAGCACAGATCGCCAAGGAAATCGCTTCCTATATGGACAGCGGCATAATACAGAATTCCCCCTCAAACTACGACGCAGAGCTTCGCATTGAGCACCGCCAGAACGGCAGCGCCAACATTTACCTGAAGCTTTTGACAGTACCCGACAACCGCTTTGACTACCGTATAGGCGCCCTTCCCGCCAGTATGCATCCCGCCACGGCAGCAGGCGTGCTGCGCTATGCGGAAAAATTCCTCACCAAGGATGCCAGGGTGCTGGACATTTGCTGCGGCAGCGGCACATTCCTCATCGAGCGGGAAAAGCTCACCCCCTGCGCTTCCCTCACCGGCGTGGACATTGCTCACAACGCAATAGACATTGCCCGCCAGAACGCAGAGGCGGCAGGCTCCATAGCCAAGTTTATGGTAAACGACTGCCTGCGCTTTGAGGCGGACAGGCCCTATGACGAGCTGATCGCCAACCTGCCCTTCGGCAACCGCGTTGGCTCCCACAAGGATAACGTTGCTCTGTACGCAGGCATACTGGAGCGGCTGCCCCAATGGGTAAAGAAGGGCGGCGTGGCAATACTCTATACCATGGAATACACCCTGCTGAAGAAGCTGCTCCGGGACAGACCCGCCCTTAAGCTGGTCACCGAGGTACGCACCGAAGCCGGCGGACTTACGCCTACGGTATTTGTGGTGAAGGTGTAGGGTTTATATCTTCTTTTTCTCTTTCTTTTCAAGAGAAAAGAAAGAAGAAAAAGAAGCAAAAAGAGAAAGAAAAGCGGAATAGGGGTAAATACACAAATATAAAAACAGACTTGGAAGTGCTGTCAAAAAAAACCGCTCTTTTCGAGCGGCTTTTTTCATTATTGGGTGAATTATACTATCAATCGGCTTTCAATCCGCTTTCGGCGACATGTGCGGCGAAAGCGGAACAAAGCCTGCGGCTTTGATTCTTTTCATGTTTTGCCGCCCGGGAGCGAAGCGAGAGGCAACACATGAAATCCTCGCTCAAAATCCAACAGATTTTGTGCGAAAGGGAGCTATCCCACAGGCAACATCACCCTGATTCCATATATCTCTCCCAATTGCGCCGGATAGCTTTCCAGTATTTCCCCATTGTAGGATATCTCCACTACATCACCCACAACAGGCTCCTTTGAGGGATGCATGTGCTGAATGGGAACTGTAATTTTATCTGATGATGCACGCTCGGGAGTATCTTCATTTGGCGCAACTGTCATCCAGCCGTCGCCGATTTCTTCCACCACAGGATAAAATACCGGCGCCTGCTCGGCGGCGATCTGACGAAGCTGGAAATCGTCGCCACTTTCGCAGAATAGGGAATACTGTATATCGTCAATGTACCAATGGGTCAGTACGCCGATATCCCCATACACGCCGGAGATATCTTCCATTGTTTTTGAGGCACGGAAGGTGTAGTCGTTCTCGCCGATGCTGAAGTGGTAATCCGCCACGGGGGTATCCGTATTGATTACGAAGTATTTTTCATCGGAAAGCTCAAAGGCCAGCGGCCTTTGAATATCCGTACCTGCGGCGGCGTTTATTTCCTCAAGGGAGGTTTTTTCCTGCATGGGATTGGCTATCTGGGTTGGCTCAGGCTGGGCACAGCCGCAAAGCAGGACACAGCAGATAAGAACAGCTGCAACGATTCGCATACTTTTACTTCCTTTATTATCTCTATTATCTTTTGTTTCCAAAAATCCATAAGCTTTAAATCCGCATTTGGCGGCATGTACGTCAAATGCGGAACTATCCCGAAGGGATAGCTTCCTTTCAGGTTTTTCCACCCGGGAGCGCATGCGAGAGGAAAAACCTGCAATACTCGCTCAAAATCCAATAGATTTTGAGCGAAAATGTTTCACATGAAACATTACTCTTCAACAGGCTCTGCATTGAGTATGCTCTGAACTATCTCATCGGCGCGGTCAAATTCCGATTCCGGCACATACAGGTCAGCTCCCGCAATTGCGCCGCCGCAATACATTGCCCCTGCGCCCATTTCCTTCCTGTAAAAAGGGATGCCTTCCTGCTGAAGTATGCCGCAGACGAGGTCCGCTTCAAACAGGCTTGTTCGTTTGAGCAGGCGTACGGGTTTTTGTTCCATTGGTTATTTCTCCTAATCTTTTTTATTCCTGCGGCCGAAGAGGGGAGGGATGTCATTTTTCTTTATGTACCACTTTGCAATGCGAAGGAGGTATATCAGCAGTGTTATTGACAATACGATTATTATACACCACGCCGCAATAACAGCAGCCATAGTCAAATAATTCGAAATAATACTAAACATATTTTACCTCCCTTATATTAATGATATGTGAAACTATAAATTAAAAAACAGAACTGCGCTTATTTGCATTTATTATATCATCCGCAGCGTACCATTAAAAGTAAACGGCCTGTAAACATGCCCTTATGTTTCACGTGAAACACTCTCTTTTTGCGCCATACTATGTTTCACGTGAAACATTTATATTATAAAGTGTACTCACCGCCGTTGTTTATTCCGATAAAATGCATTATAATTGATAGTGCTCAATAAAAATAAGATTGAATTTGGACTAAATATCGGAGGAAAACCGTGGCAAAGATAATTGCGATAGCAAATCAGAAGGGTGGCGTGGGCAAGACCACCACCACCGTAAACCTTGCAGCATGCGTAGCCCAGATGGGTAAGAGGGTGCTGGTAGTGGATATTGATCCCCAGGGCAACAGCACCAGCGGCCTTGGCATTGACAAGGACAACACCGCCCACAGCGTATATGACGTACTTATAAACGACCTGCCTGCAAAGGAAGCTATGGAGAAGAGCGCCGTTGAGGGGCTTTATATGCTTACCGCCCGCAAGGAACTTTCCGGCGCAGAGGTGGAGCTGGTAAACGCACTGGCCCGCGAAACCGTACTCAAGCGCGCCCTTGAGGTGGTACGTCCCGATTTTGATTATATCTTTATCGATTGCCCGCCTTCTCTGGGTCTGCTCACCATAAACGCACTTACCGCCGCGGACACTCTCCTTGCACCCATACAGTGCGAGTACTTTGCGCTGGAAGGTCTTTCCGACCTTATGAACACCGTAAAGCTAGTGCATCAGCGTCTGAACACCACCCTGCAGGTGGAAGGTGTTGTGCTTACCATGTTTGATGCCCGCACCAATCTTTCCACCCAGGTGGTAAACGAAGTAAAGAAGTTCTTCAAGAATAAGGTATACAATACCATCATTCCCCGTTCCGTACGTCTCAGCGAAGCACCCAGCTTTGGTCTGCCCATCACCATGTACGATCCCAAGTGCAGCGGCGCAAAGGCATACGTTGCATTGGCACAGGAAATGGTATCCAGAGATGAAGGGAGGACCATGTAATGGCAATGGGTAAAAAGGGTCTGGGCAAGGGCCTGGATGCACTGCTGGGAGATTTCAGCGAACCTCAGGCTGCGGGCCTGCAGGAAGTGGATATATATCTCATAGACACAAACGAAGGTCAGCCCCGCAAAACCTTTGACAAGGAAAAGCTCAACGAGCTGGCAGAATCCGTAAAGCTTCACGGCGTGGTACAGCCCATCGTGGTGCGCAGGATGGGGGAAAGATACTCCATTATCGCAGGTGAGCGCCGCTACCGTGCAGCCCGCATTGCCGGGCTTACCACTGTTCCCGTCGTTGTTCGGGATATGGGTGAAATGCAGGCAAGGGAAGTAGCCCTTATTGAAAACATACAGCGTGAAAACCTCAACCCCATTGAAGAGGCTGCTGCCATCAAAACCCTGATGGATCTTCACGACCTTACTCAGGAAGAGGTATCCAGGCGCATTTCCAAGAGCCGTCCCGCCGTATCCAATGCTGTACGTCTGCTGTCCCTGCCGGATGAAGTGCAGGATATGCTTAAGGAAGGTCAGATACAGGCAGGCCACGCAAGAGCAATACTGGCTATACCCGATGAGCTTAACCGCACCATAGTTGCCCGCCGCATCGCTCAGTCCGGTGCATCGGTGCGCGAAGCGGAAAGGATAGTCAAGGCTGAGCTTAATCCTAAGATGGAGCCTGCAACCCCAAAGGCGGAAAAGCGCACTCCCGATCCCGACCTCCGCGCCGCAGAGGATGCCCTCAGGGAACGCCTGGGCACAAAGGTATCCATACAGGGCAGCGCAGCAAAGGGCAAGCTGGTGATTGAATATTACACCAAGGATCAGCTTTCCGGTCTGTATGATCTGTTAATTAGTGAATAGCCTTACTTTTTCTCTTTCTTTTGGCCCGCCCGCAGGCGGGTCTGCGGGGGCGTCTCCCGACCCCGCCTTCCTTGACTTTTCGAGAAAAAGTAAAAAAAAGAGAAAGAAAAGCATAATTTAAAAATATTTATTGGTTTTCTTTTCTTTCGCTTTAAACCAATCTCACCGGTTTTATATCCGGAACGCAGAATTTTTCATGCCTACAAAGCATGGCAAAACAATTTAAATTAATATTTTATCTTTTCTTTTTCTTTTGCTTCTTTTCTGTTTTCTTTTCTTTAGAAAAGAAAAAGAAAAGAAGTATTCTATATAGAAAGGAACTCCCATGGAAACAAAAAAGACATCCTGTGCATCATTGTTTTCCGCCTTTTTCCGCATAGGACTTTTCACCTTCGGCGGCGGCTATGCAATGCTGCCCATGCTGGAACGTGAGTGCGTGGAAAAATACGGCTGGACCGACAGGGAAGAACTGCTTGATTACTTTGCCATCGGTCAGTGCACTCCCGGTGTTATTGCCGTGAATACCGCCACCTTTGTAGGAACAAAGGAACGGGGCTTTATAGGCGCTGCCGCCGCAACCGCAGGCGTGGTCTGTCCCAGTCTTATCATAATACTCCTCATTGCAATGCTCCTTGAGAACTTTGCTCACATTCCAGCCGTTCAGCATGCCTTCGGAGGAATCCGCGTTGCAGTTGCTGCATTGATAGTAAATGCTGTGATCAAGCTTATCGTCAAAAACGTAAAATCTCCCCTGGCGATAGCTCTTTGCGTTCTGTCATTTGCAGCCATAGCATTCCTGTCACTTTCTCCCGTACTTGTGGTATTCATAGCGGCTATTGCCGGCATCACAGCAAAGGCGGTGGCAAAATGATGACATTATTTGCCCTTTTCTATGAATTCTTTAAAACCGGACTTTTCGCCGTCGGCGGCGGTCTTGCAACCATACCTTTTCTTACCTCTCTTACGGAAAAATACGACTGGTTCACCGCTCAGCAGCTGGCGGATATGATAGCCGTTGCAGAATCCACCCCCGGTCCCATCGGCGTAAATACTGCCACTTTCGCTGGCTTCCGCGCCGCCGGCATACCCGGCGCCTTCCTTGCTACCCTTGGACTTATTCTGCCCAGCTTCCTCATCGTGCTTGCCATTGCCGGCACATTGCAGAAGTACAAGTCCAATCCCCTTGTGCAGAATGCCTTCTCAGGTCTGCGTCCCGCTTCCACCGGTCTTATTGCCGCAGCAGGCTGGTCTGTGCTTAAGACCTCTCTCAGAGGCGCTGACATTTTCGGCACTGTAAGTATTCCTGCCCTTGTGCTTTTTGCGGTGATTATGCTGCTTTCCAATACAAAGAAGCTAAAATCCCTTCACCCCGCCGCTTTCATCGGCCTTGCTGCTGTGGTGGGTATTGTTGTTGG
>JAZNUG010000182.1:0-6360 GCA_045592165.1 Clostridia bacterium | reverse complement strand
CACAGAGGAATCCGCACGCAGCCTGCTTAACGCTCTGTTCTTTGACAAGCGCTATGACCTGGCACGCGTAGGCCGCTATAAGTTCAATAAGAAGCTGTCCATCGCCGCACGTATCGCCGGCCTTACCGCCGCCGAGACCGTGATTGCACCCGCCACCGGTGAGGTGCTGGTTGGCGAAGGCGAAATCATCAGCCGCGATGCCGCTATGCAGATCGAGAATGCAGGCGTACACGGCATGTATGTTATCGCCCCCGACGGCGCAAAGGTAAAGGTACTGGGCAACCTGTTCGTGGATGCTGCCTGCTATCTGGATTTCGATCCCGAAGAAGCCGGCCTCAACGAAAAGGTTCATTATCCCACTCTTGCCGCCCTGCTGAAGGAAGGCGAGGGTATGGACGAGGAAGCCTTCAAGGCACTGCTCAAGGCCCATGTATATGACCTTATTCCCCGCCATATCATTACCGACGATATCACCTGCTCCATCAGCTATCTGCTGGGCATGCATCACGGCATCGGCCGCATCGACGATATCGACCACCTTGGCAACCGCCGCATCAGGAGCGTAGGCGAGCTGCTTCAGAACCAGATCCGCGTGGGCATGACCCGCCTTGAGAGAGTGGTTCGCGAGCGTATGTCCATTCAGGACACCGAAACCGCCATGCCCTCCAATCTTATAAACATCCGCCCTGTGACCGCTGCCATCAAGGAGTTCTTCGGCTCCTCCCAGCTGACCCAGTTCATGGATCAGACCAATCCCCTTGCAGAGCTGACCCACAAGCGCAGGCTGTCCGCTCTGGGCCCCGGCGGTCTTAACCGCGAGCGCGCAACCTTCGATGTGCGAGACGTTCACTTCTCCCACTACGGACGTATGTGCCCCATCGAGACCCCTGAAGGACCCAATATCGGTCTGATCAACTCCCTCTCCACCTATGCCCGCATAAACCGCTACGGCTTTATCGAGGCTCCCTACCGCAAGGTTGATGGCAAGAATAAGTCCATCAGCAGCGATATAGTATACCTTACCGCCGATGAAGAGGACGATTTCATCGTAGCTCAGGCCAACGAGGCCACCATCGAGCTGAACGGCAATGTATGGTTTGAGAAGGACCGTGTTGTAGCAAGGCGTCTGGATGAAATAATCGAAGTTAAGTCCACCGACGTTGACTATATGGACGTATCTCCCAAGCAGCTGGTATCCGTGGCCACCGCCATGATACCCTTCCTTGAGAACGACGACGCAAACCGCGCCCTGATGGGCTCCAACATGCAGCGTCAGGCAGTGCCTCTCCTTAAGCCCGAGGCCCCCGTTGTCGGCACCGGTATGGAATATAAGGCAGCCCACGACTCCGGCGTTGTTGTGCTTGCTCATGAGCACGGCGTTGTAAAGCACGTTGACGCCAGCCGCATCGTAATCGAAGGCGACGACGGCAACACCCGTACCTATAAGATCATCAAGTTCACCCGTTCCAATCAGGGTACCTGCATCAATCAGCGTCCCATCGTGGAAAAGGGCGAGCGTGTTATCCCCGGCCAGGTAATAGCGGACGGCGCTTCCACCGATCAGGGCGAAATCGCTCTGGGCCGCAACATCCTCATCGGCTTCATGACCTGGGAAGGCTACAACTATGAGGACGCCGTACTTATCAGCGAAAAGCTCGTTAAGGAAGACGTTTACACCTCCATCCACATTGAGGAGCATGAAACCGAAGCCCGCGATACCAAGCTGGGCGAGGAAGAAATCACCCGCGATATACCCAACGTTGGCGAAGATGCTCTGGCAGATCTTGACGAGCGCGGCATTATCCGCATCGGCGCAGAGGTCCGCAGCGGCGACATTCTTGTCGGTAAAGTTACCCCCAAGGGAGAGACCGAACTCACCGCAGAAGAGCGCCTGCTCCGCGCAATCTTCGGCGAAAAGGCCCGCGAGGTCAGGGATACCTCCCTGCGCGTGCCTCACGGCGAAGGCGGCGTAATCGTAGACGTTAAGGTATTCACAAGAGAAAACAAAGACGAGCTGCCTCCCGGAGTAAATGAACTGGTTCGCGTATACATCGCCCAGAAGCGCAAGATCTCCGTTGGCGATAAGATGGCAGGCCGCCACGGCAACAAGGGTGTTGTTTCCCGCATCCTCCCCGAAGAGGATATGCCCTTCCTGCCCGACGGCACTCCCCTGCAGATAGTTCTGAACCCCCTGGGCGTACCTTCCCGAATGAACATCGGTCAGGTACTGGAGCTGCACCTTGGTATGGCAGCCAAGAGCCTGGGCTGGAACATCGCTACCCCCGTATTTGACGGCGCAACCGAGGAAGATATCAAGTCCATGCTGGTACAGGCCGGCAGAGACTGGGACGGCAAGACCGTACTTTACGACGGCCGCACCGGCGAGCCCTTCGAGAATCGCATCTCCGTGGGCTATATGTACTACCTCAAGCTGCATCACCTTGTTGATGACAAGATCCATGCCCGTTCCACCGGCCCCTACAGCCTTGTTACTCAGCAGCCTCTGGGCGGTAAGGCACAGTTCGGCGGTCAGCGCTTCGGCGAAATGGAAGTTTGGGCGCTGGAAGCATACGGCGCAGCAAATACCCTTCAGGAAATCCTCACCGTCAAGTCCGACGACGTTGTTGGCCGCGTAAAGACCTACGAAGCCATTGTCAAGGGCGAAAACGTGCCTGAACCCGGCGTTCCCGAATCCTTCAAGGTTCTTATTAAGGAACTGCAGTCCCTGGGCCTTGATATCAAGGTTCTCAGCGAAAACAAGGAAGAGATCAAGATCGGCGAGCTGATCGAGGATGACGAACCCGCTCCCATGGATGTGAACATCTCCGGCATGGAAGATGCTCCCATCGCTCCCGCCGGCGAGGGCGACTTTGCAGAGTTTGACGAGTTCGACTTTGACGAAGACATGGATATGGATATGGACATGGGTTCCCCCGAAGATATGGGATTCTCCGTAATTGACGGCGAAGACCTGGACGATTTTAACTAAAATAAGGCCGAAGGGAGAGAAAGAAATTGTTTGAGCCTACCAATTTCGATGCTATACAGATTGGCCTTGCCTCTCCGGAAAAGATAAGGGAATGGTCCCACGGCGAGGTAAAGAAACCTGAAACAATCAACTACCGCACCCTGAAGCCTGAGCGTGACGGTCTGTTCTGCGAACGCATTTTCGGACCCACCAAGGACTGGGAATGCCACTGCGGACGCTATAAGCGCGTACGCTACAAGGGCGTAGTGTGCGATAAGTGCGGCGTGGAAGTTACCCGCGCCAAGGTGCGCCGCGAGCGCATGGGCCACATTGAGCTGGCCGCACCCGTATCCCATATATGGTACTTCAAGGGCATCCCCTGCCGCATGAAGATGCTGCTGGATATGTCTCCCCGTTCCCTGGAAAAGGTGCTGTACTTTGCGGCATTCGTAGTAACCGATCCCGGTGAAACCGGCCTCATGTACAAGCAGGTTCTTTCCGATAAGGAATACCGCGAGGCACAGGCCCAGTATGGCGCAAAGGCCTTCAAGGCCGGCATGGGTGCAGAAGCCATCAAGGAGCTGCTCATGCAGATCGACCTTGAAAAGCTGGACGGCGAACTCCGTACCGAGATCGCCAATTCCTCCGGCCAGAAGCGCAGCAATGCCATCAAGCGCCTGGAAGTAGTAGAAGCTTTCCTCAGGTCCGGCAATAAGCCCGAGTGGATTATCATGGACGTTGTTCCTGTTATCCCTCCCGAGCTTCGCCCCATGGTTCAGCTGGATGGCGGCCGCTTCGCCACCTCCGACCTGAACGACCTGTACCGCAGGGTCATCAACCGCAACAACCGCCTCAAGAGGCTGCTGGAGCTGCGCGCTCCTGACATCATCGTACGCAACGAAAAGCGTATGCTGCAGGAAGCCGTTGACGCCCTTATCGACAACGGCCGCCGCGGACGCCCCGTTACCGGCCCCGGCAACCGTCCCCTCAAGTCCCTGTCCGATATGCTCAGGGGCAAGCAGGGCCGCTTCCGCCAGAACCTGCTGGGTAAGCGTGTAGACTATTCCGGCCGTTCCGTTATCGTTGTAGGCCCGTCCCTGAAGCTGTATCAGTGCGGCCTGCCCAAGGAGATGGCTCTGGAGCTGTTCAAGCCATTCGTAATGAAGA
This sequence comes from Clostridia bacterium, assembly GCA_045592165.1. GTDB lineage: Bacteria > Bacillota > Clostridia > Christensenellales > CAG-138 > SFEL01. Next base: position 2,225 of record JAZNUG010000182.1, on the reverse strand, counting down.
AGCTTGTTGAGGATGCATACGCCCACAATATCAAGAGCGCAAAGCGCATGGTAGAGCGCGTTAAGCCCGAGGTTTGGGACGTTCTGGAAGGCGTTATCAAGGAGCACCCCGTACTGCTCAACCGTGCACCTACCCTGCACCGTCTGGGTATTCAGGCATTTGAGCCCGTATTGGTAGAGGGCCGCGCCATCAAGCTGCATCCCCTCGTATGTACCGCTTTCAACGCTGACTTTGACGGCGACCAGATGGCTGTACACGTACCCCTCTCCGTAGAAGCACAGGCAGAGGCCCGCTTCCTCATGCTTGCTTCCAATAACATACTTAAGCCTCAGGACGGCAAGCCCGTTGCCAGCCCCACTCAGGATATGGTTATCGGCTGCTACTATCTGACTCTCCAGCGCGACGGTCAGAAGGGTGAGGGCAAGATCTTCGCCAGCCAGGATGAAGCCTACATGGCTTACCAGATGGGTGAAGTAACCCTCCAGGCAAAGGTAAAGGTTCGTATTGAGCGCGAATGGGAAGGCAAGAAGTACCGCAAGGTAATCGACACCTCCATCGGCCGCCTCATATTCAACGATGCTATCCCCCAGAGCCTTGGCTATGTAGAGCGCAACACTCTGGACGATATGTTCAAGCTTGAAATCGACAAGCTGGTAGTCAAGAAGGACCTCGGCCGCATAGTAGACCGCTGCTATCGCCGCTTTGGACCCACCCGCACCTCCGAGGTGCTGGACGCCATGAAGGCACTGGGCTACAAGTACTCCACCCGCGGCGGTATCACCGTCGGCTTCCAGGATATTCAGGTTCCCGAGCAGAAGAAGGATATCCTTGCCAAGGCAGAAAAGGAAGTTGTGGAGATCGACAACCTGTTCTATTCCGGTATGCTGTCTGACGGCGAACGCCGCAGCGAGGTAATCAAGGTTTGGGAAGACGCTACCAACGAGGTTACCGATGCTCTGATGGCATCCCTTGATCCCTACAACCCCATCGCCATGATGGCGGACTCCGGCGCTCGAGGCAGCAAAAACCAGATCCGTCAGCTGGCAGGCATGCGCGGCCTGATGGCAGACCCTTCCGGTCAGATCATCGAAGTGCCTATCCGTGCCAACTTCCGTGAAGGCCTTACCGTTCTTGAGTTCTTCATCAGCTCTCACGGCGCACGTAAGGGTCTGGCGGATACCGCTCTGCGTACCGCTGACTCCGCTTACCTGACCCGTCGTCTGGTAGACGTATCTCAGGAAGTCATCATCCATGAAGTGGACTGCTTCGAAGTCCGCGGCGAGCGTGTAAAGGGCATGCCCATCACCTCCATCATGGAAGGCAATAAGGTTGTAGAGCCTCTGGGCGACCGTCTCCTCGGCCGCTATACCGCAGAGGATGTATACGATCCCAACACCGGCGAACTGATCATTGGCAGCAACCAGCTTATCAGCTTTGCAATCCGCGACAGGATCATCGAAGCCGGCATCAAGACCGTAAACTGCCGCAGCGTATTTACCTGCCGCAGCGAGCGCGGCGTTTGCGAACATTGCTACGGCGCAAACCTGGCTACCGGCAATCCCGTTGACATCGGCGAAGCCGTAGGCATCATCGCCGCACAGGCAATCGGCGAGCCCGGCACTCAGCTTACCATGCGTACCTTCCATACCGGCGGCGTTGCTTCCGCAGACGATATAACTCAGGGTCTTCCCCGTGTTGTTGAAATCTTCGAAGCACGTAAGCCCAAGGGTCTTGCCGTTATCACCGAGATCGGCGGCAAGGTATCCCTTACCGAAGGCAAGAAGCGTGAAGCCACCGTTACCAACGAGGACGGCGAGTCTGCCAAATACCTGATCCCCTTCGGCTCCAAGCTGAGGGTAAAGGAAGGCGACGTGGTTGAGCCCGGCGACGAACTTACCGACGGCTCCATCAACCCCAACGACATCCTCAAGATCAAGGGCGTCAAAGGCGTTCAGGCCTATATGCTCAAGGAAGTTCAGAGCGTATACCGCCTCCAGGGCGCAGAAATTGCGGATAAGCACATTGAGGTTATCATCCGTCAGATGCTCCGCAAGGTACAGATCGAGGATGCAGGCGATACCAATATGCTCCCCGGCGAGCTGGTGGATATCTTCACCTTCGAAAACGAGAACGAGAAGGCCATGATGGAAGGCAAGCAGCCCGCCATCGCAAAGCGCAAGCTTCTTGGTATTACCAAGGCTGCCCTTGCAACCGACTCCTTCCTG
>JAZNUG010000181.1:0-20981 GCA_045592165.1 Clostridia bacterium | reverse complement strand
CGTTTACAGCGGCGACGCAATGTGGTGCATGGACGAGATCGAGGGCAATCCCGACCTGGCCTACGCAGTACCCGAAAGCGGCTCCAACCTGTGGTTTGACAATATCATCATCCCCAAGACCAGCACCAAGACCGCCGAGGCAGAAGCCTTCATCAACTTCCTCTGCGATCCCGAAGTTGCGGCACAGAACGCCGAATACATCGGCTACTCCACCCCCAATGCAGCCGCTCTCGAGATTATGGGCGCAGACTACATCGAAAACGAAACCTACAATCCCCCCCAGGAGCTCCTTGATAAGTGCGAGATTTTCCACGACCTTGGCGACTTCATCAACGTATACAACGATTCCTGGATGAGAGTAATCTCCTACGCGGGATAATCATCAGGCAAATGCAAAAGCCAGGCTGAAAATACAGCCTGGCTTTTATATTGTCTGCGCTAAAATCCGTTTGTAAAGCTTAATCCTTGCGCTTCAGCATATATACTCCTGCACAGGCAAGCCCTATACCCAGCATTGCAAAGCCCGACTTGTTATCCAGTTCCCCCAGCAAAGATGTGACTGCAACTGCTGTTCCCATAGCCGTCGGTACGGCTTTAAGTATAATATCAACCAGATATTCAGCACCTTTGTGTCCGTTGGCTGGCACTGCCTTTGCGTTCATCAATTCCTCAACCGATATGCCTAAAATCTCCGCCACCTTGGGAATTATATGCGTATCCGGGCAAGCGAGCCCCCGCTCCCACTTGGATACCGCCTTGTCGGTAATATTCAGCATATCTGCAAGTTCCTTTTGAGTCATACCTTTTTCCCTGCGGAGTGTGCTTATTATTTCTCCCATAGATTTATTTGCCATCGGATTTATCTCCTTCGCCTTTTTATTGTATTCAGTATAATACCTCCCCAAAAAGGAGTAAACCGAAGGAAGGTAGAGTTTACTAAACCTCGACGGAAGAAAAGCCCTCCCCTATATGTATTGGGGAGGGTTTTGTATTGCTGAAAATCACTTTTTTCTGTCTTTTATATCATAATAAAGCCCAATAAATATGCGAATCACATAAAGCGCAATCACACAAGCACCTACTGTATAAGCCACGTCCTGCTTCCCCATTCTCTTCAGTATATAATAGGCGATAACTGCTCCCCAACAAAAAACTTTTGCGGCAAGAGTCCAGGCCGAGCTGTTCACCTGTTTCTCGCGCACTTTATCACTTTCGTCCTCCACCCCATTTTTTCTTTTCTCCTTTAACCATTGCCATATCCACCATGCCCCGATAATTAAAATAAGGCAGGTTATGCCTAGAATCGGAAGAGGATTTTCACCTCTGAACTCGCCTTTAATTGCCATTATTATAACCATAACGCTGATTAGCAGCATTCTTATACCGCTGTGCATATTAAAATCCATAACTGCACCCCATATTATGTTTTGCCTGTTTTTAAATATTTATATAATCAGCGTATATCATCCTGCTGAGTCTGTCAATTTTAAAACACTCCCTAACAAATGTTGGGGAGTGTTTTATATTCTCAATTCTTTATTGTTATACCCGCTTCCATGTATTGGGATGGAACAGCATTATCATGGGGAATATCTCCAGCCTGCCTATAAGCATATTAAGGGTAAGAATAAGCTTGGAGGCTGCTGAGTAAAATCCGTAATTGCCGGCTGCTCCGACGGCCTCAAGGCCGGGGCCTATGTTGCTGAGGCAGGCAATTACACTGGTGAGGCTGGTAGTAAAGCTGGCCTCGTCAATCAACGCCAGCAGCACAGTAGATATCACAAGCAGGAACATATACATCATAAAGAATATCTGGGTATTGCGTACCACTTCATCGGATACGGTCTTTCCCTCAAGCTTTACGAGATTAACAGAGCGGGGATGCATCATACGGCGTATCTCGCAGGAAGAGGCCTTTGCCATTATCATAATGCGGGATACTTTTATTCCGCCGCCTGTACTGCCGGCGCAGGCACCCATCAGCATAAGCCCCACCAGCAATGCCCTGGAAAACTCCGGCCACAGATTGAAATCCGCCGTGGCATAGCCGGTTGTGGATACCACTGTGCCTACCTGGAAGAAGGCGTATCTGAGCGATTCGCCAAAGCTGCCGTAGAGATTGTTGATATTCAGGGCAATTGCCAGCACGGCAGCGGCAACTATGCCCAGGAACCAGCGAAGCTCCTCATTCTTCACAACGGGACGTATATTGCCCAGCAGGATAAAGAAGTACAGGTTAAAATTGATGGAAAACAGCAGCATGAACACGCCTATGACAACATCAACATAGGCGCTGTCATAATAGGCGATACTGCTGTTCTTTATGCCGAAACCGCCGGTTCCCGCGGTGCCTACCGCATGAAGGAACGCATCAAACAAGGGCATTCCGCCCAAGAGCAGAAGAACGGTTTCTATCAGGGTAAGCAGTATATATATGCCGTAAAGAATAATGGCGGTATCCTTGGCCCTGGGGACCAGCTTGCCGACTACAGGACCCGGCACCTCCGCCCTCATTATATGCATACTGCGATTATCTGCCATAGGCAGCACAGCCATCATAAACACCAGCACGCCCATGCCGCCTATCCAGTGGGTAAAGCTGCGCCAGAACAATATGCCGTAGGGCAAACCTTCCACCGCCGGAAGTATGGATGCACCGGTGGTGGTAAAGCCGGATACGGTTTCAAACAGCGCATCGACGTAGGTGGGGGTAATGCCCTCAATATAAAAGGGCAGCGCACCCAATGCCGAAAGCACTATCCAGCAAAGGGATACCGTAACAAAGCCCTCTCTGGCATATATGTCAGTATGCTCAGGCTTTCTGCTCAGGCCGGCAAGGCCCAGAGCCAGCATGCATCCTATTGCCGCTGCAAATCCCAGTATCGACTCACCGTGACAGAGGGCTATGATAAGCGACGGTACAACAAGCACTGCTTCCGTAAGCAACGCCATGCCCATCAATCTTGATATCATGCGATAATTCATAGCTTACGCTTCCTTCAATATCCTGTTCAGCTCCTCAAGGCCGCTGATTGTGGTAACAACTATTACGGAATCTCCTGCCTGTATGCAGTCATTACCGCCGGGGATAATGCAGCTGCCGCCCCGGATTATTGCACCTATCAGCACGTTGTCGCGAATTGGCAGATCCTTCAGAGGAATGCCCACGCAGCGGCTTCCCTCTTTTACCCTGAATTCCAGTGCCTCTGCATTTCCGTCCGCTATGCGGTGCAGTGTTTCAACATTGCTGCCGGCAGCATTGGTCATTGCCCTGACGTAACTTATAATGCGGTTTGCTGCGATTTCCTTGGGCGAAATAAGGCTCTCCACACCCACGCTTGCAACCATGTCCGCCAGACGGGTATTGTTTACCTTGGTAATGACCTTATCCACGTTTACAGAATTTGCATACATGGAAAGTATGATGTTTTCCTCATCAATACCGGTGAGCGCAATAAGCGCATCGGTATTGTCTATGCCCTCCTCGTGGAGCAGCTCGTGATCCGTGCCGTCGCCATGGAGTATTTGAGCCTTGGGCAGCAGATCACACAGCTTTTCGCAGGTATCCTCATCCTTTTCGATTATCTTTACATGGATACCGCTCTCTATAAGCTGCCGGGTAAGATAGTAAGCTATCTTTCCGCCGCCCACTATCATAACGTCCTTTACCTTGCGCTTGAATGTACCGGTGGCCCTAAAGAATGCACTCACATCCCTGGGAGCCGCCAATATGGACAGCTTATCTCCCGTCTGCATTACAAAATTGCCCTTGGGAATAAATACCTCATCCCCCCGGCAGGCAGCGCAGACCAGCACCTTCAGCCTGAAGTGACCGTAAAAATCTGCCAGCTTCATGCCGTGAAGGGGGCTTCCTTCCCTCACCTTGAACTCCACCAACTCTATGCGGCCCTTTGCAAAAGGCTCTACCTTTATTGCAGAAACAAAGCGCAGCAGCCTTGATATTTCAGATGCGGCTGCCTGCTCCGGATTAACAGTCATTGAAAGGCCCAGTTCGTCCTTCAGGAAGAACATCTGCTGCTGATACTGGGGATCGCGCACGCGGGCTATGGTATGCTTTGCGCCCAGTTTTTTCGCAACCATGCAGCACAGCATATTCATTTCATCTGTGTTGGTTGCAGCAATAAGCAGATCCGCCTTGGGAACACCGGCCTCCGTCTGCACAACGTGGCTTACGCCGTTTCCTTCAATACAGCTTACGTCCTGAAGGTTCATCGTATTGTTCAATGCAGCAGGACGCTTATCGATAACGGTAATATCATGATTTTCCCGTGAAAGTCGCTCGGTAATGGTATAGCCTACCTTACCGTCGCCTACTATTACGATATTCATAAAGCCGTTCCTTTCAATCAAGATTCCTTCGTAATACATTATATCACCTTATATTTACTGCAAGCAATAAGCCGGGAGAAAACTCCCGGCCTGCGCTGTAAATATAATGCTAAGTTGCTGTGATTTTCGTTATTTTTTCTTTCTGCTGTAAGGGGTATTCTCCAAGGGCAGGGTGGTGCGGCGTATGCCGTCATAGCGGAGATACGCCTCGGAGATGGCGGGAGCGGTAGGTATGGAAGTGATTTCGCCGATACCTATTGCACCGTATGCGCCCTCCACGCCGGCCTTTTCAATGATGATAGACTCAACCTTGGGGGCTTTGTCCGCCTTGAACAGGCCAAGGGTGCCGTATTTTGCTGTGGGTACGCAATCCACTACCGGGTATTCTTCGGTAAGAGCAAAGCCTGTGGACATGATTACGCCGCCCTCAATCTGGCCTTCCACAGAAAGGGGATTGACCGCCTTGCCTACGGAATGGGCCGCCACTATCTTATCCAACGTGCCGTCTTCCTTCAGTACCGCAACCTGAGTTGCATAGCCGTAGGCAACATGGCTGATAGGATGGGGCTTATCCGAGCCCAGCAGGTCTGTGGGAGGATAGTAGTCCGCAAAGAAGTCTCTGCCTTCCATCTCCTCAAGGGTCTTGCCCTCTGCCGCCTCATTGAACAGCACGCATACACGCCTTGCAGCCTCACCGGTGAGCAGTGTCTGGCGGGAGCCGGAGGTGGTGCCCGAGTCGGGGGTGCGGTGGCTGTTGGGCGCCTCGATGACTATCTTTTCCCGGGGCAGGCCGGTAGTTTCGTGAACGATCTGCACAAGCACTGTTGCAAGGCCCTGACCTATACAGCTTGCGCCTGCCAGCACGTGGAGTTTGCCCCCTTCCACAACCAGCTTTACCCGGCCAACGTCTATAACGCCAACGCCAACGCCGGCGTTTTTCATTGCGCAGGCAATGCCTGCAATCTTGGAATTTTCATATACGTCCTTTACCGCCTCAAGGGTTTCCGCAAGGCCGGTGGATGAGTCTACGATCTGTCCGTTGGGCAGCTCAAGGCCGGGACGGATAGCGTTGCGATAACGGATCTCCCAGGGGCTGATGCCGATGGTATCCGCCATCTTGGTAAGCAGGCTCTCCATGCCGAAGCAGGTCTGGGTAACGCCAAAGCCGCGGAATGCGCCTGCGGGAGGGTTGTTGGTATAGTAGGCTCGGCCGTGAATCTCGAAATTCTGGTAATTATAGGGGCCTGCGGCGTGGGTGCAGGCGCGCTCCAATACAGGACTGCCAAGGGAGGCGTATGCTCCGGTATCTGCAATTACCTCTGCATAAACACCCTGAATGATGCCGTTTTCATCACAGCCGAGGGTAAATTCCATATCCATGGGATGACGCTTGGGGTGTATCAGCAGGCTTTCCGCGCGGGTAAGCTTTACCTTTACGGGGCGCTTTGTAAGATATGCCACCAGTGCCGCATGATGCTGCACGGTTACGTCTTCCTTGCCGCCGAAGCCGCCGCCAACCAGCTTATTTTCCACGCAAACCTGCTCAAGCATCAGGCCCAGCATGGGCACTATCTCGTGCTGTGTATCGTATACGCTCTGGTCTGATGAATATACCTTTACCCCATCCCCATCTGGGAAGGCCACAGCGCACTCCGGCTCAAGAAATGCATGCTCGGTATATGGCGTGGAATATTTTTCGGTTAAAACATACTTTGAACGGGCAATGGCTTCTTTTGCATTGCCTCGGGTAACATGCTTATAAGCGAGAAGATTTCCGTCTTTGAGCAAGTTTTCGTTTTCATGCACAATGGGCGCGCCCTCTGCCATTGCCTCATAGGGGGAGCGTACGGGGGTGAGCACCTCGTATTCCACATTGACCAGCTTCTTGGCCTGCTCCAGTATTTCCGGGGTTTCCGCCGCAACTATGCAGATGGAATCACCAAGATAGTGGGTAATGCTGCCCACCGCAATCAGGGCATCCCAGTCCTTTTTAAGATGGCCCACCTTGATGTCGCCCGGAATATCCTCTGCGGTGAATACGCCTACCACGCCGGGCAGAGCCTTTGCTGCGGAGGTATCGATGGACAGCACTCTGGCCCTGGGGTACTTTGACCTTACGGCGCTTGCATAAATCATGCCCTCCATGTAGATATCGTCGCAGTATTCGCCATAACCCAGCACCTTTTCCTCAACGTCCACCCTATGGGCGCGGGAGCCCAGAGCAAAGTCATCATGATGCTCGGGTATACTGCCGTTGCGGATGCATTCTGCCGCCAGTTCGATTGCTTTGACGATCTTAACATAGCCTGTGCAGCGGCAGATATTATTGCGTATTGCAAAGCGGATCTCTTCCTCGGTGGGGTTGGGATTCACATCTATAAGGGCCTTGGCGCACATAACCATACCGGGGATGCAGAAGCCGCACTGAACTGCGCCTGCCTCGCCGAAAGCATAAGTATAAACCTTCTTTTCAAAATCGGACAGACCTTCCACCGTGATAATATTCTTGCCTTCCATGCGGTCTGTCTGCTGAACGCAGCACTTTACCGCCTTGCCGTCTATAATAATGGTGCAGGTACCGCAGGCACCTTCGCTGCAGCCATCCTTTACCGAGAGAAGACGAAGTTCATCGCGCAGATAGCGCATGAGCTTTTGATTTTTATCAACGGTAACCTGTTTTCCGTTTACTGTAAAGGTCGCCATATCCTTGTTCCTTTCGATGCACCTTTGGGGACCGCAAAAAACGCAGCCCCCAAAGTGGATTTATTTAATATTATTTAGCCGATGAGGTATGCGTACTCCCTTATCACGGTCAGCATCATATCCTCAAGCTGGCGGTCCAGATCGCTGGTGCCATCCAGAGTGTATTCCTTTACCTGGCCGTTCAGCCTTACCTTTACCTTGGGGCAGGCAGGGCATACTACCATGAAGCCGCTGTTTTCGCTGTCTTCAAAGTCGGCCTCATTGGCAAAGAGGGTGAACTTATCCTTGTAGGGCCTGCCGTCGGTATAGGGGCAGAAGTGTGCACAGTTGCCGCACTCATTGCACATATAGTCAACGTGGAGTATCTGGCGCATATCATAGCCGGGTACGGCAATTGCAACATTTGCCCTGTTGGGGCAGACGGATACGCAGCATTCGCAAACCCTGTTGCAGCTGATGCAGCGGTCCGCTTCGCACTTATCCTTCTCCATCAGCTTCATCTTGCGGAGCAGTACGTCGCCCTTGTCGGCATATGCCTCCTCGGGGATATTGCCAACGATGGCCTTGCCGGTGATATTTTCCACAGCGTATTTGGCATCAGCAATGGCCTCGGCAACGGTGGCAGGACCGCGGCTTGCATCGCCTACTACGTATACGTCGCCGTACCTGCGCTCGCCCCTCTTATGCTCGGCAATGCCATACTTTGCAAGGAGCTCTGCGTCTACCTTTTCACCTACGGCGGCGATTACGCTGTCAGCATCCACCTCAACGGTTTCTCCGGTTTCCACGGGGCTGCGGCGGCCGGATGCATCCATATCGCCCAGCTTCATCTTGCTGCATACCAGCTTGCCGTCAGCCTGCTTTACGGGGGCGGCCAGTTCCATGAACTCTACGCCGTCCTCAATGGCAAGCTCCAGCTCCTCCAGGTCAGCGGGCATATACTTGCGGTTGCGGCGATATACAAGGGTTACCTTTTCTACGCCGGGAACACGCTTTGCCGCGCGGGCAGCATCCATTGCGGTATTGCCGCCGCCTACCACAGCAACATGCTTGCCCAGATTCAGCTCGCCGCCATTGCGGAAGGCATACAGGAAGTCAATTACATTGATAACATTTCCGTCGATGTCCAGTACGCCCTTCTTTTCTGCGCCGCAGGCCAGTATGATCTGTTCAAAGCCATCTGCCTTAAGCGCGGCTGCATCGGGGGCTTCCTTGCCCATTACAAACTCAACGCCGTTTTTCCTGATGAACTCAACGTCCTTCTCAATGGCTTCTGCGCTGATGCGGAATTCGGGAATAACATTGCGTACGATACCGCCAAGGGTTTCGCGCTTTTCAAATACCGTTACCGCATAGCCTGCCTTTGCGGCAAAGTATGCCGCAGCAAGGCCGGCGGGGCCGCCGCCGATAACTGCCAGCTTGCCAAGGGTGGGCTCAAGGGGCTCGGTAAGAGCCAGCAGCTCATCATAGGCAGCTTCTGCTGCAACAAGCTTGGTGCCGCGGATATCCACGGGGGTTTCATAGTGGTTGCGCATGCACTTATCCATGCAGTGATGTGCGCAGATGGTGCCGGTGATAAAGGGCAGCGGGTTCTTATCCGTGATAAGCTTGAGGGATTCAAGGAATAAGCCCTTGCCGCAAAGCTCGATATACTCGGGAATATCCTGACCGAAGGGACAGCCGGTCTTACAGGGTGCCCTGAAGCAATCCGTAAGGGGCAGCACCTTATCCTTGCCCATGGTGCGCTCGGGAGCTTCCTTTACGGGCTTTACATGGTACTTGTTGGTTACACTCTCCTCGGAAAGCTTTGCAACAGCCTTGTAATCAACGCCGTCAAATGCCTTGAATTCGCATTCATCCAGCATATTGCCAAGCTGTACCATACGGCCGTATCCGCCGGGTTTAAGTATGGTGGTGGCCATGGTGATGGGCCAGATACCGGCTTCAAAAAGAGCCTTGATATTGAAGAAGTCTGCGCCGCCGCTGTAAGAGAGGCGAAGCTCGCCCTTGAATTCATTGGCAAAGCGATTTGCCATCTCAATGGTGAGGGGGTACAGAGAGCGGCCGCTCATGTACATTTCCTCGCTGGGCAGCTCGTTTGCCTTTACGTCAACAGGGAAGGTATTGGAAAGCTTAAGGCCGAATTCCAGCCCCTTGCTCTCGGCCAGTGCCTTCAGACGATGGAACATGGGAACTGCATCGCAGTACTGCAGGTCTTCGCGGAAATGCCTGTCGTCAAAGGCAATATAGTCATATCCCATGGAATCCAGGCGGGCCCTTGCGAACTCATAGCCCAGTATGGTGGGATTGCACTTTACGAAGGTATTAAGGTTCTTCTCGGTGATAAGATAGCTGGCAATAGCCTCGATTTCGCCGGGAGGGCAGCCGTGGAGGGTAGATACGGTTACGCCGTCGCATACACGGGCGGGCGTGGCTGCAATATAATCCGCAAGCTCGGGATAAAGCTCCTTGCCCACTTCCATGCACTCCTGGAATATGGGAGTGGAAGATGCATCCCTCATGCCCTCGATGAACTTATCCATCTTGGCGCCCTTGATGCCCTCAAGGTCGTAACCCACGCTCATATTGAATACAAATCCGTCGGGAGCGCCAAGGCCGTATACCTTGCTGATAATACGGATGGCAAACCATGCCTTGATGTATTCATCAAATGCCTGGGGAACATACAGCTCGGTGGACCATTCGCAGTTGTAGCCCTCATCCTTGGTCCAGATGCAGGGGCGGTTTATGCAGGCGGCAAGGTCATCGCCATCCATCTTCTGAACGGTCTTAAGCTCGAAAAAGCGGGCGCCTGCATAGTAGGCGGCAACAATATTCTGAGCCAGCTGGGTATTGGGACCTGCGGCGGGGCCGAAGGGAGTCTCCAGCTTTTCTTTGAAGATGGGCAGAACCTTGTCGTTCTTCTTTACATAGGGGGCGTTCACTCCGAATACAGTGCCGCACTTGTCGTGCTCATCCCGTATCCAAGTCATAAGCTGCTTGAAGGGGATCGGGGTCATTCTTTCGCTCATTTTGCTTTTCCTCCCTGATTGGTTATGCGTTTATGCGGCCCCAAAGATCCTTGGCGGCCTCCATGGTCTTAGCGTTGATCTCCTCTTCATCGCAGCAGAGGAGCTTTCTGTCCTTCATGAGCAGTTTGCCGTTGCACATGGTGGTTTCGCACTGGCGGCCTGCCATGCCGAAAATCATGTGGCCGTCGATATTGTCTGCGCTGAAGGGGGTGAATGCCTTGTAATCCATTACGATAACATCTGCTGCTGCGCCGGGCTTCAGCACACCAAGGGGCTGATCAAAGTACTGGGCGCAGATCTTGGGATTGTTCTTGAACAGCATATCGGTTACTTCACACCAGGCCACATTGGGCATGCAGGCATTGTGCCTCTGGATAATGAGAGCCACCTTCAGGCTCTCCAGCATATCGAAGGTGTAGCTGTCGGTGCCAAGGCCAACGGTGATGCCCTTCTGTATCATCTGAAGGACAGGGGCGCAGCCTACTGCGTTGCCCATGTTGGATTCAGGGTTGTTGCATACCATGGTGCCGGTTTCCTTGATGATATCCATCTCGGCGGTGTTAAGGTGTATGCAGTGGCCCAGCATGGTCTTGGGTCCCAGTATGCCGTGGTTCAGCAGGCGGTTTACGCTGCGGGTGCCGTAATTAAGGGCGGAATCGTATACGTCGTTGAGACCCTCGGATACGTGGATATGGTAGCCGGTCATGCCGTGGTTTTCCTTAACCATCTTCTCGAAGGTTTTATCGGATATGGTGAAGAGGGCATGGCCGCCGAACATAGCCTTGATCATGGGGTCATTTTCCTTGGCGCAGTGGCGGATAAAGTCGCCGTTTTCCTTGATTGCCTGATTGCACTTTTCCTCGCCGTCGCGGTCGCTGACCTCGTAGCACAGGCATGCGCGTACGCCCAGTTCCTTGGCCACCTTTTCTATTTCGAAAAGGCTGCCGGGAATTTCCGCATAGCTGGCATGATGGTCAAACAGGGTGGTACAGCCGGTCTTTATGCTGTCGATAAATGTGGTGTATGCGCTGTACTTGGTGCCCTCAAGGGTTAGGCGGCGGTCAATCGCCCACCACATGCCGTCCAGTATCTCGTAGAAATTTGTGGGATTATGGCCCTTTATGGACAGGCCCCTTGCAAGGGCAGAATAGATATGGGAATGGATATTGATGAAGGCAGGCATAATTACCATGCCCTTTGCATCCACGAACTCTGCATCGGGATACTTGGCCTTAAGGGCAGCGGTTTCACCCAGCTCAATTATTTCTGTTCCCTTTACAGCCACGCCGCCGTTTTCGATATAGGGCATAGCTGGATCTCTGGTGATAACTTTTCCGTTGGCAATAAGATACATATACGGCCTCCTTATTATTAATGATGTGATTGATTTGAATCAGGTTTATAAGGTTTGGTCTTAAATACAGATAATGAATGCTTTGCGCTGAAGGGGAAAAATCCGTGCTGATTATAAACAAAAACGCGCAGTTAAACATTATGTTTAAGCCCGCGCGCGAAGCACTCCCTTACAGCTATTGTATATGATATGTTTTGTGTCTGGCATTATTTTATCACAGTGTTTTGCTTCAATCAATATATTTTTCATCCAAAATTTTTTTGAGAAAAATAAAATTTTTGATGTACTCTGCACAAATGTGTGTTATTATAAATATCATACTTTCTTCCTATCAATTCTGACGTGAAAAAATCTGCTTTTTATTTATTCTCATAACTATTAGGAGGTTTACCACATGCATAGCAGCACGATAGACATCCTGCATCGCATTGCGCTGGCCATCTCCGCCCAGTTTGGCAGCAATTGCGAAGTTGTAGTATACGACCTTACCCGTGATGATCCTGAGGACATGATAGTCACTCTGGAAAACGGCCATGTATCAAAGCGGAACATCAAGGCCGGCCCCAGCCATGTTGTGCTGGAAGCAATGAAGGAAGGCCGCAAGGATATTCCGGATCATTACAACTACCTTACAAAAACCCACGACGGACGAATACTGCGCTCAAGCACCATATATATTAAAGACGAATCCGGAAAGCCCACCGGAATATTCGCCATAAATTACGACATGACCGACCTTATGATGGCCCAGTCCATCATTACTGCCATGGCCCAGCCCACCGCTTCTGATGAGCCCGAGCGCATCCCTACCAACGTTAACGAGCTGCTGGACGATCTGTTGGAGCAGTCCGTGCGCATCATCGGCAAGCCCGTTGCCATGATGAACAAGGAAGACAAGGTAAAGGCCATTCATTTCCTCAACGATGCAGGCGCAATGCTTATCACCAAATCCGGCGATAAAATCGCAAAGCATTTCGGCATCAGCAAATACACCCTCTATTCCTATCTTGATACCTCCGCGCAGCCCCAGTAATATTTGGTTTTGGTTTCCGTTAAGCAACTATATAAATACAATCCATCAACAATCTTAAAAAGGAGGATTATCTTATGCTCGAAAAACTCTTCAAGCTTAAGGCTCACAACACCACCGTAAAAACCGAAGTTGTAGCCGGCATCACCACCTTCTTTGCCATGGCCTATATCATCTTCGTCAACCCGGGCTTTCTCAGCGAAGCAGGCATGGACTTCAACGCCGTTATGATGGCAACCTGCCTGGCAGCAGCTCTGGGTACTATCCTTACTGCCTTCCTTGCAAACGTTCCCTTTGCACAGGCTCCAGGCATGGGCCTCAATGCATTCTTCACCTACACCGTATGCTTCGGCATGGGATACACCTGGCAGAACGCTCTGGCAATAGTTCTTCTGTCCGGTATGATCTTCTTCTTTATCTCCATATCTCCCCTGCGCTCCAAGATAATCGAAGCCATTCCCGCTTCCCTCAAGAGTGCAATCAGCGCCGGTATCGGCCTGTTCATCGCCCTCATCGGCATGCTGAACGTAGGCATCGTAACCGCCAACAACAATCTCCTTGATCTTGGCGCCATCACCGGCGGTCCCGCCCTGGTTGCCATCATCGGGCTTATTATTACCGCCATTCTCATGGCCTACAAGGTAAAGGGTGCCCTGTTCCTCGGCATCATTATCACCACCATCATAGGCATTCCCTTCGGCGTTACCACCTTCCCCAGCGAAATTACCTTCAGCGGCTTCTCCACCCTTGCTCCCGTATTCGGCAAGGTATTCACCGAGGGCTTCAACGGCCTGCTTGGCCACGGCCTGCTGGCTTTGCTGACCGCCATAATCACCTTTGCGATCTGCGACTGCTTTGACACCGTAGGCACGCTTATCGGCACCGCCAAGTCCGCCGGCATGCTGGATGAAAACGGCAACCTGCCCACCGGTGACAAGGCCCTCATTGCCGACGCCGTAGCCACCATGGCCGGCGCTGTGCTGGGCACCTCAACCGTTACCACCTTCGTGGAAAGCTCCACCGGTATCAGCGAAGGCGGCCGCACCGGCCTTACCAGCCTTACTGTAGGTATTCTGTTCGTTCTTGCTGCCTTCTTCTTTGCTCCCATCGCAGGCATAGTTCCTTCCGCAGCAACCGCTCCTGCCCTTATAATCGTGGGCGTGCTGATGCTGGGCAATGCTGCAGATATCAACTGGAAGGATATTGAAACCGCAGTTCCCTGCTTCCTTACCATCGCCATCATGCCCTTCGCCTACGCCATCTCTGACGGTATCGGCTTCGGCTTCATCTCCTACACCCTCATCAAGCTGGCCCGCGGCAAGGCAAAGGAAGTCCCCGTATTCCTGTATGTACTGTCCGCCCTGTTCGTAGCCCAGTACATACTGACCTTCGCAGCATAACACCTCACCCGTCAAAAAGGCGGAAGCATTGCTTCCGCCTTTTATTATGCGCTAATTTTCCATCTGCTTGCCCATAAAGTGGGCTGCAGTTTCGCACACCTTAAGCTCGGTATCTCCCACCATATCTCCCGGCTCACGGCTCACCATAACCACCGCGCCTATGGCATCCCCTGCCGCAAGTATAGGCACTATCACCTGTGCGGTATACCGTGACGGATCGTCACCGTCGATTATTCCCTGCATATCTCCCTGTCCTGCAGAAATCACCAGCTTTTCCCTTTCATGCATACACCGCTCCACATCCTCATGTATGGGCCGCTCCAGATACTCCTTCTTGCTGCCGCCAGATACCGCGATGACCGTATCCTTATCGCATATCAGCGCAACCCGGTTAAGAGCCTGAAACAGAGACTCCGCATACTCCTTGGCAAAATCCCCCAGCTCCCCGATGGGGGAATACTTTTTCAGTATTACCTCCCCCTCCCGGTCAGTGAATATTTCAAGGGGGTCCCCCTCTCTTATACGCAGTGTCCTTCTTATTTCCTTGGGTATGACTACCCTGCCCAGCTCATCGATGCGCCGCACTATTCCTGTTGCTTTCATGGTTCCTCCTGTGGTAAACATTGCTTTGTCTTCATAGTATCCGCAGGATTGGCAAGGGTATTCGGAAAGAGCCATGGTTCATTTTGGCAAGGTTTGCAGCAAAGGATTTTCCCTGCCCGACACATCAAAAAGCACCGCATACGCGGTGCTTTTATCGTTATTGCCCTATTTACTCCTTGGTAGACTTGTTGAGAAGCGCTACCAGACCCCAGATGGCGCAAATTACCACGAATACGCCCAGCATACCCTTGCCCAGCAGGGGAAGTACGTCAACAAAAGCTTCGGGGCTGAACTGAAGATTGAAATTTGCCATGTTATTTCCTCCTTTACAGCGCTGCGAGGGCGTTCTCGATAAGGGTTATTACCAGGCCGCCTGCTATTACGGAAGCGATCTGACCGCTGACGTTTGCGCCTGCGGCGTGCATCAGCAGGAAGTTGCCGGGATCTTCATCGCGGCCCATCTTATGCACAACACGGCTGCTCATGGGGAATGCGGAAATACCTGCGGCACCCACCATGGGGTTGATCTTGGTCTTGCTGAACAGATTCAGCACCTTTGCAAACATTACGCCGCCAATGGTATCGAATATGAAGGCCACAAGACCCAGCAGCAGGATGACGATGGTCTCGATGGTAACGAACATTTCGGCCTTCATGCGGAAGGATACGGAGATGCCCAGCACCAGAGTGATAAGGTTTGCAAGGTCCTTCTGGGCGGTCTCGGACAGGCTGCCCAGCACGCCGCACTCGCGGATCAGGTTGCCGAACATCAGGAAGCCGATAAGCTCAGCGCTCTTGGGAGCAATGGTGCCGGCGATAACGGTAACAAAGATGGGGAAGAGTATGCGGGTGGTCTTAGATACTGCAGAGGGATTGTAGGGCATGCGGATCATGCGCTCTTTCTTGGTGGTGCAGGCCTTGATTACAGGAGGCTGCACGATGGGCACCAGAGCCATGTAGCTGTAAGCTGCCACCATGATTGCACCCTGATATTTGGATTCAAAGTAGTTTGCAACGTAAATGCTGGTGGGGCCGTCTGCAGCGCCGATGATGGCGATGCTGGCAGCATCCTGCAGCTGGAAACCCAGCAGCACAGCCATGCCAAGGGTGAAAAAGATGCCGAACTGGGCAGCAGCGCCGAACAGCATCATCTTTGGATTGGAAAGGAGGGGACCGAAGTCAATCATGGCGCCGATGCCGATGAACAGCAGCAGGGGGAACAGCTCGGTGGCTATACCTGCCTCAAAGAGGGTCTCAATAGCTTCGGTATTTACAAAGGGAAGGTTTACAAGAATAGCGCCGAAACCCATGGGCAGAAGCAAAGTGGGCTCCATTTCCTTCTTGATTGCGCACCAGATGAGCACGCCGCCGATGAGGATCATCAGAGCCTGCTGCCAGGTAAAGTTCAGCACATTGCCGAAAAGCTCAAGAAACATTTCCAAGGTTTTTTCCTCCGTATTATTATGTATTATGGATGAACTGACGGCAGCCCGTCAGGCATAAGCGTACGTTACATGTTTTGTATTTCGAACGGAGTGTACCGAAAAATCAACATAAGGGATTTTGACTAGGTATCGTCTATGTTTTTTCGCGTTTTTCGGGGAAAGTCAACCATAACCTATACCTATTGCAAAACCGCTTAGTAATTATATTCATTATAACCCTGTTTGTAAACACCCATTTTTGAAAAACTTCAAAATATACGATTTCCCGGGAAATTTCAGGTTTTTTCCCATTATTCCCCGGGAAAAACCGCAGAAGCGGCTTTGAATCAATATCAGATATGTTTATATCTCACGCATGGTAAAGGTAAATGTGCTGCCCCGTCTGGGAGCGCTTTCCAGGCTCATTTCACCGCCATGGAGCTCCGCAATCTGTTTTACCATGGAAAGGCCGAGGCCGTTGCTGCCGCCCCTGTTATCTGTGCGGGAGGGATCCGCCTGCCAGAATCTGTCCCATACCTTGGGCTGATCCTCCTTTGCTATGCCTATGCCGTCATCCCTGACGAACATACATATCTCACCGCTGTCGCGATACAGGCCAACCTTAACATGCCTGCCGCCAAACTTGCAGGCGTGTGTGATAAGATTTTCCAGCATGCGGGTTATCATGGTAACGTCAACGGTAGCTGTGATGTCGGACTCAATGTCCTTTTCAAAGGTTACGGATGTATTCAGTTCCTCCTGCTCCTCGCAGACCGCCTCAACTATATCGCTGAGGTTTGCATGCTCCATCCGCACCTTCTGGGTGCCCTGCTCTAGGCGGGCGAAATTCAGCAGCTGGGATACCACCGCGTTCATTCTGCGTGCCTGCCGCTTTATTATCCCTATGGTCTCCCGATAATCCTCAGCGGTTTTATCATGCTCCAATGCATATTCGCACTGGGAGATTATAACCGCCGTGGGGGTACGCAGCTCATGGGATGCATTGGACGTGAACTGTTTTTCCATATCAAACGACCGTTCCAGTCGCTCCAGCATTTTATCGTAGCTTTGAGCCAGCATATATGCTTCCATGGTTTCATTCTGCACGTTCAGCCGCCTTGAAAGGTCTCTGCCCTCTGAAATTTCATCCGACACCCGGGCCACCTTTTCGATGGGCTTAAGTGCGCGGTTTGTGATAAAGTAGCCGCCTATGGCAGAGGCTACAACAACGCTGGGCAAAACATATGAAGATACCTTTGCAACGGTGCTGGCAACGGTAACGGTTGTTGTGGTAAGAGAAACGCCCCTTATCCATGCATGCCTGCCGTTTTTGAAGGTGATATAGCTGTCATACACATAATAACTTTTTCCGTCACACTGGGTGGTGCGCAGCTTGCCATCCTGAAATTCCGCCGCCGTTTCAAAGCCCTCAGGGAATTCGCCGGCTATTTTATTGTAATTGCCATCGTAAATTACGCAGTATACGCCATTTACGTAGTATCTGAAGCCGCCGCCAACCTGTATGGTTTCCTCATTGTAACGGACATCGTTGCGGTTATCCCTTACGCCATCCACAACGCGGCGCTGCATATCCTGCTCCATGGTGAGACGGCTGGCGGTCAGCATGAATACCATAACCACCGCAACTATGGCCACCATCAGCATGGTAAACCAGAAGGTTATTATGAACTTTACGGATATCTTGTTCATTATTCCTCCCTGAGAACATATCCCGCTCCGCGAACGGTATGTATAAGCTTTACGTCATAGGGCTCGTCTATCTTTCGTCTGAGGAAGCGTATATACACGTTTACAACATTTGAACCGCCCTCATAATCCACGTCGTATATATGGTCCTCAATGACCTCCCGGCTCAGCACTGTTCCTTTGTTTATGATAAGGTATTCCAGCAGTGCAAATTCCTTTGGGGAAAGGTCGATTATATCATCTCCCCGCTTTACAATGCGGGCGGCGCAATCCACCGTAAGATCCGCAACGGTATGCACATTGGTATAGGATGCCACATTTCGGGTCATTACCCTTATGCGGGCCAGCAGCTCATCAAAGGAGAATGGCTTTATGAGGTAATCATTTGCCCCCATATCCAGTCCCTTTACTATGTCCTCTATGCTGTCACGGGCAGTAAGGAAGAGCACAGGAGTGGCATTGTTCTTCTCACGAAGCTGACGCACCACCTCATAGCCATCCATACCCAGCATCATTATATCCATCAATACGCCGTCATAGCGGTTAAACAATATGTAATCCAGCGCATCGGTGCCGTTGAAGCAGGCATCCACGCTGTATCCCGATGCCCTGAGTTTATTGCATATTACGTTATTAAGATCCCTTTCATCTTCTGCAACAAGTATACGCATGGTCTGTCCCTTTCAAAAAAATAATGCCCTGTTTCTTTTGGGCATTATACCATATATCTGCCGCCGTTTCCATGCGGGACAAACCCGGCGTCAGGATTTCTCCCGCCGATTTTGTTTTTCCTTGCCCTTATATGCATCTTCCCAGCCCATCAGTTCATTCACAGCCTTCAATGCATCCTTTGCATCCGCCCGCAGGTTTATCCTTTTATTTGATTTAAGCATACAGTTTTCTCTCCCTTCTGCCAATAGTTTCAGCAAAAGGGAAATAAATTAAACCCAGAGGGAGCAGACTTCCTTCCGGGCTATTGACTGTATTGCCATTCTATCTGCTGCGCCTGAATGCTTCGGATAAAAGGCCGGCGCACTCCTGCTCCATTATGCCTCCTATGCATCTTACACGTCTGCTCAGGCTGCCGTCGGTAAGGTCTGTGCGGGAACCGCAGCAGCCCATTTCCACATCAAAGGCGCCAAAGACCACCTCACTTATGCGGCTGTTGAGTATTGCACCGGTACACATAGGGCAGGGCTCAAGGGTAACGTAAAGGGTACATTCCTCCAGCCGCCAGTCACCCACCGCCTTTGTGGCCGCAGCAAGGGCCAGCATCTCTGCATGGGCAGATGCATCCTTATTATTCTCCACCAGATTATGTGCGGCGGCAATTATTTTGCCATCCTTTGCCACCACCGCGCCTACCGGCACTTCCCCCATCTCAAGGGCAAGCCTTGCCTGCTCAAGGGCGGCCTTCATATACTCAGAATGCATATCTTCCTCCGATGCTATGGTTATATTTTATTATACCAAAATGCCGCCCCGAAACAGAGCGGCATTTTTGCTTATTTTGTTTAGCCTACTACGATGTTTACGATGTTCTTTACAACGATTACCTTGCGGACCGTCTTGCCCTCCAGGAAAGGAACAACATCAGCATGGGCCTTGGCGGCGGCTTCTACATCTTCCTTTGCCATATCGGCGGGCAGCTCGATACGGGCACGTATCTTGCCGTTTACCTGTACGCCGTACTCTATGCTGTTCTTTACCAGAGCTTTCTCATCCCAGGCGGGCCACTTGGTGGCATACAGGGGCTGAGTGTAGCCCAGCATCTCGTTCAGCTCCTCAGTGATATGGGGAGCAACGGGGTTCAGCAGGGTCAGCAGAGTGTGGAACTCTTCCTTGGTAATGGAGCCAACGTTGTAAACTTCGTTTACCCAGGTCATCATGGCGGCGATGGCAGTGTTGTACTTCATTGCCTCATAGTCCTCGGTGACCTTCTTGATGGTGCCGTGAACGATTGCGGCCATCTCAGGACGGATACCCTCAACGTCGCTTAACATATCCTGCATACGCCATACGCGGTCGATGAACCTGCGGCAGCCGCGTGCGCCGGTGGTGCTCCAGGGAATGGGCTGATCAAATGCGCCCATAAACATCTCATACATACGGAAGGTATCTGCGCCCATCTCGTTGACAACGTCATCGGGATTTACAACGTTGCCTCTGGACTTGGACATCTTCTCGCCGTTTTCGCCGAGGATCATGCCGTGGCTGGTACGCTTCTGATAGGGCTCCTTGGTGGGTACTACGCCGATATCATAGAGGAACTTATGCCAGAAGCGGGAGTAGAGCAGGTGCAGGGTGGTATGTTCCATACCGCCGTTGTACCAGTCTACGGGCATCCAGTATTCAAGGGCTTCCTTGCTGGCCAGCTCTTTGTCATTGTGAGGATCGCAATAGCGCAGGAAGTACCAGCTGGAACCTGCCCAGTTGGGCATGGTATCTGCCTCGCGTACAGCGGGAGCGCCGCAGCAGGGGCAGGTGGTCTTAATCCATTCGGTGGCGCGGGCCAGAGCGGAGGAGCCGTCATCGGTGGGCTGATAATCCTCTATCTCGGGCAGCATAAGGGGCAGCTCTTCGTAGGGGAGGGGTACCCAGCCGCACTTTTCGCAGTTTACCAGAGGAATGGGCTCGCCCCAATAGCGCTGACGGGTGAATACCCAGTCACGGAGCTTGTAGTTTACCTTGCGGGTGCCAAGGCCCTTTTCTTCCAGCCAGTCAATCATGGCGGCGATGGCATCCTTAACATTCATTCCGTTGAGGAAGCCGGAATTTACCAGAACACCGCTTTCAACATCGGTATATACTTCTTCCTGAACATCGCGGCCGCCTGCAACAACCTCGATGATGGGCATATCGAACTTCTTGGCAAAGTCCCAGTCACGCTCATCGTGTGCAGGAACAGCCATGATGGCGCCGGTACCGTAACCCATAAGTACATAATCGGAAATCCATACGGGTATGGGCTGATCGTTTACGGGGTTGGTAGCCTTGAGGCCCTTAAGCAGAACGCCGGTCTTATCCTTGTTCAGCTCAGAACGCTCCAGATCGCTCTTGCGGGCAGCTGCCTGCTGATAGGCGCGGACTTCGTCCATGTTCTCGATAACATCCTTCATGGCTTCCACGATGGGATGCTCGGGGGATACTACCATGTAGGTTGCGCCGAAAAGGGTATCGCAGCGGGTGGTGTAAACCTTCAATCCCTCAGGATAACCCTCGATGGGGAAGGTGATCTCTGCGCCTTCACTGCGGCCGATCCAGTTCTTCTGCTGGATCTTTACGCGGTCGATGAAATCAAGGTCGTCCAGATCGTCGATAATACGCTGGGCATACTCGGTTATCTTGAGCATCCACTGGCTGCGTACCTTCTGAATT
>JAZNUG010000180.1:0-5711 GCA_045592165.1 Clostridia bacterium | reverse complement strand
TTCTAATGTCATTCGACCTCTCAGTTCGCAATGGTCGCCATACGTTGCCGACGGAGCGGCTTCCTTTGGCTCCCTTGCTCTCTGGGCTTCCGCCTCGCTCCTCCCCGCACTGCGGGCGCTCCGCTCCGCCCTCTTTTTGCTGCTTTTTCTTCTTTCTTTTCCCGTGAAAAGAAAGAGAAAAAGCAGAATGCTCACTCAACTCTATCTCCGCCTTCTTGCGGCGTTTTCCCTTGCCATATCCTGCTCCAGCCTTGCCCGGCGCTCGCGGGCAGCGCGCCTGCGGGCAGCTTCACGGCGCTGCTTCTTTTCCAGGGCGGAAAGTACTATCATGGCGATTACGGATACCACCACCAGCACGCCCAGCACTATGAGGGCAACGGTGAGAGCCTTGTTGATGGAATCGCCAACGGATGCGCCAAGGGTATTTATGGCGCTCTGCTGGGCCTGAGGGGTTTCCTCAACATTGCCAACGCCAAGGTAATCTGCGGTAACGTAGGTATTGTAGCTGTAAGGATTGCCGGCGGGGTCCTTCATTTCCACAAGGAATGCAAGATCCCGGGGCTGGCCCACATACAGGGTAACGGGTACGGAGAATGTGCCTGTGGGGATTGTTTCGGTGCGGTAAAGCTCGGTAAGCTTCTGCTGTTCGGTGCCGTCCTCTGCTATTTCCACGGTCACTTCGGAAATGACAAGGTCCTTCATTTCCATGGTGCCGGTGTTGTTGATATCAAACTTTATCTCCACAGAGCCTGCGGAGTTGAGGGTATCGGTAACGGCGGCGGTAAGCTCAATGCCCAGCAGGCTGGGGTCGATGTACTTTCTTACAACGTAGCTCTTGGTCTTGTCCTCGTAGTCGTCGCCTGCGGCGGTTTCGCCGGAGATATTGAACAGGACGTATCTTTCGGCATCCGTGAGAACGTTATAGGTAAGCTGGCGGCTTTCGCCTACTGCAAGGGCGAATGCATCGGCATTGACTCTGTTGCCCAGATCGTCGGTGATAACTATGCCGCTGATGCGCTGATTGCCGTTGTTGGTAAGGTTAAGGGTGAACAATACGCCGTTTGCGGTGGCATCGCCCTGAATGACCTCAACGGAAATCTTGGAGCTTATCATGCCCAGGGTGATGGGTGATGCCTCGGCAGTCATCTCCTCGCCGGTGGCCTCGTCCTTGTAGGTTATTACGGGAAGGGATTCCACGGTGTTGCGGCCCATCTTGTATACATACTGCAGATCGTGCTTTGCGCCGCCCTCAATGGTTACCTTTTCCTTGAGTATGGAGGACTTGCCCCCTATTTCCCTGTCCACAAGGGAGGTGAGGGTGATGGGTGTCATGCCGGTATTGGATACGGTATAGGTGAGGGTGATCTCCTCGCCGGGGGAGGCCTGCTTGGAGCTGGCAACACGGGTAAGGGCAACGGAGCTGGCCTTGGTGCGCTGCACCTTTACGGTAAGATCCTTGCTCTTGGCGTTTTCTCCGTCAATCCAGCTGACCGCAAGGGGTACATCGGTATCCAGCATTTCCTCGGTAAAGAAATACTTGCAGGAGAAGGACTGGCTCTGCCCCGGGGCTACGGATGCGCCCTCTGTGCCGAAATACATTTCGGGATACATGGGGGAGAATATGACTATATCCGTAAGGGGGGTGCCTGTGCCGTCCTCTGCCGCCTGGTTTTCGTTTACCAGCGTAACAGAGACGGTGCCTTCGCCGGCCGTAGTCATGGATACGGGCACTATTGCGGCGGAGGCGGAAGATGAGGCGAATGCAACTCCCATGGGGAATATCATGGCCAGGGCCAATACAAAGGGGATTATCCTTTTAAGCATAACTGATTCAGCTCCTAATAAGTTCATCTGAATATAACGTGAATACATGCTGCACCTTAAAACCGGCGGAAGCAACAACCCCGGTGCATCGGGATTGTCAAGGGGCACCCTTGACTTTTATCCGCTTTCGGCGACAGGTGCGGCGAAAGCGGAACAAAGCCAGCGGCTTTGATTCCCTGCAGGCTTTCCCGCCCGGGAGCCCATGGGGCGAGAGGGAAAGACTGTTCCCTCGCAAAAATGCAATACATTTTTTGCGAAAAGCAAAAGGATGAGCATATAAACTCATCCTGATTATATAATACAATATGTCTTTGCGCCAGTATCCGCCAAGAAAATTTAAATTTCCCTCACCCTCAGGTAACTTTCCCCTGTTATTTGAGGTATGCATCTGCCGTCGCTGCGCTCGGTCATGTCCTTTATGAATGTATCCAGCCTGTCCTCGGCAACGGTTATCCGCATGGTGACGTTTTCCATGAATTCCACATCATCCACCTGCAGGTTGGCGCGGATGTACTGCTCCATGCTTCCGTAGCGGGAATAATCCATGGAAACGCTAAGCTGCTTTGCGGGAATGTAGCTGACTATGCCTGCCTCCGCAACAGCGTCTGCGGCGCTTCGGGAATAGGCCCGAACAAGGCCGCCCGCACCCAGCAGCACTCCGCCGAAATAGCGGGTCACCACCACCAGAACGTCTGTCAGCTCCTTTGAGCGGAGCACCTCCATTATGGGCATGCCTGCGGTGCCCCCCGGCTCACCATCATCCGAAAAGCGGGCGATGGAGGCGGTTTGCCCAATGCGGTAGGCAAAGCAGTTGTGGGTGGCATCCCAGTGCTTTTTGCGGATATCCCCAAGCAGGGAAAGGGCTGCCTCCTCGCTTGTGACGGGGAAGCAGCGTCCTATAAACCTTGAGCGGTTGATTATGTACTCCGTTTCGGAGCTTTTATCCACTGAGCGGTAGCCTGTCATTTAGGGTGAACTATAAACTCCTATGCGCGGACTATGCGTACGTAGCCCTTCTTGCCCTTCTTGAGGATCACGCCGTCGGAAAGCTTTGCTTCCTCGATTGCTGCGTATACATCCTCCACCTTTACGTCATCCGCCTGTACGGAGCCGGATTCGATGAGCCTGCGGGCATCGGACTTGCTCTTTGCCAGCTTGCCCATTACCAGCAGATCGGTAACGCGAAGACCGGTGGCTTCAATGTCCTCTGCGGTGAGAGCTACGGTGGGCATGTTGGAGATATCTCCGCCGCCGCCGAAGAGAGCCTCTGCTGCGGCCTTGGCCTTTTCGGCTTCTTCAGTGCCATGCACCTGCTCGGTAAGGGCAAATGCCAGCACCTTCTTGGCGTTGTTCAATGCGGCGCCGCCCTCGGCGCACAGGGCCTTTACTTCCTCCATGGGGATGAAGGTTAAAAGGCTCAGGCACTTTTCAACGTCCGCATCGTCAACATTGCGCCAGTACTGATAGAAATCGTAAACGCTGGTCTTGTTTGCATCCAGCCACAGGGCTCCCTTTTCGGTTTTGCCCATCTTCTTGCCCTCGCTGGTGGTGAGGAGGGAAGTGGTCAGGCAGTAGGCGGGCTTCTGGTCCTTCTTGCGGATCAGCTCCACGCCGCCCAGCATATTGCTCCACTGATCGTCGCCGCCCATCTGCAGCACGCAGTTATACCGCCTGTTCAGCTCCAGGAAGTCGTAGCTCTGCATAAGCATGTAGCCCATCTCAAAGAAGGTGAGGCCCTTTTCCATGCGCTGCTTGTAGCATTCGAAGGTGAGCATGCGGTTTACGGAGAAATGCACGCCGATATCACGCATGAACTCAAGGTAATTGAGGGGACGGAGCCAGTCTGCGTTGTTGGCAACAATGGCCTTGCCCTCGGAAAAATCTATAAGCCTGCCCATCTGCTTCTGGAAGCAGGAGGCGTTGTGGTCGATCTCCTCGGTGGTCATCATGCGGCGCATATCGCTCTTGCCGGAGGGATCGCCGATTACGGCGGTGCCTGCGCCCAGCAGAACTATGGGCAGATGGCCTGCGCGCTGCATATGAGCCATGGTCATCAGGGCAACGTAGTGTCCGATATGCAGACTGTCCGCAGTGGGGTCAAAGCCGATATAAAAGGCTACCTTTTCCTTGCCCAGCAATTCCCGCAGCTCTTCGGGATGGGAACACTGCTTGAGAAAACCTCTCTCGGCCAGCACATCGTATACGTTCTTCATGGTTATTACTCCTTTATATGCTATCGCAATAGTTAAGTGGATTTTACCACAGAATACCTGCATATTCAAGCAAAGTGAATTTTTCCGGCTCCGCCCTCGCCCCGGCGGACTCCGCTAAGCGGAATTCCCCGTGATCCTTTGGATTCTTTGCGGTTTTCATACCCGGCAGCAATCCCTTCCCCCTGCAAAAAAACAGCCCCGATGCACAGGCATCGGGGCAGTAAGCTCAGCAGTCTGTAAGATTAATCTCTTCCCAGCACCAGCATTTCCTTGAAGGGCCATGCGGTGATGCCGCCCTTGATGATAAAGAAGCGGGTCTGGTCGATATCGTGCTTGTTTACGTAATGGGTAATGGAGTTGAACGCGCCATCCTTGCCGCCGTGGCACATTACGTAAATGGGCAGGTTGTTTTCCTTCAGTGCATCCGCTTCGTCATCCAGATTTTCGCGGAGCTCAGCGGTGTTTGCGGGGAAGGCATAGGTGGCAATGGAGTTGGGCAGATGACCGGTTTCGCGGTAGTTTTCCTTAGTCTGCACAGAGAGCAGTATCATGCCCTCGCCGGCATCTATCTTGGCCTTCAGGTCGGCAGGCTCAATGTACTGATAGGTGGGCATGATGTCCAGCATATCGGGATGGGGCCAGTTGTTGCCGCCGCCCTCAAGTATGTGGAACTTGCGCTCATCCACGCCCTCGGAGGCAAAATAGCTGATGGCATTCTCTGCGCCTTCCTTGCCGTTCATGCCGATGATAACAACGGGATCCAGGGTGCTTTCAACCTGAGCCTTAAGCTCGCTGAGGGCTGCCCACTGTTCCTTGGTGTTGTTGGGATAGGAATTGGTAGAGATTGCGCCGGGCAGATGGCCTGCCTTGTAGTTTTCCTCAGGGCGGACGTCGATCAGCACAACGCCCTGCTTCTTGTCGAATCTTTCCACAAGCTCATCGGGGCTCATGTACTGATAATCTATGCGGTACCACATCAGCTCGTCATAGGGCCAGCTTACGGAGCCGCCCTCCAGAACAAACAGACGCTCTGCAGGCACTCCCTTGAGGGAGTAGTACTCGGCGGCGTTTTCCGCGCCGGTCTTGCCGCCCATGCCGATTATAACAACGGGATCGGTGCAGGCGTCGATGCTTTCGATTGCCGCATCCAGTCTGCCGCGCAGCTCATCGGTATCGGCGGGGTAGGCATAGGTGGGAATGGAACCGGGCAGATGTGCCTGCTCGTAGTATTCCTCGGGCTGAATATCAACCACCACCATGTTTTCGCCGGCCTCAATCTTGGCCTTAAGCTCATCGGCGGTCATGTAATAGTATATGGGAGTTTCTTCCTCAACGACGGGGTCTTCCACAACCGCCTCTTCGGCTTCATTTCCGAAGGGCAGCATGGAGCATCCGCTCAGCATGCTCAGCAGCATCAGAGCCGCAAGGGCAAGGGACAGCTTTTTCATAGGTGATTTCTCCTTTTTCCGTAAACGCTGTGCTTGGCGAAAAGGTCAGGCCTTTTCGGATATCATCATAGGGGTTTATCGGTTTTTCTCATCGCCGTATCCGGCGATCAATCCTAGCCTCCTCAGCCGGTGGGGCAGGGAGTTTCGACGGGCAGCTCTATTACGGGAGGCGCCGTCCTTACCGGTTTGGGCGTGGGAAGTCGGAGGCCAAGCGGTCTTAGGAAGA
>JAZNUG010000179.1:0-2629 GCA_045592165.1 Clostridia bacterium | reverse complement strand
GCGTTTGGCTTTGTGCCGTCCAGCCCTCTGAAATGCGTACCGCAGTGGGGACATCTGCACACCTGATCCATACGGTATGCGGTATAAAAGGTAAAGACAAGTGAAATCAGCATTAAATATACTCCGCTGGCTCTGACCGCTGTTATTACGCCAATCAGGCACAACACAACGGCGATCCACAGCAAAGCGGATACGGTTTTTGCCTTTTTTCTGCTGGTCTTGGGCTCCATTATTCCTCCTCGCCTTCTTCTATCTCCTCCATGAGTTCAAGGAATGCATCGAACACCTCATTGAGCAGCACTTCGCTTTCGATGCTCTTATAGGTGTCCTCGCCGTTTTCGCTGACGATCTGCAGCATGATTACCTCTGCCTCGTCCTCTTCCATGGAGCTGTCCTCCTGAATGGGGCACAGGGCAACATAGCGGCCGCCTTCATAAAGGAAGGTGAGTATATGCTCGAATCTGGTTTCCTTGCCGTCCTCGTCCAGCAGGGCAACTTCGCGGATTTCTTCGTTCATTTTATGTATCTCCTTGTAAATATAATGAAATTACAGCTTGGGGTTGGTGGCAAGATAGCCCTGAAGAATTACCACGGCGGCAACCTTATCCACTACCTTCCTGCGTTTGCGCCAATCCAGCTCTGCCTCGCACAGCACACGCTCCGCTTCAACTGTGGTAAGGCGCTCATCGTAAAAGGCGTGCTCGCCGTCCCACTTGGCGCATACGGCGGCGGCGAAATCCTTTACCTTTTCGCTGGCAAAGCCATAGCTGCCGTCCATATTGCGGGGCATGCCGAAAAGCAGCCGTACGGGCTTATATTTATTTGCAAGGGCAACGAGATAATCCGTATCCTTGTCAAGGTCGCCTGTGCGGGTATATGTTTCCAGCCCCTGAGCAGTTATTCCCAGAGGATCGCTTACGGCTACTCCTATGCGCTTATCCCCTATATCCAGGGCCAGCACTCTCATCATGGCAGATATTCCTTTCAAAAAGGCCGCAGTAATATGCGGCCCTGTTTTTGCTGAGTAAATTTTAAATTAACCTTCCAGGGGGCCGTGGTTGTCGATATAAAACTTCACAAGCTCCTCAAGCAGCTCGTCCCTTTCCAGCATACGGATAAGGTAACGGGCATTGTTATAGCTGGTGATGTAGGTAGGATCGCCGGAGATAAGATAACCCACTATCTGATTTACCGGATCATAGCCCTTTTCGGACATGGCCTTATACACCTGCACCAACACATCGCCGGCCTTGGTGCGCTCATTCTGTATTCTGAAATGTACGGTTTGGTTGGTTTGGTCGCTCATATGCATAAACCTCCATCTGGTTATTTGAATTATACCCTTTTACCATATCCTTGTAAATACACACAGGGCACGTATGTCAAATTTTACCTGCGTATTTACATACCGTACATATTCTTGCGTATTTTCCCATAAAAGACCGGCGGCCCTCCTGATACAGGCGGGCCGCCGGCGTCCTTTGCTGAACCGGTGCAGCGTTATTCAAACATACCGCACATCATTCTCTTCCCATGGCGCATCATCCTGCGGGCATCCCGCTCCATTCGTCTGGGCACATCGGGATAAGCCGTGGACAGTGCGGCGCCTGCCAGCACCATTCCCGCCGCAACGCCTGCCATAAATGTTACAGTCCTCATAAACACACTCCTTTCGGGAAATAGTATGCCCCGAAAGGAGTGCTATGGCTGATGTTAAGTTATGTAAGGAAGGGTTACTTTGCCTCTTCCCTGCGCTTGTAGTAGTCTTCCAGCGCCGCCTTTACGGCTTCCTCGGCCAATACGGAGCAGTGAATCTTTGCAGGGGGCAGACCTTCCAGCGCTTCCACTACGGCGGAGTTGCTCAGCTGCAGAGCTTCGTCGATAGTTTTGCCCTTTATCATCTCGGTAGCCATGGAGCTGGTGGCGATAGCTGCGCCGCAGCCAAAGGTCTTGAAGCCCACATCCTCGATAACGCCCTCATCGTTTATCCTGAGAGAAATCTGCATTATATCGCCGCACTTGGCATTGCCTACGGTGCCGACGCCGTTTGCGCCTTCAACCTCGCCCATGTTGCGGGGGTTGCTGAAATGATCCAATACTTTTTCGGTATACATATTATTTAATCTCCTTGAAGAATTTATCCATATTAGCCCTTGTAAAGGGGGGACATCACGCGAAGCTTTTCGGCGGTTTTCTTAAGCACATCGATAACGTAATCGATATCCTCCTCGGTGGTCTCATCTCCAAGGGTGAGACGAACCGAGCCGTGGGCGGTTTCGTGATCAAGGCCCAGCGCCAGCAGCACGTGGGAAGGATCAAGGGAGCCTGAGGTACAGGCAGAGCCTGAGGAAGCGGCGATGCCGTTCATATCCAGCATCAGCAGTATAGACTCGCCCTCGATATAGCGGATGCTGTAGTTTACGTTATTGGGCAGGCGCTCTGTACGGTGTCCGTTGAGCTTTACCTCAGAGATCTCCCGCTCGATGCCTTCCATGAGCCTGTTTCTTAGGGCGGTCATACGCCTGGCATTTTCTTCCATATGTGCGCAGGACAGCTCAACAGCCGCGCCAAGGCCAACTATACCGGCGGTATTCTCTGTGCCCGCTCTGCGTCCCTTTTCCTGACCACA
>JAZNUG010000178.1:0-8269 GCA_045592165.1 Clostridia bacterium | reverse complement strand
AGTATACTCTTACCTTTACCCGGATTTTGCCTTTTTTTGTTTCCCGCTCGATGCCTTCGTAAACAAATCTGCCCTTGCCCCGCACCGAGATCAGCGCCCCGGGGGATAGGGAGGCGGAGGCGTTCTGCACAAGGCGGCTGTTTATGAATACCCGCCCCTGCTGTATCAGTTCCTTGCTGGCATTGCGGGAGAGGAGGTATACAGCTGAGATTATGGCGTCCAGCCGCTCCGAGGGTATCACCACAGAAGTGATGGGCGGCGGTTCCAATAGGGCTGCGGGCGGCTCAGAGAAGGAACAGCGCACTGTGGTGCGCTTTACTTCCGTAAGGGTGTCGATAATGTATGGGGCGATGGAGTCAAGGCAGAAGAGATAGCCCACGTTGTCTGCGATGAGTATATCTCCCATCACCTCCCGGCGCACTCCCAGGCCCATCAGCGCGCCCAAGAAATCCCTGTGGGTAAGCTGATCTGCAAATTTCTGGGATGCAGGGGCTATTTTTACGCATTGGATAGGGGAGGGATAGCTGCAGCCGAAAAGCTCCTCGCTGCCAAAGGCCGCCACCTTGCGCTCTCCGTCAGGGTACCCTGCATGGAGGGTGTATGGCACGGCAAGCCGCAGGGTACACAGGGTATCCTGCTCCCCGAGGGTGAGAAATTCCGTATCTGTCCAGAAACCCTGTCTGTCTGCCCTGTCGGCAAGCTCCTCAAAGCGGTTTATCAGCTGTTGTCTTTCAGCGTCTGCCATATGCTGTAAGTCCCCCTGTTTTGGGCACGCATGGATGCCATAAGTTCGCTCATTTCTCCGCAGGCTCTGTCCACTTCCTCGCGGAATGCCCGTGCGGGAATCCGCAGCGCGCCTCTGCCCAGCACTATCAGCTGCTCAAGGCCGTCGGATGTGGCAACCCGCACAAGTCCGGTGGCTTTTTTCAGTTCATTTGTGACCCGCTCGATATAAACGTCGGCAATTTCCGCTTCCTTTGTATAGACGATGTATATGCCGCCGTTGGTTTCCACTTTTTCCTCGCCGCCGCTCACCTTGTATGCGTCAAATACAAGAATAAGGTTGCATTTTTTATAGCCCTGATAGTTTACAAGCATCCGTATGAGGGTCTCTCTGGCAAGGGAAATGTTTTCCCGGGCCATTGCCCTAAGGTCATCCCAGGCAAAGATGATATTGTAGCCGTCCACCAGCAGATAGCTTTCCCCGGGGTCCATGTTTTTCAGCATGGCGGCGGTATCCGAAATCTGCTCCGGCCGCCTTCTTAACAGGAAAGTGCGGTCCTTTACAGGGCCGTATGTGCGCTCGTATATGGCCATCAGTTCGTCGTCTGTATCCGGCGTTCTGCGGTAGATGGGCCGGGGCTGTTCCTGCTGCTCCTGACGGGTAAGGTGGGGGATAAGTTCATTCCATTTCACCACAAAGCCTGCGCCGTGGCTGCAGAATACCGAATCGGGTGAATTGTCCAAATCCGCCTCGGGATCATAGCCCAGCCTTGCGATCACATCATCCGAATCATGGCAGGGGCGGTATCCGCCGGGGGAAAGGGTAAGCCTGCCAAGGCCGTGGGTGTATGAGGATACCTCCCGGGCATAGTCGGCTATGGCGGAAACAGGCGCGCTGCCTGTAAGCAGAGCAGAATCGCCGGAACCGGCCGGCATATCCGTTTCTCCGTTCATGCGGCGTATGTCGGTGATTGCCCGGCCGAGGTTTTCTGAGGGCAGCTCAAGGCGGAAGTCATAGTACGGCTCCAGCAGGATGGATTCTGCCTGCATCAGTCCCTGACGCACCGCCCGGTATGTGGCCTGACGGAAATCGCCGCCCTCGGTATGCTTCAGGTGTGCCTTGCCGCCAAGGAGGGTTATGCGCATATCCGTGATGGGGGAGCAGGTGAGCACGCCCCGGTGCTGCTTTTCCTGCAGATGGGTAAGTATCAGCCGCTGCCAGTTTCTGTCCAGTTCATCTTCGCTGCAGCCGGTGTCAAATACCAGTCCGCTGCCCCGGGGTAAAGGCTCCAGCAGCAGCCGCACATGGGCAAAGTGCTTGAGGGGCTCATAATGGCCTATGCCTTCCACGGGAGCGGAGATTGTTTCTTTATATAGTATGGTGCCTGCGCCAAAGGATACATCAAGGCCGAAGCGTTCCTTTATAACAGACTGCAGTACTTCCCGCTGTACCTCGCCCATAAGGCGAGCCTGAATTTCCCTGTGCTGTTCATCCCATACAAGATGCAGCTGAGGGTCTTCCTCGTGGAGCCGCTTGAGTTTCTGATATGCATCGGGAAGGTTTGTGCCTTCGGGGAAAAGCAGCCTGTATGACAGCACGGGCTCCAGCGTCGGCGGCCGGTCATCCAGCTCAAAGCCCAGTCCCTGACCGGGATAGGTGCGGCTGAGGCCGCACACGGCGCATATTGTGCCTGCTTCCGCTGTCTGCACAGGGGTGAACTTTGCTCCGGAATAAATGCGTATCTGATCGGCCTTTTCTTCCCACAGAGCATCTTGCTGAGTGGTGGCGGTGCGGTTGGTGAGGATGTCCTTTACGGACAGACTGCCGCCGGTTATCTTCATCCATGTAAGGCGGTTGCTGCCGTCGTATGTGGTTTTGAATACCTTCGCGCCAAAGCTTTCGGGATAGCTGCGGCAGCGGACGTAGCGGCCGATGCCCCGGAGAAATTCGGCAATGCCTTCCATTTTAAGGGCAGAGCCGAAATATACGGGAAAAATATCGCGGTGGAGTATTCCCCAGGCAAGCTGGTCATCCGTAAGCTGTCCGCTTTCCAGGAATGCTTCCATAAGGGATTCTGAGCACATTGCGGCGGATTCATGGAGGGAGGATTCCTCGGTAAAATCCACGCAGCCGTCATGAAGGCCTTCCCGCAGGGCGGACAGCATTTCAGCCTTGTCCGGCCCGGGCAGGTCGGTTTTGTTTACGAATATAAATACAGGAACTCCATGGCGCTCAAGCAGCTGCCACAGGGTACGGGTGTGAGCCTGTACTCCGCCGCTGATGACCAGGATGGCATAATCCAGTACCTGAAGGGTGCGTTCGGTCTCGGTGGAAAAGTCAACATGGCCGGGGGTGTCCAGCAGGGTAACGGAAATATCACCAAGCTCCATTACGGCCTGCTTGGAGAATATGGTGATGCCCCGCTCTTTTTCCAGCCCATGGGTATCCAGAAAGGCATTCTGATGATCCACCCGGCCAAGACTCCGCAGAGCTCCTGCGGTATACAGCAGCCCTTCGGACAGGGTGGTTTTGCCGGCATCCACGTGAGCCAGCATGCCTATGGTAAGATGTTTTGTCTGTCGGGTAATATTATTCATATTTGAATTGTAACATAAACTGAAAGGCGGTTAAATACGCTTTATGGCTGACAATGCCAATTGAGTATGGTGTTAACAAATTCTTTTGAAAGACTCTTGCAAAGGTCAGCGCAATGTGCTATTGTATACAAGGATACAAGGACGCAAGTATGCAACTATATTAAAATATTTGGAGGAAAAAAATGAAGAAATTGATTGCAATCCTGATGGTTCTGACCATGGCTCTGTCCTTTGCCGCATGTTCCGGCGCAGCCAGCGACGTACATCGTCTGGTAATGGTGACCGGCGGCGATGCAGGTACCTATTATGCGTTCGGCGGCGTTATTGCAAACGTACTGACCGAGAAGATCGAAAACGTAGAAGTAACCGCAACCACTTCCGGCGCTTCCGCAGCAAACGCCCGCTCCCTTAACAATAAGGAAGCTGACCTTGCTATTCTCCAGAACGACGTTCTCCAGTATGCCGTGACCGGCACCGAGACCATGGCCGAAGATGGCGCAATGGATAGCCTCTGTGCGATCGCTTCCCTGTATCCCGAAGCTGTACAGCTGGTAGCCACCAAGGCCAGCGGCATCACCTCCATTGCCGACCTCAAGGGCAAGAAGGTATGCGTAGGCGACCAGGGTTCCGGTTCTGAGGTTAACGCTCAGCAGGTTCTTGCCGCTGCAGGCCTCAGCTATGACGATTTCGATGTACAGTACCTCAGCTTCTCCGAAGCTTCCACCGCTATGCAGAACGGCACCGTTGACGCTGCTTTCGCAACCTCCGCTCTGCCCAACAGCGCCATCACTGAGCTGGCTAACTACACTGATATCGTAGTTGTGCCCATCGACGGCGAAATCGCTGACAACCTTATCGCTTCCTATCCCTTCTACGCCAAGACCACCATCGGTGAGGATGTATACGGCGTAGCCGCTGCCGACAGCGTAGCAATGATGGCTATCCTGGCCTGCACCAAGGATCTGGATGAGGAAGTAGTATACAACATCACCAAGACCCTCTTCGAAAATCAGGACGCTCTTGTTGCCGGCCATGCCCGCGGCAACGACGTAACTCTTGAGTCCGCATTTGACGGCGTAACTGTAGATTATCATCCCGGTGCTGTAAAGTACTTCACCGAGAAGGGTCTCATGTAATTGGCCCGGAACTGAATGAGCCCTGTTGATAAAACAACAAATAAAAAAAGGGGGAGCAAGTTCCTTGCTCCCCTGATAATTGTTATATTGGCGTTAATATTTTTAACGCCGGCATACACAAGACTGACCCTCAGAGGATATCACAGCAACAAGCTTATGCTGGCGGTACCCATTGAGCCAAAAGAAACCTTTAAGCTCCGCTTTACTCATTCCGTTAACCTGAGCTACGTTACGGATGAGATGGAATGGACGGGGCAGCAGCTTATCACCCGCACCAGCCTTTTCACTTCCTTCGGCGCAGGTATGCCAGTAATAGCAGACGGCATAGGCACCGAAATGCACAATACCGAGGATGGCTTCCTTATAACCGGCATTGATGAGGTGCAGGAGGATAATTTCATTCCCATAATGCTGCAGGAGGTGCCTGACCATCATCTTCTGTACAGGGATAAAGAGATAAGCCTGAGAGACGAGGCACAGGGTACGGCGTTTGTAAAGCTGAGCATTGAAAGGATAAACCTTATTTCCGCAATTATCCACAATATCGACTGTAAATAATTCAACCCGGAGAAATCGTGATGAGCATATTCAAGAAAAAAGAAAAATTGGCAAAAAAACATGAGATTAAGCTCAACGTGGACACCACAGGAATGAGCGAAGATGAAATAGCTGCTCTTGAGGCCGCTGCAGTGCTTGAGGAGTATGACAGGGAATCGGCTTACCGAAATAAACTGCCCAAGACCGTATCCCTTGTTATAGGCGCAATACTTATTGCGTTTGCGCTGTTTCAGATTTATACCAGCATTTGGACCATACCTGCCCAGATGCTCCGTTCCATACATCTGGCCTTTGCCATGGCGCTGGTATTCCTGCTGTATCCTGCAGGAAAGCATATGCGCAAGGACAGGGTAGAATGGTATGATTACGTGCTGGCCGTAGTTGCCGCTGCGGTAGTGCTGTATATCCCCTTCAATTACGAGTATATCATCAAGGCCGTAGGCAACTATACCACCTTCGATATCATAATCGGCGTTGTGGGTATATTGCTGCTGTTTGAGGCCTGCCGCCGCGTAGTTGGCATGCCCATACTCATCATCGTATGCTGCTTCCTGCTGTATGCGCTGTTCGGCAATCTTATCCCCGGTTCCTTCGGCCACAGGGGATACAGCATACGCCAGGTTGTAAACCATATGTATTTCACCCTCAGCGGTGTATTCGGTACTCCTCTCGGCGTATCATCCACCTTTATATTCCTGTTTATACTCTTCGGTGCGTTCCTTGAGAAGACCGGCGTAGGCAAGCTGTTCATCGATCTTGCAAACGCGATTGCCGGCAAGAAGGTGGGCGGTCCCGCAAAGGTTGCGGTAATCTCCTCTGCTCTTCAGGGCACTGTATCCGGATCCTCCGTAGCAAATACTGTAAGCACCGGCTCCTTCACCATTCCTGCCATGAAGAAGCTTGGCTACAGGCCGGAGTTTGCTGGCGCTGTTGAAGCGGCTGCTTCCACCGGCGGACAGCTGATGCCTCCCATCATGGGCGCTGCTGCTTTCCTGATGGCAGAAAGCACCGGCTTTACCTACGCAGAGGTTGTTAAGTCAGCAATAATCCCCGCAATACTTTACTTCTCCGGCATACTTATCAGCGTACACCATGAAGCCCGCAAGATTGGCCTCAAGGGCATGGCTGATGAAGATATACCCAAGGTAGGACAGGTAATGAAAGAGCGCGGCCATCTGCTGCTGCCTCTGATATTTATGATCTACATGCTGTCCGTAAAGGTTACCCCGACTTATGCTGCTCTGGGCGCTATCGTTACTTCCCTTATTGCCTGCAGCATCAACTGGCTGGCTGTCATTCCCGTAGGGGCAATGATAGTTGGAATGAATATGAATATTCACTTTACCCATTATGCCCTTATCGCAATAGGCATATGGCTTGTAATCTGCATAATCCGCGGCCTTAAGGTAAAGGATGCTCCTTCCGCATATAAGTGGATTGAGAGTGCACTGGGATTTGATCCCTATGAAATCGTAGATGCCCTCAAGAGCGGCTCCCGCAGCGTACTGACCGTTGCCATAGCATGCGCAATGGCGGGTATGATCGTAGGTACCGTTACCCTTACCGGTCTCGGCCTTAAGTTTGCAACCGGCCTTGCAAGAATAGCAGGCAACAATATTTACCTGCTGCTGTTCTTCACCATGCTGTCCTCCATAGTTCTCGGCATGGGCGTGCCCACCACGGCAAACTACCTGATTACTTCCACCATCTGTGCTCCCGCTATCATCTCCATGGTCTGCGGCATGCAGGGTATTCCCGTAACCGAGCCCACCATGGCCATAGTAATGAGCGCACACCTGTTTGTATTCTACTTTGGTATTGTTGCAGACATTACTCCCCCTGTTGCGCTGGCCGCAATGGCAGGTTCTGCAATAGCAAAGGGCGATGCATTCAAGACGGGTGTAAATGCTACGAGGATAGCAATAGGTGCATTTATCGTTCCTTACATCTTTGTGCTGAATCCTGCCATGCTGATGATAGACACCACTGTTTTTGCCATCGCGCAGAATGTGCTTACCGCTCTTATCGGTATGTATGCCCTTTCCGGCGGCCTTGCAGGCTTCGTACAGGATCACTGCAAGTGGTATGAGACAATACTGCTCATCGGCGGAGGTCTCGGCATGATCATCCCCGGCACCGTATCCGATATCATCGGTTTTGTAATCGTAGCTGCCATTTATGTCATTCAGAAGCGCAGGTACAACGCCGCAAACGCCATCGCCTAACCCTTTGGCGGCAGCAATGATCAACAAATCAAAATCCCCCGAAAAGTC
The DNA here is from genome assembly GCA_045592165.1 of Clostridia bacterium. Lineage (GTDB taxonomy): Bacteria > Bacillota > Clostridia > Christensenellales > CAG-138 > SFEL01. The sequence goes on along the minus strand of JAZNUG010000178.1, from coordinate 981 downwards.
GGGGGATTTTTTTGTGTTTTTGCCCTATTTTTGTTTGCCTTTACGGGATAAATAATGTATAATAAATTGGTTTATAATGAAAATGAAAAAAGGAGCATGAATATGCAGGGAAAAGTTTATTCTATGGAGCTGGCAGGCAAGACCCTGACCATCGAAACCGGTAAATACTGTGAGCAGGCCGGCGGCAGCGCATTTGTTCGCGTGGGTGATGCAGTTGTTATGGTTAATGCAACCGTAGCAAAGTCCGCCCGTGACGGCGTTGATTTCCTCCCCCTCTCCATCGAGTTCGAAGAAAAAATGTATGCCGTAGGCAAGATTCCCGGCGGTTACATCAAGCGCGAAGGTCGTCCTTCCGAGAAGGCTATCCTGTCCAGCCGTCTTATCGACCGTCCTCTCCGCCCTTTGTTCCCCAAGGGCTTCTACAATGACATCCAGGTAATCGCAACCGTTCTTTCCTGCGATCCCGATGTACAGCCCGAAATTCTGGGTATGGTAGGCGCATCCGCCGCTCTGGCTATCAGCGATGCCCCCTTCATGGGCCCCATCGGTGCAGTAGCAGTTGGCATGGTGGACGGCGAATACATTATCAATCCCGATCAGCAGCAGCGCGCAAACAGCCGCCTGAACCTGACCGTTGCCGGCACCAAGGATGCCGTTATGATGGTTGAGGCCGGTGCAAACGAGCTGACCGAAAAGGAAATGCTGGACGCTATCCTGCTGGCACATGAAGAGATAAAGAAGATCGTTGCCTTCATCGAGAGCATTGCAGCCGAGTGCGGCAAGCCCAAGATGGAAGTAAACATCTACAAGCCCGATGAGGAGTTCACCGAGAAGGTTCGTGAATACTCCCGCGAGAAGGTAGAGTGGCAGCTGGATACCTTTGACCGCAAGGTGCGTGAGGAGCGCAGCGAGCAGGTTAAGGCCGAAGTTATCGAGCACTTTGCCGAGGAATATCCCGAGTCCGCTTCTGATATCGATATG
>JAZNUG010000177.1:0-14245 GCA_045592165.1 Clostridia bacterium | reverse complement strand
GAACGACGTGGCTACGACGCGCCTTGCTTATGGAAATAGTGCAAAAGGCGGGGGAGCTTTTCCCCCGTGAGCCGCCGAATGCTCCTCCTGCCCCATCCAACGATGCCGCGGCAAATCCCTTTCCAAGGGAGTTTCCCTTTTCCCGCTGGCGGCGGGTGGAGTATCCCGGCACAGACCGCTGCTATCTTGAGGGAGAAGCCCGCATGCATGGGGCGGATTACGTTATTCATGCCCTGCCTGCCAACGGGTCAAACATCAGGCCGGCCGGATACGGCCGATTTCTGCGCTCAAGGGACGGAAGCGGCTTCTGGGTGAGGATAAGACGAAAATAGGTGCAGCGCACCGATATAATATGTATGTTAGCATACTATGTGCGGTATGCCGGCCATTCAGCAGCTCTTTCTCATCCTGCTGCTAAGCAGTTCGCAGGCATTATCGACAATCATGATGGCATATGGCACTGTTTCGCATCGAAAAATCCGCAGCAACGCGGCCGCAGCACTGAGCGCATACGGCCGCTGTTCCCGGCGGTTTTCACAGATATAGTATGTTGCCATACATATCACCGCAGTATGTTGTCATAATTCATCAGAACCCACAATCATCCGACGGTAATTTTCCTTGGTTATCCGTCCCTTGGCTCCATATTTAGTGTGTTGACACACCATCTTCTCTGCTGCATACAAAAAGGGCCGCGGATTTCCGCAGCCCTTTGGTGCATTTTTACTTTTCCTTGTAATACAGCAGGCAGTGGCAGTATCCCTCAAAGTCAGGGTCTGCGATCTGCTCTCTGAACTGGCGGCACATGCACTTTGTATCCTCGCTGGTTTCCCGCACGCAGGGACAGTAGCCGCCCCGGGCCTCAAGGCCCTCCTTTACCATGCGGACGACCTCCGCATCCTCATTGAGCCTTACCTTCACGGCTTTCTCCTCCGCTACTTTACGCAGGCCAGCTCAACGATGGCATCTGCCATTATCTTTACATCCTCGATGAAGTCATCCATGTTCAACGCTTCATCCACCATGTGCAGCCTGTTTTCACGGTATTCGCGCTCGATACCGAAGGCAACGGCGGTATCAAAATGACGGGCATAGGTGCCGCCGCCGATGCGCTTGGGAGCGGACATATCGCCGGTGCGCTCACGGTATACCTTCAGCAGACCGCTTACCAGCTCGCTGTCTTCGGGTACATAGTGGCCATGGCTGAAGGAAACGCCGCCAAGCTGTGCCATGGGCAGAGCTGCGCCGAGCTTTTCGCTTATCTCATCTTCCAGCACGGAGATGGGTGCGCGGATGTCAATGCTGAGGGTGTAGCCCTTTTCGTTCCAGTCCATCAGGCCCAGGTTAAGGGTGAGACGGCCGGATTCATCGCTCTTGTCAAGGCCTATGGATTCGCCATTGTATTCCATGCCGAAGGCGGCCTTAAGGCTGTTGAGGGCATCCAGGTCTGCCTGGGGCAGGGGCAGCTGGCAAAGGAGATTCATCAGCAGCTGCAGTGCGTTTTTACCGCACTCAGGGGTGGAAGCATGGGCGGCGCTGCCGGTGGCAAGGATGGTTGCTCCGCCTTCGGCTGCCCTGGCTTCAAGGCCCTCTTTGCCGGCCATGGCGCTCTGTACCTGCTCAAGGGCGCAGGGCACGAAGGCTTCGGCAAAGCCGGGAACCGCATTCACAACGGTGCCCGCCTTTACGGTTATGGCAGAGGGATATTCGCAGGTGAATTTGCAGTGGTATATGTTCTTTTCGGAATTTACCAGAGGGTATTCGGCATCCGGGGAGAATGCGATATCAGGTATGCGCTCATGCTCCATGTAATGGGTAAGGCAGCCCATGCCGGTCTCCTCGTCGCAGCCGAATATAAGGCGCACATTGCGGCGGAATTCATAGCCCGCTTCCTTTACGGCAGCAAGGGCATATACAGAGGCGATTGCGGGGCCCTTGTCATCCAACGTTCCGCGGCCAACCATCCATCCGTCAATTACCTTGCCCTCATAGGGACCTGCCTTTGTCCAGCCATCCCCCTCGGGAACAACGTCCAGATGGGTAAGTATGCCAAGAGTTTCCTCTCCCTTGCCGTAGTCCGCATAGCCGATGTAGCCATCCATATCCACAGGCCTGAAGCCCATGTTTTCGCACAGGCCAAGGGTATAGGTAAGGGCCTTTTTGCATTCGGGGCCGAATGGTTCGCCGGGCAGGTCGCTGCGGCAGCTTACGCTTCTGAAGGTGATGAGCTTCTGCAGAGCGGCGATAATTTCCTCCCTGCGGCTGTCTATCCAAAGGTCAGTTTTGCTGTTCATAGGTAAACCTCCTGAAAAAATTCGCTGTATAAATAAATTATATTTCCTCGGTAAAGTGATCCTTGAAACCCTCGCCGAAAATCTCGGTGGCATTGGATACTATCATAAAGGCGGCAGGATCTTCCTGCTGCACAATCTGGCGCACCTTGGGGAACAGGGTCTTTCGCATGGCGCAGAGCAATACCTGCTTTTCGGCGCCGGTGTATGCGCCTCTGCCCTGCAGGTAGGTAACGCCTATATCCAGCTCCTCAAGTACGCGCTTTGCCACATCCTGCGCCCTGTCGCTGATTATCATTACGGACTTTGCTTCATCAGGGCCGTACAGCACAAGGTCCAGCACTATGCTGGAAACAGCAAGGGCAATGCCTGCATAAAGGGCATTTTCGATATTTTTGAACACCAGCGCGGAAACCGCAACTATTACGGTATCCGTAATGGCAAAGAGGGTGCCGGTGCGAAGGTGGCGGTATTTCAGCCGCAGCAGCTTGATCAGTATATCAGAGCCGCCGGTTGTGCCGCCGCACTTGAATACCACGCCCATGCCTATTGCCATCAGGGTGCCGCCCACTATGCCGCATAAAAGCTTGTCCCCCAGACCCAATGATATGACGGACAGCCAGTTTATCATAAGGGAGGAAAGGACAGTGGAAAACACGGTATACATGAGGAAATTACGGCCGAATTTCCATGCGCCGATTATCAGCAGGGGTATGTTGATGATCAATACCAGCGTACCTGTGGGTATCTTTGTGGCATAGGAGATCATTATGGCGATACCCGTAACGCCGCCGGGGGCAAGGCCGTTCGGGTCAAGGAAAATGGCGATGCCCGCCGCATACACAAGGCAGCCCGCTATGATTGCGGCATAGCGCAGCAGTATGTCTTTTGCAGTGGTTTTCATATCCCCCATCTCCTTAAACGTCATAATAAAACAGCGGCCCCGGGGCTTTCCTCCGGCGCCGCCCTTTGAAACAATTTTACCCTTATCCCGGTTTGGCTGTCAAGAAAGGGGCTATTTATGGAACAGCTTCTTGGTCTGATAGCGGGGCTCGCAGGTAACGTTGAGACCCAGCTTGCGGAAGGTGCTGGAATCCACACCGGAGAGTATAACGCTGGAATGGGCCTCGCAGCCCTTCAGCTTATCCAGCTGGCGCATGGCCATCTCGGCGGTGGGATTGGTGGCGGCGGATATGGACAGGGCTATCAGCACCTCGTCCACATGCAGCCTGGGATTATGATTGCCCAGATGGTTTACCTTAAGGTCCTGTATGGGCTCTATTACTATGGGGGAGATAAGGTGCATATCATCCTGTATGCCCCCCAGCTTTTTCAGCGCATTCAGCAGCGCCGCAGAGGATGCGCCAAGGAGCTTGCTGGTTTTGCCGGTTACTATTTCCCCATCCGGCAGCTGTATTGCGGCGGCGGGCTGGGCGGTCTGCTCTGCCCTTTCCATGGCGGCTGCCACAACGGGTCGGTTGTTTGCGGCGGATATATCCAGCTGGTTCATCAGCAGATGAATCTTTTCCGCAGGACGGCTGTCGCTCATGCCCTGACGGGCGGTGCACATGGCGGCGTAATAGCGGCGGATTATCTCCTGACGTGAGGCTTCCCGGCATACCTCGTCATCGGTTATGCAGCTGCCTATCATGTTTACGCCCATGTCCGTGGGGGATTTATATGGGGATTCCCCGTATATCCGCTTGAATATGGCATTGAGCACAGGGAAAACCTCAACGTCACGGTTGTAATTCACGGTGGTGACCCCGTATGCATCCAGATGGAAGGGGTCGATCATGTTCACGTCGTCAAGGTCTGCGGTGGCGGATTCGTATGCCACGTTTATGGGGTGCTTAAGGGGCAGATTCCAGATTGGGAAGGTCTCAAACTTGGCATAGCCTGCCCGCTGTCCCCGCTTATGTTCATGATAAAGCTGAGAAAGGCAGGTGGCCATCTTGCCGCTGCCGGGGCCGGGGGCGGTAACCACAACGATGGAGCGCTCGGTCTGAATATACTCATTGCGGCCGAAACCCTCTTCGCTGACGATAAGCTCAACGTTGGTGGGGTAGCCCACGATGGGATAATGGCGGTATACCTTTACGCCCAGCTGCTCCAGGCGCCGCTGGAATGCATCCGCCGCATGCTGGCCCTGATACTGGCTGAGCACCACGCTGCCGACGTAAAGGCCTATGCTGCGGAAGGCATCGATAAGGCGCATAACGTCCAGATCGTAGGTTATGCCCAGATCGCCGCGCACCTTATTCTTCTCGATATCTGCGGCGTTTATTACTATTACAACCTCCGCATCCTCAGCAAGCTGCATAAGCATGCGAATCTTGCTGTCCGGCTCAAAGCCGGGCAGAACGCGGGCCGCGTGAAAGTCGTCAAAAAGCTTGCCGCCAAACTCCATATACAGCTTGCCGCCAAACTGGCTGAGCCTGTCCTTGATATGCTCGGACTGCAAAGACAGGTATTTTTCGTTATCAAAACCCAGCTTCATATCTTCCCCCAGATGATGGAAATGCTAAAACAAAATACGAAAATATTATATCCCTCTTCACCGGCCTTTGCAATGTAATATCCTCACAATTTGTTGCTGGTATGTATTATCTGATCCCCCCGCCAACAGTTTCTCCATCCGCAGGAGAAACGGATTGCCACACCAGTCTGCGGACTGGTTCGCAATGACAAAGGCAGGTTTGGGCAGTCCACCCGCTTTTCAAAAAAGCAAGTCCGGGTGCGGAGGAAAGGGTTCCGCTTACCGTTCCCCGACAAAACAAAAATCCCCCGCAGTGCGGGGGATCATATGTTTGATATGCTATTTAAGGTGCTGTTCTCCCGCCTTTGCCACTTCAAATACCACGAGGGTATCCTCCTTCACCCGAAAGCGCACATCAAGGCCCCCGAACTCAAGGCCGTAGGGCAGCTCCGGATCCTGCTGATATGCAGGACGGGGATCCTGGGAAAGGGCGGTCATAAGGGCTTCCCGCTTTTCCTCCGGAACAGTCATCAGCATTTCCTCAGGAAATTCCACCTTGAGGGACTTATCAAACTGCTCTCCCGCAAAGCCGGAGAGGGCATCCGGGTGGCTGTCGGTAAAGGGCAGATAGGGCTTTATGTCATATATGGGTGTGCCGTCCATCAGGTCCGCCCCCTGCACAATAAGCACAGTACCCATGCCCTGCCGTTTTTCCATGGCCAATAGCTTTACCGAGGAAAGGCCGATGGGATTTGGCCTGTATGGGGAGCGGGTGGCAAATACTCCCATACGGGTGTTTCCCCCAAGGCGGGGCGGCTTTACCGTGGGCTTAAAGCCGGTGCTGCGGTTTTTGGAAAAGCCCCACAGCAGCCATATATGGGAATAGCCCGAAAGTCCACGGAGGGCGTTTGCATCCCGGTATTCCTCTTCAAATACTATTTCGCCCACAGGGCCTTCGCCAAGGCCGCTCTGACGGGGTATGCCGAATTTTTCGGAATAATCGCACCGCATCCGGGCGATGACCTTCAGTTCAAATGTTTCCTCCATGGTCTACTCCAGATGGGAGGTGCAATGGGGACAGCGGGTGGCTTTATCGTCGATGACGCTGAGACAGTAGGGGCACTTGCGGGGCTCCGCCTTTGGTTCTTCCTTTTTGGCGAACCGCTCCTGAATCCTGTTCACCCAGCGGATAAGCAGAAACAGCACAAGGGCGATTATGAGAAAATTCACCACGGCGGAGATGAATGCGCCGTAGGCAACGGATGCGCCGCCGATATTCACCGCGCTCTCGTTGAGAGTATCTCCTGCAAATATGCCTATCACAGGGGAAATGATGTCATTCACCAGGGAATCCACAATGGCCTTGAAGGCCCCGCCGATGATAACGCCGACGGCAAGGTCCATAACATTGCCCCGGGCAATAAACTTTTTAAATTCGGATGCGAATTTTTTCATGGTGTTTTGTTCTCCTTATGGAATTATCCCCTTACTCGCAGACGCTTCTCAGCAGCTCCGCAAATTCATTTGCGCTGCCCACGGACTTTATCTCCACATAGTAGACGCCGTCGCCTGTGTTCCAGATGGCGGTATTCTCACAGAGGGCCACGGAGATCTCCGCGCTGCCCTCGGGTATGCCGCTCCTTTCAAAGGGTATAACTATTATACCATAATAATTCTGCTGAAGTACCTGTGCAAAATCTTCCCCGGGATAGCCTATTTCAAATGTACCCTTATCCGCATTGAGCAGGCAGGCATCGCCGCTTGCCCCCTCCTCCACAGCCTCTTCTTCCACGGCTTCCTCTGTAACAGCTTGGTTCAAAAAGGATTCTTCGTATTCGTTATCGATACACAGCGCATCGCAGCCGTAGGCCGTTGCGGTATCCAGCGCGCCGGGGTCAAATCCGGCTGCCCTCTCCTCCGCGGCAGGGGCTTCTGCGGCGGGGGCAGCTTCCTCGGTTTCAATGGCGTATTCAGCAGGGGCAGGGGCAGCTTCCTCTGCGGCCTTGTTCAGCCCGCCCGGCATCATTGCGGCAACGCCCAATACCACCACGCAGGCGGCAGCCATGCCCATGTATCTTACGTTTCTGCTCTTTGCGGCTTTACGCTTTTTCTCTTCCGCTTCAAGGGATGCGTACATCCCCTCAAAATCCACCCTTGCGTTGGCTTCCTCTCCAATATCATAAAGGAGTTTATCCAGCTTATCGCTCATTATACTTCACCTTCTTTCAGCAGCTTCAGCAGCTGTGTTCTTGCCCGGGAAATACGGGACTTTACGGTGCCCTCGGCGGCGCCTGTCAGCGCTGCGATATCAGCGCAGCTCAATCCGGAATAATAATGAAGCATAACCGCTTCGCGGTATATATCCGGCAGCCTCTCGATGGCCTCCCTCACCGTGCGCCGCTGCTCGGCGCTTATGGCAGAGGGTTCGGGCATATCCTGCAAAGCAGCGCTTTCCTGCTCCGGCAGCTCATCCACCGGATACTCACGCTTCTGCTTTCGCTTTATATCCAGAGCAAGATTCACCGCAACGCGATACAGCCATGCCTTAAGCTGGCCGTCCTCCATGGCGGCAAGTTTGCCCATATGCTTTATGGCTCTGAGGAATACATTCTGGGAAACATCCATTGCATCGCTGTCTGCGCGAAGCACGGAATATGCCGCCCAATACACCATTCTGGAATAATCAGTGTATATGGACTCAAGGTTTCTCTGGGGCAATGTTACCCACCTCCGTCCTGATATAATAACGCAAATGCAACCCTGTCGGTTGCAGGTTTAAAGTGATTATAGCAGATAAAAAACAATTTTTATGTACAAAAGTCACAAAACCGCCTGAAAAAGTGACGCTTTTTGGTCCAGAGGGTAAAAAATTCCCTCAAATATTGCGATAAAAGCGGCGGTAGGATAAAATAACATTAAAGAAGCTATGCTTAGAATCAACTAAAAATATAAAGGAGAACCGAAATGGAAGAGCTGGAAAAGGATCTGGTAGTGTTTACCGACGAAGAAGGCAATGAAGTTGAGCTTGAGGTTGTGGATTACTTCGATTACGACGGCGACGAATATGCCGTTATGATCGACCCCGCCGCAGAAGAAGATGAGGATCAGGACCTGTTCGTATTCAAAATCGAAGTGGACGGCGAATATGAAAACTTCGTACCCGCCGACGAGGACAAGATGGACGCCCTTTCCCAGATAGTTGAGGCCCGCCTTGACTGCGACAAGGAAAGCTGCGAAGGCTGCAGCGGCTGCAACATCGAATAAACCGCAAACAACCAAGGGGGGGCGCAAAGCGTCCCCCTGTCTGTCAAATTGAATTTTTATTTTCCCAATCAGACCGACTTTGAAACATCTCAGGCACATCGCCTTTTTATGCAATAAAGAACAACAACCGATAATAAAATATAGTTGGGAGTAAACAATATGTTTTCAAGCAAAGAATTCAGATCCATCGCCCGGGATAAACTAAGGGGCAAATGGGGACGCTCTGTGCTGGTGTCCTTCCTTGCGGCGCTTCTGGGCGCAGGAACCTTCGGCGGCTCCTCCGGCGGCGGCACCGAACAGACGGAACAGGTAGCCGAAGGCGTACTGTCCGGCGGCATGACTATTATGGAAAGCATAGCCGCAGCTTTGAGCGAGGTCACCGGTCTTACCGTAACCGTCCCCATTCTGACCGCCGCTTTTATATCCGTCGGCGTATTCAGCCTTGTGCTGTCCCTTGTGGGCGCGGCGGTAACTCTGGGCCACAATAAGTATTACATCGACCTTGTGCTGCATAATAAAAAGGACAATGTGGGCGTGCTGTTTGACAGGTTCGGCATCTTCTTCAAGGCCGTGGGACTGCAGCTTTACATTGGATTCTTCGTATTCCTCTGGAGCCTGCTGTTCCTCATCCCCGGCATAATCGCCGCCTACCGCTACTCCCTCGCCCCCTATTACATGGCAGAGCGCCCGGATATAGGCATCCGCGAGGCGGTTAACCTGAGCAAGCAAACCATGGCCGGCCACAAGGGCAGACTGTTCGGTCTGCATTTCAGCTTTATCGGCTGGTCCATTCTCAGCACCCTGACATTTGGCATAGGCTATCTCTGGCTGGCCCCCTATATCAACGCCGCCCAGGCCGCCTTCTACATCGAGCGCACCGGCAGGAGCATACCCTTGGCAGAACCTGTGCAGTAAATTTATTTGATCCCGCCCAGCACACTTCTAACAGCACAAAAGAATAATACAGTGGGGGTATGAGCATGTTAACCAGCAGACAGATTAAGATCATAGCGCGCAATAAACTAAGAGGCAACTGGAAACCCTCTGTTTGGATAGCTTTTCTGGCGGTATTGCTAGGCGAGGAGTATTTCCCCAATTTGCTCAAAGAGTTTCCCAGATTTACCGAAAAGGCGGAACTTTTCAGGATGCCCGCCATATGGGACGTAATCCGCGGCGGCTCAGTTTTGATAACCCACAAGGCGCAGGCCATATTGGATTTCTACGGCTGGAACATATCCGCTTCAGCCATAGCAGGCATAATCGCATTCTTTGTTGCGATAAATGTGATATTGATGATAATAAACGGCCCGCTGAACCTTGGCTACAAAAAGTACTACATCGACTTTGTATCCAAAAATCAGGCCGATTCCCCCAAGGTGCTGTTCAGCAGATTCGGCATCTTCTTCAAGGCCATAGGACTGCAGTTGTATATCCTGTTTTTTCAGCTGCTGTGGAGCCTGCTGCTGATAATCCCCGGCATTGTCGCCGGCTACCGCTACTCCATGGCCCCCTACATTATGGCGGAAAACCCCGATATCAGCATACGGGAAGCGGTGGAAATGAGCAAGCAGATGATGGCTGGCCACAAAGCAAGGCTGTTTTGGCTGCGTCTCAGCTTCATCGGCTGGGATTTTCTGGCCCTCATCCCCCTTGGTCTGGGCTTTCTGTGGCTGAACCCCTTTATAAAAACCGCTGAAGCCGTCTTTTATCAGGAGCGCACCGGCCGCGGCATCCCCAAGGCAGAGCCCGCTCAATAATTTATCTGATCCCGCCCGCCGCTCCTTAATGTATCTTCGCCTGACGGCGAAAACGGGGAAAATGACAGTTTAGCTTCTTGCGTCAGCTTTTTCTATGCTTCAATCCCCTTTGGCGGCACGCCTTTCCCCTTAGGCTTTATTCCGGCTTTGACGACATGTGCGTCAAAACGGATGAAAACCGTAGGTTTTCCTTCCCTGCAGGCTTTCCCGCCCGGGAGCGCAGCGAGAGGGAAAGCCTGAAATACTCACCGAAATCCCAACAGGATTTCGGTGACACTCCGTGAGGTACTATGGACATCACCATCCAGATGAGAAGCCTTGAGCTTCTGATAAAAATTCTTAAGAGGGATACTCAGGGCATCCCTCAATACGGCTATGCCCGGCAGAAACACACCGGCGAACTTTTGCCTGTTGAGCAGCCGCTGCCCCGCTGCACCCCCGAAGAGGCAGGTCTCAGCAGCGCAGTGGTGGAGCAGCTTTTCCGCACCGTGGAAAAGGATGTGGATACCCTGGGCGTTCATGCAATGATGCTCATACGGGACGGCAGAGTGTTTGCGGAAGGGTACTGGGCGCCCTATCGGCCTGCCGTGCCCCATATGCTGTACTCCGCCAGCAAGAGCATTCTTTCCACAGCCATCGGCTTCGCGTATGACGAAGGATTAATAGACCTTGACCGCCGTCTGGATGACATATTTACAGAACTCCCCCCTTCCTCCAATAAGTGGAACAGGCTGCTTACCGTACGTCATCTGCTCACCATGAGCACAGGCATTCGCTTCAATGAAATAGGCAGCATGCTGGATAAGGACTGGGTAAAGATGTTTATGGAATCCGCTCCCAAGTTTGAGCCGGGCACCCAGTTTGAATACAACTCACTCAATACCTACATGCTGGCCGCGGTGCTGAAGCGCATCACCGGCCAGAGCGTAACCGAATACCTTATGCCAAGGCTGTATCAGCCCCTCGGCATTGCCAATTACCACTGGGAAACCTGCCCCATGGGCACGGAAAAGGGCGGCTGGGGCCTCAGCCTTTGTCTGGAGGATCTTGCAAAGGTGGCTCAGCTTTACCTGAACAGGGGCATGTGGAACGGCAAACGCATACTGAGCGAAGAATGGATATCCATGGCCGCATCCGCCCAGATCGCCACCCCAAACGGCGAGATAAATCAGGGCTACGGCTTCCAGATATGGATGAACGCAAACGGCGTATATCAGTTCAATGGGGCCTTCGGCCAGTATGCCGTCATGTTCCCCAATATAAACGCCGCCGCCATAATATTCAGCGGCAGCAATCAGCTTTTTGCAAAGACATCCCTCATGCAGGCCCTTTCCTCCTGCCTGTGGAGCGCCGCGGATTCCCCCCTGCCGGAATATCCCGAGGGACACAGGCGGCTCAGCCAATACCTGAGCTCCCTCCTGTTCTCCCCCAATCCCTCCCGCACAGGGCTGGGCACAGATCCTGAGCAGTTTGACAGGCTGTGCAGCATGCTCCACGGCCGGGAATACCGCCTGAGCGATACCAACGGCGCGGTCTTCCCCCAGCCCCTTCAGAGTGTGCACGGCTGCTTCTCCTCCGGCGCGGATGCGGTGCGCTTTGCCCGAAAGGATGAGGATACCCTTGCCGTAACCTTCTACGAGCACTATGAACGCAACACCCTCTATGTAAAGAGGGACGGCTCCCTTACGGATTCCCGCTACGGAATACGGGAGGAAACCCACCTTGTTTCCACCCGCGGCCTGTGGAGCTGCGGCGAGGATGACATATGCCTTACCCTGTTCACCAGCTTTATCGAAACCCCGGATACCCGCATAATCGAAATGCGCATGATAGGGGAAAATATGGAAATAATATTCGACGAGACCCCCTCCGCCCAGAACGCCACCACCATGCTCCTTGAGCTGGTCGGCCTTATGGACGAAAAGGCGGTAAAGCGGCTGATGCCCGCCATGAAGCACGTTCCCGGCATCACTGAGGAAAGCCTCATTGAGCTGGTTAAAAAATACTCGGCGCCCCGTGCCTTCGGCCGGCTGATACATCATCACGATCTATAACCCTCATCAAAAAGGAGGACTTACCATGGCAAATCCTGTATTGGTACTGATGGCAGCAGGAATGGGCAGCCGTTTCGGCGGCCTCAAGCAGCTGCAGCCCATGGATGATCAGGGCCATCTGCTGATTGACTTTTCCGTATACGATGCCCTCAGAGCAGGCTTTGAGGATGTGATTTTCATCATCCGGCCGGAAATGCAGCGGGACTTTGACAATACCGTAGGCTGCAGGATTCCCAGGCGCATAAATGTTCAGACCGCATATCAGGATATAACCATGCTGCCGGATGGAGTACATCTTCCTCCGGAACGCACAAAGCCCCTGGGCACCACCCATGCCATACTCTGCGCAGGGGATACCATAGCCGGCCGCCCCTTTGCCGCCATTAATTCGGATGATTACTACGGTCCCGGCGCATTTAAGCTGCTGTATGATTTCCTCTCTGCGGACGGCCCCGCCGATGAACACTTTATGGTAAGCTATCCCCTCGGCAACACCCTCAGCCCCACCGGCCCTGTATCAAGGGGGGTATGCGTAACGGAAAACGGCCGCCTCAGCCATATCGTGGAGCACAGGAAAATATCCATGTGCCCCGGCGGCGGCAGTTCCGAGCAAAACGGCAGCGGGATTTTCCTCCCTGCTGAAACCCCGGTTTCCATGAACTGCTGGGGATTCCGCCCCGGCATAATGCCGCTGCTTGAGGAGGAATTTTCCGCCTCAATAAAAAAAGGACTGGCTGAAAATCCCGAAAAATTCGAAGATATACTGCCCACCGCCATACAGCTTATCATGGCCGATAAGGACATAGCCATAAAGACCGAAACCAGCCCCGACCGCTGGTTTGGCGTTACCTACAAGGAGGACAAGCCTGCCGTCACCGAAGAAATTTCCGCCCTGAAGGCACAGGGCGTATACCCAGAAAGGCTGTGGGGATAGAGGCGCACCCTTCTGGGACTGCGCCCCAATGATTCCCGTTCCTGCGGGGAACAGATAATATAACTGCACCCGGACAGCAGCAATGCCTGCTTAGTCCCCGATAGCGCACCCCTTACCGCAGGCAAGTCCTTGCGCGGCGGAAGGGAGCCTTGTTTCCAGCATAATGAACCATACAAAAATCCGCCCGGAAACCCGGACGGATTTTTATTGTGCAATATTGAATTTAGAACTTGTGGCCGCCGCCGCCGTGGCTCATGCCGCCGGAGGACATATGTATGCCGGAGCCGCCGCCGCCGAAACCGCCGCCGCTGCTGTTATGGCTGTTATCCCTGGGGATAACCCGGGTGGTAACGAACTTGTTGGTAACCACGGATCTGTTTGCGGTAAGATTGAGGGAGGACTTGCTCTGCCAATCATAGGCAACAGGCTTATACTTTTTGCCGTATTTGGCCTTGATCGAGCCCCTGGTGATAAAGCCTATGATTGCGCCCATCACGCCTCCAAAGCCGGTTGTGCGTACAACCCCCGCTATTGCCTGACGGCGATAGTATTCGCTGTCATGAAGGTCGGTATACTGCTCCTGATTCTGGATATCCTGTCCCGTGGCTTCGTCGTAAATATGGGTGCCGGCCATCACGCCGTCCCGGACGAATTCCTCGGTTTTATCCAGGGCAACCATCATAGCTCCCGCCCAGTCGCCGTTTGCAAGGTAATTATCCTGATAGTAGAATATCTCTTCCTCACGGGCGTCGTTGATTATGCCGATAAGGTCGCCTGCGGTGGATATCCACACGGTGCGGTTCTGCATATCCAGGAAAAACAGCACGCCGGAGCGGTTTGCATCCGTGCCGATGCCGTTATCCTCATAGAAGCGGTCTGCATAATCCTGAGTGTCGTATACGCCCTGATCTGCGGTAAGCACCGCCACGTCATAGGGGCGGATGGTATGGCGAAGGTCCGCAATGCGCTGTTCCAGCTCGGAGCGCTCCTCCTCGCTGAAAAGGCCGGCAAGGTCAAATACCCTCTTTGCATCGTCAACCGCAACCTGAGGAACCTCACCGGGCTCCGTGTATTGCTGTACGGGCTGTGCGGGCTGCCCCGCCTGTTCCAGTATAGCCTCAAGGGCTGCCTCGTCGCCGCTGAGCAAAGCCTCCAGCGCCCCGTCCATGTTTATGAATTCCTCAAAGGAGATGATATTGTCCTGCTCCAGAGCCTCTTCAAGAGCCGCCTCGTCACCGTTGTGCACAGCCTCCGCTGCACCTTCGATGCCCATGAATTCCTCAAAGGAGATAACCTCCTCTGCGGCAAAAGCCCCGCTCATGGAAAGGCACAGCACAAGGGCTGTTATTATGCAAAATACTCTCTTCATCACAGCCACATCATACCTCCCATCAATGCGCCGAGGGCAAGGCCGATTGCGGCGATTTTACCCACAAGGCGGTTTATCTTCTTCATGCTGACAGGCA
>JAZNUG010000176.1:0-9456 GCA_045592165.1 Clostridia bacterium | reverse complement strand
TCGTTCAAATGGCGTGCCTTGAGGGATTCCCGGCGTCACTGGGCCAGTGCCGCCGCCAGCCCGGGGTGCTGAAAAACCATTCACCGGATGGTTTTTCGCCTCCGCATGCTTCGGCCGCACCCTTCGAATCCCTCAACGCATTGATTACACAAACAAAAAACGGACATCCAAGGATGTCCTTCTTTTGTTGGCGTGCCTTGAGGGATTCGAACCCCCGACCTTTTGGTCCGTAGCCAAACGCTCTATCCAGCTGAGCTAAAGGCACATGCGCCACGCGCATTATGTATTTTAGCGCATAGATATGGCTTTGTCAAGATAAATGTTGAATAAATTTAATTTTCGGTTGCATTTTTTTATGGGCTGATGTATATTAATTAGTGCTATGGGGCATTAGCACAGTTGGTAGCGCGCAACGTTCGCAATGTTGAGGTCAGGGGTTCGAATCCCCTATGCTCCACCAGAATAAAGATACCGCTCATCAGACGGTATCTTTATTAAGATAAGGCATGCGGAAGCGGCATGCTGAAAGCGACGAAACCGGCGGCAGATATGGATACGCCAGCTAAGCGTAAACCCAGTCTGTCGGCCGGTTATTTTTTATCCCGGTATGTTCTCCGCAGTACTGCTGCAAAGATAAGAACCGATGTCCGTTTTTTGTTTGTATAATCGATGATCAGCCACATTCCTGTGGCTGTTTTTTGTATTTGCTGATATAATTTCCAGTGTATAAAATATGTTGAGGTATTGGGCATGGATTTGTCTGTACGGAAAATGACGGATGATTCTCAGCTGGATAAGATTACGGGCTGGATGTACGGCTGGTGGGGCGAAGCGGAAGGATACGCCTATGATGCCGTGCATAGCTATATGGCCCACAGCCTGAACGTGGAGCGGCTGCCCCAGACCTACGGGCTGTACCTTGGGGATGAACTTATCGGCATGTATCAGTTCACCTATGAGGATCTGTTTGCAAGGCCGGATATTTATCCCTGGCTTGCCAATGTGTATATTGAGCCGCCGTATCGGGGCAAGGGATACGGAGGATATCTGCTCCGCTCGGTAAAGGAGAACGCCGGGGCAAATCTGAGGGAAAATGAACTGTTTCTTTTTACATCCCATGGGGGCCTGTATGAGAAATACGGCTGGCAGTACGCAGGGGAGACAGATACCTTCCTTGAGCCCCATAGGCAGCGGCTGTATCGGCTGGAGCTGGATAAATAAGAGTTTGAATGTGAAAGGAACGCCTGAAACATGGATGTCTTTATTATCATAGGCAATATTTGCTTTTTGCTGGCAATGCTTGCGGATGCTGTCAGCTCTTCCAGAAAAACGGTAAAGGGGGTGCTGATTTATCAGACTGTCGGTCAGGCGATATATTGCGCCGGGTCGATATTTCTTAAAGGATACAGCGCTTCTGTGCAGAACGGCGTAAGCGTGCTGCGAAATTTCGCGGCAATGGCTAAGCTGGATAAAAAGTGGATAGAGTACACGCTGATCGTGATGGGTGTGGTGCTGGGCGTGGTGTTCAATAACCGCGGATTGGCCGGCTGGCTGCCTATCATAGGCAATCTGGAGTATTCAATTGCGGTTTTCAAGTTTAAGGATGACGAGCGGGCGCTGAAGATGGCTTTTCTCATCAGCGTGCTGATGTTTGCGGCGTTCAATGTGGTTATTGTGAATGTTGTGGGTCTGATAGTCAATGCGGTGGTGGTGATTTCCACCATAACATTCCTCTGCAAAAAGTGATGAAATATTATTATACAGAAAAAAACAGCCGTCATTCACGGCTGTTTTTTTGTTAGGATGTTTATTTTGCCCGGTTTAAACAGATGAGGCTGGAGCAATTATCTATATATTTATATTTGACTTTTCTTTTTCTTTTTGCTGCTTTTTCTGTTTTCTTTTCTTCTGAAAAGAAAAAGAAAAAGCAGATATGACAAACATATAAGAACAAATCTATCCTGCCGTATCCAGATACACCGCAAGGAAGCACTCCAGGGCGGCATTCAGCGCCTCTTCGTCCATCTGATACACCGGGCTGTGGAGGGCGCAGTCTATGCCCTTGGCCCTGTTGCGGCAGCCCACGAAGAAGAAAGCGCCGGGAACATTCCGCACATACAGGGAAAAGTCCTCGCCTATCATAACCGGCGGCACGGATACAGGCTTGCGGTGGGTATGGGCGGCGATGCTCTGTATGGCCTTGTCCACGATTGCGGGGTGGTTTATCAGGGCGGGGAAGCCCTTGGCGTAGTTAACGTCGCACTCTATGCCGTACATATCCGCAATGCTCATTGATATGCGGGATATGCGCTCCTCGATGAGGGACTGAACGCTTTGGGAGAAGGTGCGTACGGTGCCGGAAAGGACAGCCCTGTCCGGCATGATGTTGTAGGCCGTACCGGAGGTGAGCCTGCATACGCTTACAACGGCTGTATCAAGGGCGGAAACCTGGCGGCCCATTATGCCCTGATACTGCTCAACGGCAGAGCAGGCGGCAAGCAGCACATCCTTGCTGTTATGGGGCTGAGAGCCGTGGCCGCCGGGGCCTGTGAAAGTCACTTCAAACATATCCGCCGCTGCCATCATGTCCCCACGGGTATAGCCGATCTCACCTATATCAAGGGCGGGCCACAGATGCATACCGTACACCTCATCCACTCCGTCAAGGCAGCCCTTGCCGATAAGGTAAGCTGCGCCGCCGGGAGGGGTCTCCTCCGCGTGCTGGAATATGCAAACCACTTCCCCTGAGACAAGTTCCCGGTGCGCGCTCAAGACTTGGGCAAAGGCCAGCAGCACCGCCACATGGCCGTCATGGCCGCAGGAATGCATAACTCCGTCGGTTTTTGAGCGATAGGGGCAGAGGGCTTGGTCATGTTCCTCCTGCATACGCAGGGCATCCATATCCGCCCTGAAGGCGATGGACTTGCCGGGCTTATTGCCCTTGATTCTGCATATCACTCCGCAGGCGTCCTCAAAGGCCGCAGGCTCAAGGCCGGCCTCTTTCAATACGGATACAATGTAGTCCCTTGTATTGAATTCTTCAAAGGAAGGCTCCGGATGGGCATGAAGATAGCGGCGGTGGGCGATGAGATTTTCGGTGTATTGGCGGGAAAGTCCGGCAATAAGCTCTTTCATGGGACACCTCTGAAAAGCAGATTTTTATATTACCATTCTATCATATTTATCCTGCGCTGCACATTGCTTTGATAAAGGGCAAAGGCCGTGGTATAATCAGAAAAAACAGATTTGCGGAGAAAGAATGAAAGCTGTTGCCCTCAGAAATATCCAAATAGGCCGCGGAATCCCCAAGGTTATTGTGCCCATTGCGGCGCAGGGCCGGGGGGATATACTTGCTATGGCAGAAAGGCTTAAAGGTATGCCCCTTGCTGCCGTGGAGTGGCGGGCGGATTTTTATGAGGGTATTCATAATGCGGAGGATATGCTTGACACGTTGGGCGATATCCGCAGTATTCTTGGGGATATCCCCATAATATTCACCTGCCGCACCGGGACAGAGGGCGGTATGGCGGACATGTCTGACCAAGAATACGTCGAATTGAACAAGGCCGCTGCCCATAGCGGACTTGCTGACGGAATTGACATAGAGGTTTTATCCCACGGGGAAAGCATGGCAGGCCTTGTGGAGGAAATACAGCGCATCGGCTGCAGGGTGATCGGCTCACGGCATATGAACCGTACGCCGTCCCGGGCGGAAATGACAGAGCTTTTCCAAAGCATAGGGGATTCCGGCGGGGATATCGTAAAGCTTGCGGTGCATGCGGACAGCATAGCCCAGGCCCTTGAGCTTATGGCGGCGGCAGCACAGGCGAAAAAGCAGGGAATAGGCCCCCTTATCCCCATTGTCATGGGAGAGCAGGGCGTGATAAGCCGCATAGCAGGAGAGCTGTTCGGCGCAGATGCTGCCTTCGCAAGCGTGGGCAGCGGCTCTGCACAGGGGCAGCTGTCCCTTGAGGTAATGAATATGCTGCTGAAGAAGGTGCATGGGGAGGTAATGCAGCAATAGGGAAACCTGCGCCCCAATTTTTTCACATTCGTTTTTTATCCGGATAAAACATCAGGCCGCAGTTTTCTGCGGCTTTTTTATGTGAAGAATCATAGCGGTCAAACTCAGCCATAATATTCCTCAGATAAAACGCTGAAAGGAAGGTTACGGTACAGTGAACTGCTTTGAAAGAGCACAGCAAATGACAGAGGAGCTTGTATCATACAGGCGGTATATACACGGCAATCCGGAGGTGGGGCTGCGCAATCCTAATACCCGTGCCTATGTGATGGAAAAGCTGCGGGAGATGGGCCTTGAGCCTGAGGAGTGCGGCGAAGGCGCTTCGGTTTTTATAGGGGAGGGGGAAAAGCTGTTTCTGCTGCGGGCGGATATGGATGCGCTGCCTATCCCTGAGGAAAGCGGGCTGGATTTCGCCAGCACATCGGGTCAGGCCCATTGCTGCGGACATGACCTGCATACCGCAATGCTGCTGGGTGCGGCGAAAATACTCAAGGAACGGGAAGGCGAGCTGAAGGGAAGGGTGCGGCTGATGTTCCAGAGCGGCGAGGAGGTTATGGAGGGCGCCATGAATATGATACAGCATGGCATACTGGATCCCTTGCCGGATGCCGCCCTTGCATATCACGTTGGGGCGGGCCGCATGCCCGTGGGGGTGTATCTTTACAATGACAGAAACACCATGATGTTTTCCATGGACGGCTTTGACATTACCCTGCAGGGCAAGGGCTGTCACGGCGGCTATCCCCATGTGGGCAAGGACCCCATCAACATGGCGGTGCATACCTATCTTGGCCTGCAGGCTATAATTTCCAGGGAGTGCGATCCCATGCATGACTATGTGCTGACGGTGGGCAGATTCAGCGCAGGCACAGCGGCAAACGTGATTCCCGACACCGCCCATCTGGAGGGCAGCCTGCGGACGGACAGCACAGAGCTGCGGGACAGGATGGTGGAGCGAATCGGCCATGTGGCCGAGGGAACGGCAAAAACCTACGGCGGCAGCGCACAGCTGAAGCTGAACGGCGGCGCACCGCCCCTTGTGTGCGATGGTGACTTTACCCGGGAAATATCCCGCTATATGCAGGAACTGCCTATCCCCAACCTTACCCCTTATGACGGCATCCGCTCCAGCGCATCGGAGGATTTTTCCTATGTATTGGAGCAGGTGAAGGGCAGCTTTATATATCTCTGCGCCGGTTTTGAGGATGAACGGGGAGATGCCCCTGCCCACAGCCCCAAGGTGCAGTTCAATGAGGACGTGCTGCCCATCGGCGCCGCCTGCATGGCCCATTGCGCCATAAGATGGCTGGAGGAAAACGCAGGCAAGGGTGACGGCAAAGAAACAGCCCGGATGGAATAAAACGGCCCTTCCCAGGGAAAGGGATTGACGGGCGGCAATTATAAAATCCAAGTTGTTTATTTCCACAAAAAGAGCGAAACGGAAATATTGTTTTCCATTTCGCTTTTCTTTTTCTTTTGCTTCTTTTCTCTTTTCTTTTCTTCTGAAAAGAAAAAGAAAAGAAGAAGGGATAGATTGTTTGCGAAATATCAGTACCTCATTGCCTCTTCCCGGGTCATCCAGAAGTGTATGCCGTGGGTGGATTCCACCCAGCGGTCCTCGGTGAATTTGTCGGGTATGGCCCATTCACCTTCACGGTAGATGAAGTTTTCATCAACGTAGGAATTTGCCCAGGAATATCGCTCGGTAAAATCAAAACTGGTGATGGTAAGCACCTTGGCTTTGCTGCAGCGGCAGGCATCGTTTGTGGCGCAGGTGCGCTTTGCATCGGCGGGCACCAGCAGCA
This sequence comes from Clostridia bacterium, assembly GCA_045592165.1. Lineage (GTDB taxonomy): Bacteria > Bacillota > Clostridia > Christensenellales > CAG-138 > SFEL01. The sequence goes on along the minus strand of JAZNUG010000176.1, from coordinate 3,627 downwards.
TTATCATGCGGTTTTCGTAGCCCTTTTTGTAGCCGATGAAAGCCCCTTCCTCAGGGCAGCGCATACGGTAATGGCGGGTGTTTTCGTCATCCGTTACGCCCTCAAGCTTTGCCTGCTCCAGCCATGCGGAAAGCAGCTCTGCACCCCGAATGTCAGCATTGGTAAGATCCGCACCCCGAAGGTCGGCGCCGGTCATGTTGCAGCGGACAAAGCACGCATTCCGGAAGGAGCAGCTTTCAAAGCGGCCGTGGGCGATTGCCCCGTCGGCAAAGCTGCAGTTATCCAGCCTGCAGTTGTGCAATGCCCACCACGAGCAGTCCATTTTGGAAAAATCAATTCCGCTCAGGTCGCAGTTTCGCATTTCCACCTGAGTCAGCATGCCGGATGGCCTTGCCTGCTCAAGGGCAAGGAGCAGTTCTTCCCGGCTTTTAAATTCTGCCATGGGCGTCATCCCCTTTGAAAAAGTTGATTACAGTTCCCGTATTTCCAGCTTGCCGAATTGACCCTTTGCAATGATTTCCTCAACTTCACCGGCCGTGGGGACGGAATCCGATGCGCCGGGACGGGTTACGCAGAGGGCGGAGGCGGTTGTGGCCAGCTCAAGGCACTTTTCAACAGGCAGACCGCTGAGGAAGCCCCGGAGAAAATATCCGTTGAAGGTGTCGCCTGCGGCGGTGGTATCCACCGCGTGAACGTGATGGGCGGAGCAGGCTACGGTGCGGCCGTTATAGCGGCACATGGAGCCCCTGTGGCCAAGGGTCAGCAGTATATTCAGATTGGGCCAGCGCCTGGTGAGGGCGGGGATGATATCCTCGTCTGCTTCTGCGCCGGAGAGGGCACGGCCCTCAACTTCGTTTACCATAAGCCAGCTGAGCCTGTGGATGGGGTAGGACAGCACCTTTTCATCCATGGGGGCGGCGTTGAGGGCAACGGGTATGCCCCGGGATGCGGCTTTTTCGATTATATAGTCGGTAAGGTTCAGCTCGTTTTGCAATAGCAGCATGGTGTCAGGGCCGAAGCAGGCCAATACGCTGTCGATGTATTCCTCGGTCAGGGCCTGATTGGTGCCGCCATAAAGGAGTATGCAGTTTTGTCCGCTGTCTGCAACCTGAATTATGGCATGGCCGCTCTTGCCGGCCGCAGGCCTGATGTGGCTTACATCCACGCCGTTTTGTTCAAGCTTTTCCAGAAGCATCCCGCCGTCCTCGCCCAGCAGGCAGGCGTGGAATACGGTATTGCCCGCCCTTGCCATGGCGATGGACTGATTCAGCCCCTTGCCGCCGCAGAACAGGCTGAGATCCTTGGACAGCTTGGTTTCGCCCGCCTCAAGGAAGGTATCCACACGGTACACAAAGTCTATATTGAGGGAGCCGAAATTCAGTATGTTCATCCGTTACCTCCCGTATTTTGCCATCAGGGCCAGGAAACGCTCTGCGAAGGCATCCCTGTTTACGTCAAGGGCAACCAGGGTATTCTTGAATTCAAACTGATAGTCGCTGTAAAGGTCGGTTACGGTTTTGCCGGCGGTGTATTTGCCCCTGGTTTCCACACGGACGCCTGCAAGCTCGGTGGTGAACAGTTCAGGCTCCACGCAGTACAGTATGGGGCAAACGTCATGGAGGGGAACCCCTTCAAAGCCGAAGGTGCGCACAAAGGCAAGGCTGCACTGGAGGGCGCGGCTGAGGAACTTGCCCTGGGGGCCGTATTCCGCCATTTTGTCTATTTCCTCAGGCATGACCATTGCCTTGAGGGTAACGTCCAGGCCGCACATTACCACGGGTATGCCGGAGGCAAACAGCATATCCGCCGCCTCGGGGTCAACGTAAATGTTGAACTCTGCGGCAGGGGTGGTATTGCCCATGGTGGCGGAGCCGCCCATGATAACCGCCTTCTTTATAAGGCGGGGCAGATCCCCGTACTTTGCCAATGCAAGGCCGATATTGGTGAGAGGGCCTACAGCAACAAGAATAAGCTCGCCTTCAGCTTCCACCGCCGCATCATACAGGGCATCCCATGCCTTTTTCTCCTGCTCAGGTGCTGAGGAGTGGGGTATATCTGCGCCGCCAAGGCCGTTTTCGCCGTGAACGTAGGCGGCGGTAACGGGCTCACGCCTGAGGGGCCTGTCTGCGCCCATGTATACCGGGATATCCTCACGGCCGCCGAGGGATATAAGATCCCTTGCGTTGGGATAGGTCTTATCCAGCAGAACGTTGCCGGAAACGGCGCTTACGCCCTTGATGTCCAGCTGTTCAAGCTGCAGGGCGGCAAGTATTGCGGCGGCGTCATCCACGCCGGGGTCACAGTCTATCCAAAGGGGTATTTTTCTCATTATGCTTCCTCCCCATATGCCTTGACGGAGTCAATGATAAGCTCCACGAAGGCTTCTCTGTCTATGCCAAGGATAACTCTTGCGTTGGGGGCCTTGCCGGTGACGCCCATAATGTCGCCGACGGTGGTGCCCTTGCAGAATTCGCCGTAGGTTTCGATATCCACGTGCATATCCCTGAACTGCATTATATCGGGCCTTATGAGGGCGGCAACTGCCACCGCGTCATGGACGGGGGCGCCGGTGTAGCCCTTGTTCTTGTGGAATATGTAGAAGAATTCCAGCCATTCCGCAACCACCTCCGCAACCTTGCTGCCGACAGCCTTTACCCTTGCAAAGTCCTCGGGAAATACGAGGGCCTTTTCGGTTACGTCCAGTCCTGCCATGGTGATGGGCAGGCCGGAGTTGAATACGATATCCGCCGCCTCAGGGTCAACCAGTATATTGAACTCCGCAGCGGGGGTCCAGTTGCCGTAGGCGATGCCGCCGCCCATCATGTAGATATGGGCTATCTTATCCTTAAGCTCCGGATGGGTCATCAGCAATGAAGCGATGGTGGTGAGGGGGCCGGTGGGGATAAGGGTTATCTTTTCCGTGCTTTCCCGCAGTATACGGGCCATAAGCTCCACCGCGCCGATATCCTGCACATCCATGGCGGGCTCGGGCAGCACAGGGCCGTCAAGGCCGGTCTGGCCGTGAACATTGGGGGCAACCATGGGGTCGGTGAAAAGGGGGCGGGGTCTGCCCATGGCAATGGGAGCATCCAGGCCGATAAGGGTGCAGATGCGCCTTGCGTTATAGGTGGTTTTCTCAAGGGTCTGGTTGCCGCATACGGTAGTGACCGCGCGGATGTCAAGCAGGGGGCTGGCGTTTGCCACTACCCATGCTATTGCGTCGTCATGGCCGGGATCGCCGTCCAGAATAACGGGTATCTTTTTGAAATTTTCCATATTCGCTCTGCCTTTTTCAAATTTTGATGAAATGGGAAAGGATAGGTTTACTTATTAAATAAATTATAATGGGGGGGGGGGGGTGCAGTCAACAAAGGGGATAATTATCTGCTCCTGCCCGCCGCCCTCGCCGCCGCGGACTCCTTGGCTATTAAGCCGGGGCGAATTATCATAAAATTTGTAACAATTACCCCCTAAACCCCCGTTTTGTGACCGCTAATTATTACAAATATTACGCGTTTGTAATAATTAAAAGGGGAAATCTGTGGATTTTTCGGAGGAATTTTGATATAATTCCGGGGGATTCCGGCGGAAACAGGGGCAAAATACCCCGAAAATACAGGTATTTTT
>JAZNUG010000175.1:0-2335 GCA_045592165.1 Clostridia bacterium | reverse complement strand
CAGCGCTCCTGTGGGCATGGTGGATATAAACGACCCTGCGGTATCCGTGCCCCATAAGCGGTTCCTTTCGGAAAAAATGCTTGAAAAGGCGGCACAGAATCCCGAGATAACCTCGGAAAACCACCCCAGATGGACAGGCTTTAACATTGGCTATTTTGACCGCTTAGGTGAAACCGGTTCAAGGCCCAAGGCCATTAAGCTCAACGCCGAATGGGGCTTTAACTCCGCTCGTCTTTCTCTGGATTATCAGGAGCTGTTCAACTATGATGTCACCGAGGCTAACATGAACGCCTTCTACATATTAGACAGCATGGTGGCAGCCGCAATAGAAACCGACACCCACCTCAATCTTGCCCTCTATTCCCTGCCCGGCCGCCTTGCCAATGAAGCGGGGGAGCATAACGACTATATTTCTTCTCCCGAGCTTGACCTCTTCATCAACGAAGAAAAGCAGACCATGGCGGATAAGATTTTTGAGATAATCGCCCGCCGCTACAAGGATGTGCCAAATTACAATCTTTCCATATCTCCCCTGTACGAGCCCACCAACAAAGACCTCAGTACAGGTCTTCCCTTCGAAGAATTCCCCGACTATACATGGGATGACGTTGCCGCATACTTGGGCAGGGCGATAGATGTGATACGGGCGGAAGACCCCGACAGGCTTATCATATACGAGGCCAGCAATACCAATCATCAGGATGGCATAATTGAAGAATCCACCCCCACCAAGGCAGTGGCGGATGAAAAGGGCAATGTGATAATAATGTACAACTTCTGCCAGAATGCATATGTTTACGCCTGCATGACGCATACCCGCGGGCGGCACATCGACAACATGAACAGCAGTATGTTTATACCGGAATACCCAAACTACGTTTACATGGTGCCGGAGCACATCTGCCACGGGCAGGATGAGGATGACCTTGCCATCACCCTGGACGGCCTGCTGCCCGAGGGCACAGTTGTAACTGTGCAGATAAAGGCTAGCCGTGGCGGCACGCTGGATATAAGCGCCGACGGCGAGAGCCTGTATTCCGAGGAGCTTGAAGAGGCCGAATATGAGATAAGCGAGCCCCTTTCAGGGTATTATCCCTATCGGGTAAGCGAAAAGAGCGTATCCGCCGTGCTCCCCCACGATGCGGAAAACGTGGTCATCTCCTGCATAAAGGGCGCATACGATATCTGCGGCATCACCCTTGACATGCCTGAAAAATACGCCGTGGAAAAGTGGTATTTCGCTCAAGCCTGGGATGTATACGAAGGCCGTGAACCCAAAGAGGGCGTGGTGAAGAAATCCACCGCTCAGGTGATGATATGCCCCAATGACTTTGATCGCGGGCAGCTTGTTACCATCTACGATGACATGACCTACACCTCACGGAATCCCGAAAACACCAAGCACCGCACCTGGGTGGAAAACGATTTTTATTGGGACAAGGCAGACCGCAGCACCATCGACGCATGGAGTCAGATGATATCCGAATTTGACGGCAACTGCGTTATCCGCTTTGAGCGGGCGGATTTCAGCGGCGGCATATGGCCCGAGATGAAGGAATACTACGAGGACCTGCTGCAGAGCTTTGAGGAATATGGCTACAGCTGGTGGAGCAACGACTGGTGGCTGATGACGGAGGAATACGCCATAACCAAGGTGGTGGCGGAATCCCCCGACGAAAGCTTCGCCGGTTATGACCACTTCAATAAAGAAATGCTGGAGCTGTTCCAGAAGTATCAGAGCAAGGATTGATTTCCCATTAAAAATTCGCAAAAGAGGGTTGCCCATGAAATCCGATACCGAATTTTCCATGGAACAGGGATGGAAGAATTTGAAACGAATGGCACAGCTCGCCGAAAAGCATGACCGGCTGGATGAGGAGCAATGGGCATCTCTTACGGAGGATGAAAAAATCGACTTTGTTGCGGCCCGTATTCTAAAGCAGCACAGAAGGATCTTTGAGGAACTGGCAAAGTAGTATTGCAAAAAGCGAAACGGAAATCTGTTTTTCCATTTCGCTTTTCTTTTTGCTTCTTTTTCTTTTCCTGCGAAAAGAAAAAGAAGATATCATGTTCCAACTTTCCCCCTTTTGTGTTATCATATAAGTTGGCGAAATGCCTTAAACAGAATACAATCAGGAGGTTTACTATGCAGATATACAACACCATGACCCGCAAGAAGGAAGAACTGGTCACTCTGGTTCCCGGCGAGGTAAGCATGTACGTATGCGGCCCCACCGTATACAATTTCTTCCACATCGGCAATGCCCGTCCCTTTGTAGTGTTTGATACCCTTCGCAGGTATCTGGAATACAGGGGCTACAAGGTAAAGTTCATC
>JAZNUG010000174.1:0-8595 GCA_045592165.1 Clostridia bacterium | reverse complement strand
ACTATGGAAAACGTAGTGGACAAGTATGTTACCGTAAAGAACACCGGCAAGTCCGATGCTTACGTACGCACCATCGTTGCAATCGAAGCACCTGACTATGATCCCAATGACCTGATTCATTTCAATTATAACAGTACGGGTCTTGAGATTAGTGCCCCGGTTACTGTTACAGTAGACGAGGTAGATTATGTATGCTTCGTATTCACCTACAGTGAAGCACTGGCAGCCAGCGCAACCTCTGCTCCCTCCCTGATGCAGCTGTTCCTGGATTCCGAAGCCACCAATGAAGACTGCGCTAGGTTCGGCGACACTTGGGAAGTTCTGGTTCTCTCCCAGGCTGTACAGGCTGCCGGCTTTGCCGATGCAAAGACCGCTCTGGATACTGCCTTTGGCGTTGTAAATGCTGAAAATGCTGCTGAATGGTTCAATGGCGTTTGGGAGCAGAATTCTTATGAAGAAGAAATCGATGATGAGATGACTGTATTGACCATTGATAACTTCGATGAGTTCGAGCAGTTTGATGTGGCTGTTGATAATAATGGCGAATTTAAGGGAGTTAAAGTAGCCAACAACACCAATGTCTATGTTAAGCTGAATACGGATATCGATCTGTCCCAATATACTGGTTTTACCGGTATAGGCAATGGAAATGGTAATTCATTTGATGGCGTATTCAATGGATACGGACACACCATTAAGAACTGGACCGTGGACACAAACTGGAACTATTATATGGCCCTTTTCCGTACCACAGCTGGTATTGATGTTAAGCATCTGACCATTGAAAACTTTAACCTTGGCATTAACACTAGTAAGGGTACAAACTTCGCCGTTGTTATTGGAGCTGTTGGTGGTGGCGATGTTGTGGTTGACAATGTAACAGTAAAGAATGCTGTAGTAAAAACGCAGCGCACTATTGGCGCAGTTGTTGGCGGCATGACTAGCGGTCATCTTACAATCACCAATTGTACCGTTGAAAATGTAGAACTCTATAATGCGGGCGTTGATGTTGCAAACAATCGTATTGCTGGTGTTTTCCTGGGTAATGGTTGGTCTCATCACGATGCAGAAGCTGATGGAGTATTCCTGAGCAACAATACTTATACCAATGTTAAATGGTTTGCCGGCGGCGTAGAACAGACTACCGTTCCTGAATACACCTACAACAAATAATCTTGATTTCACACCTTCCCCCCACCTTTTCGGTGGGGGATTTTCTTTTGCAATAAAATACTCCATGGCATCATATAAGATTACTTGTAAGCCTGATGAAGAGTGATATAATTAAAATAGAGAAATAGGGTTTGCGCCGTGTGAAGGAAGGGAAACATGAAAGATTTCGTAGTATTCAATAACGTTTCAAAACGATACCAGATGGGGCAGGTTACCATCAATGCGGTGGATCATATCAATTTTTCCATTGCCAAGGGCGAATTCTGCGTCATTGTTGGCCCTTCCGGCGCGGGAAAGACCACTGTGCTGAATATGCTGGGAGGCATGGACAGCTGTACAGAGGGAGAGATAACCGTGGACGGCACTACCATCAGCGGTCTTTCCCCAAAGGAACTTACCACCTACCGCAGGCATGATGTGGGATTTGTTTTTCAGTTTTACAATCTGGTACAGAATCTTACCGCCCTGGAAAACGTGGAGCTTGCGGCCCAGATATGCAAGGATCCAATGGATGCGGCGGAGGCTGTGGCAGGCGTGGGCCTGACGGCGCGCAGCAATAATTTCCCCAGCCAGCTTTCCGGCGGCGAGCAGCAGCGCATATCCATTGCAAGGGCTCTTGCAAAGAATCCCAAGCTGCTTCTTTGCGATGAACCCACCGGCGCGCTGGATTATGTTACCGGCAAATCCATACTGAAGCTATTGCAGGATACCTGCCGCACAAAGGGCGTTACCGTGATAGTTATAACCCATAACGGTGCAATACGCCCCATGGCGGATCATGTTATACACATACGAAACGGAAAGGTTGATAAAGAGGAATACAATCCAAATCCTACCCCTGTTGAAGAAATAGAGTGGTAGAAGAGGACGGCGGGAATACAAGGAAAGGAGGCTTCCTGTGAAATATGCAGCCGTAAAGGACATAATCAGAGAAATAAAGAACAGCAGGAACCGCTTCCTTGCCATAATGATACTGAGTGCACTGGCGGTTGCGTTTTTGTGCGGGCTCAAGGTTACTGCGCCGGATATGAAGGGCACAGGCGATGATTATCTGGATGAGCAAAGGCTGATGGATATTCAGGTAATGTCCACCCTGGGAATAACCGAAGAGGACGTGGCAGAGCTTTCCCGAAGGCAGGAGATTGACTATGCGGTTGGCGCATACGTTATGGATGCCTGGGCAGGGGATGCCGTTGCAAAGGTGTATTCCATTGCAGAAGGTGTAAACGACCTTGTGCTGATGGAGGGCCGCATGCCGGTTGTCAGCCGGGAATGCGTTGCGGATGAAAACTTCCTTGCAAAGCTTGGCCTTTCCATCGGCGACAAACTGCCCATACTGCCTTCCGAGGATAATGAAGACAGCCTGATTTATGATGATTTCCGCATAGTGGGCGCTGTTCGAAGTCCCTATTATGTCAGCGTTGAGAGGGGCTCTGCTTCTATAGGCTCCGGCTCTGTACAGGGGTACGTATACCTGAAAGAGCTGGCCTTTAATATGGACTGCTATACCATAGCATACCTCAGGGTGCAGGATGCAGAAGAACTTACTGCCTTTACGGAGAAATACGACGATTATATTGAGGAAGTTATAGAAAGCCTTGAGCCTTTGGGTGAGGTCAGGGCACAGCTTCGCTATGATGAAATAATAGACGAGGCAATGGAAGAGATAGCAGATGCCGAACAGGAACTTGCTGATGCCGAAAGGGAAGTGGCAGAGGAAATAGCGGATGCTGAGCAGGAGCTTGCGGATGCAAGGAAAGAACTGGACGACGGCTGGCGTGAATACCGCGAGGGAGTAAAGGAACTGGAAGACGCCTACGTTGAACTTGTGGAGGGAGAGGAAGACCTTGAAGATGGCCGCAAGCAGCTGAAAGAGGGCGAAGATTCATACGAAGAGGGGCTTAAGCAGTATCAGGACGGTCTGAAACAGTATCAGGATAATGCGGCAGCTCTTGAAGTTTCCAAGGGGCAGATAGATGCGGGTCTTGCCCGGATAGAAGAATACGAAAAGAACAAAGCATCTGTACAGCAGGGGATTGAAGAATGCCGGCAGCAGCTTGCATATCTGAACGGACTGCAGGAGGGCGACCAGGGTTACGAAAACAAGCAGGCTGCCATTGATGCTGTGCAGGCTCAGCTGGATTCGCTGAATCGGGATCTTGACAGCATAAATGCTGCCGCTGCAGCTATAGAAGAAAGCAGAGCTCAGCTTAATACTGCACTTGGACAATACAATCAGGGAAAGGCTGCGCTGGATGCGGTAAAAGCGGAGCTTGATAAGGCAAAGGCAGAGCTGGATGCAGGATATGAGGAACTTCAGGCCGGCCGCAGCGCATACAGCGAGGGCAAAAGGAAACTGCGAGACGGCTGGCAGGAGTACTACGATGGTTTGGAAGAATTGCCAAATGCACTGCAGGAGCTTGAGGATGGCGAAAAGGAATATCAGGATGGCCTTGCGGATCTGGAAGAGGGCAAGATAGAAGCGGCAGAGGAAATTGCAGAGGCAAAGGATAAGCTTGCGGATGCCCGCCGGGATGTGGCGGAAATAGAGGAATGCGAATGGTACATTCTGCCCAGAGGATACAATCCGGGCTATACCGGCTTTGGTCAGGATGCGGACCGCATGGCAAACCTTGCAACTGTATTCCCGGTGATATTCTTCCTTGTGGCAGGATTGGTCTGCCTTACCACCATGACCCGCATGGTGGAGGAGCACCGCACAGAGATTGGCCTTATGAAGGCACTGGGATACGGCCGATGGACCATATCCGCAAAGTATCTCAGCTATGGCCTGCTGCCAAGCCTTGCAGGCGGAGTTGTCGGCCTTGTAATAGGCCATACGCTGTTTCCCGCCATGATATACATATCCTATCAGATAATGTATGAAATGCCGGATATTACCCTCAGGGTATACCCGGGATTAAGCATAATGTCTGTCCTCATGGCGGTGGCTTGTACAACGGTATCCACAATGTGGGCCTGCCTGTCCACCCTTGAGGATTCTCCCGCAAACCTTATGCGTCCCCGCGCTCCCGTGCCGGGAAAGAGGGTGTTGCTGGAGCGGATAGCTCCCCTGTGGAGCCGCATGAGTTTCAACTGGAAGATAACCTCCCGCAATCTTTTCCGCTATCAGAAGCGGTTCTGGATGACGGTAATAGGCATAGGCGGCTGTACTGCCCTGGTAATAGCGGGTGTGGGATTAAGGGATTCCCTTACAGCATCCTCAAAGGTGCAGTATAACGAGCTGTTTAACTATGATGCTCAGATAGCATATGCAGAGGGTCTGCTGGATGAGGAGCAGGATGAGATTGAGAGGTATCTTGCATCCTCGGCTGATATACGGGATTGGGCTGAGATACAGGCTGCGGGCGTTACCGCTCAGTCTGATGCATATTCCATCAGCGCATACCTTGAAGTATTTGATCCGGATGATATATCAAAGTTTGTTGCCCTGAGGGATTTTGATACTAAAGAAGAAATTGCTTTGCCCCGGTCCGGTGCGTTGATTGATATAAAGCTCAGCGAGCTGCTGCAGCTGAATGTGGGGGACAGTTTCCTCATAGACAGCGACGGTATGCATGAGTCTGTTGTGGCAGGTATATATGAAAATTACGTGGGTCATTTCATATATCTTAGCCCAGAAGCATATCGGGAGGTATTCGGCGAACAGCCCGAGCTGAACGGTGCAATGCTTAACCTGGCTGACAACAGCCGCGAGAACTGCGAACGTGTTACTACTGAGCTGCTGTACCTCAATGGCGTATCCTCTGCCACACGTGCGGCAGAAACTCAGGATACATACATGCAGAGCATGGCGCGGGTGGACTTTGTTGTGGTGGTAATAATACTCTGCGCCGCCGCCCTTGCCATAGTGGTGCTGTATAATCTGTCCAATATCAACATGACGGAGCGCATGAGAGAGCTGGCTACGATTAAAGTGCTGGGTTTCTATGACGGCGAAGTTAGCGCCTATGTATACCGTGAAAATATCGTACTTACAATAGTGGGTATTGCCCTTGGCTGTATGATGGGCAAATACCTCCATGGATGGATGATACGCTCTGTGGAGATAGATGTGATGATGTTTGGCAGAGATGTTGCCATGGGCTGTTATATGGTCTCTGCGGGGCTTACAGCGCTGTTTTCCGTTATCGTGAATGTGATTGCCCACAGGCAGATGAAGGGCATAGACATGGTGGAATCCCTAAAGAGCGCGGAATAAAACTCCATACAAAAAGCAGTACTAAAATGGTACTGCTTTTTTATATTGAAGGTGTATCAGATTACAGTGTATTCCAGCATTTCGTATCTCAGGCGGCTGCCCTCGTCCGCTTCCAAGGGAAGCAGCGCCCGGGCGATGAAAAGCTCCTCTTCGCAGGGAATATCTGTGCGCTTGAGGTATGCGTAGTCGCCGTCTATGCGGGTGAGAATGTATTCTTTGGGTTCCATGGCTGTTCCTTACTTGCGTACAGGCACTATTTCCAGCCAGTATCCGTCAGGATCCTGTATGAAGTATATGCCCATGGCGGGATTTTCGTAGCATATGCAGCCCATCTCTTCATGGAGTGCATGAGCGGCGTCAAAGTCCTCCGCCTGAAATGCAAGATGGAATTCACATTCTCCAAGGTCATATTTCTGGGGATGCTCATCCAGTACCGTAAGCTCCAGCTCAAAGTCAGAGGCATCATTGCCGATGTATACTATGGTGAACCCATTGCCGGTTTTGCGGCGCTTTTCGCTGAGCCCCAGAGCTTTGCTGTAAAACTCCAGCGAGCGCTCAAGATTGCTTACGTTGTAGTTTTCATGGATCATTTTAAATTTCATTCGGCACCTCCTGTGTATTCTTCGGTATTTTTAATAATTGCCCTGTGTTGGGGATATTCCTGAACAAAGCGGTCAATTACCTCGGGCTTCTGCCAGTAGTGCATGGGATATACTTCCCTGGGAGTGATGACGGATAAAAAGTATGCGGTGCCGTCAGCATAGTGGCTTTCCTGGCGGGAATCCAGCGGCAGCATGGCAATATCTATTTCTGCGCCGCGGATTTCATCTATGCGGTGGCGGAAGCAGCTCCGTATCTGCCTGTTGAATTTTTCGCTTTCTCCTTCCCAGGTCCAGTCGTTAAGGTCGCCGGAGTGATAGATTGTTCCTTCGTCTGTGGTCAGCAGAAAAGCAACGCCGGAATCATTTGAAATAAGGGTATGAAGCTTTTCTCCGCGGGGCAGCTCGTAGTCCTTTTTGCCGTGAACGGTGAGAAATTCCACATTCTGCGGATATTTTTTGAGAGAAATATCCTTTGCAAGCACGGCCAGTATGTCGGTCATGCCCATGTCTTTAAGCAGGGGAAAAATCTCGGGATTGTAATGATCCTCGTGATAGTGGCTTGCAAAAACCACCACAGGCTTGCTTGTGTCCATAGGGGGCAGTTTGCCCTTGTAATAGTCAAAAATATAATAGCATGATGTGGTTTCGATGAGGAAACCGCTGTGATAAATGTATGTTACCTTCATAATATCCTCCGTTTTTTCAGTATAGCACATATTCTGCGCATACCGCTATATAAAAGGACAACGGAATAAAACAAAAGCCCTGTATCAACAGGGCCTTTTATATCACTCAATAAAACTCTGGGCGAGGGATATTATAACGTCTGTCATTTTCTCTATGCTGCTTACGGGTATCCATTCCCGCACTCCGTGGAAATTGTATCCGCCGGTGGAAATATTGGGGCAGGGCAGGCCGTCCCAGGAAAGTCTTGCGCCGTCTGTACCGCCGCGGATTGGGATTATCATGGGAGTTACGCCGTTTTTGCGGAAGGCTTCCTCTGCCCGGGAGATAAGATGCATATGGGGCAGGATCTTTTCCTTCATGTTATAATAGCTGTCCCGTATAACGGCGGTGGCGGTGCCGGGGCCGTAGATGCGATTTATCTCTTCAGCAGCGGCACGCATCTGCTCCTTGCGCCGTTCAAAGGATGTCATATCGTGATCGCGGATGAGGTAATGAAGGTCAGTTTCCACTGTGCCGCCCATCATGGTATGCAGATGGAAGAAGCCCTCGTAGCCTTCGGTCTTTTCGCAAACCTCATCGGGAGGCAGCAGGGCATTGAACTCCATTGCAACGGTGGTGGCGTTTACCATAACGCCTTTTGCACGGCCGGGATGAACGCCCACACCCTTTATGGATACCACTGCATTTGCGGCGTTGAAGTTTTCGTATTCTATCTCGCCGATGGGGCCGCCGTCCACAGTATAGGCAAAATCACAGCCCAGCTCTGCAACGTTCAGACCGTCTGTACCCTTGCCAACCTCTTCGTCGGTGGTGAATACCGCGCGGATCTCTCCATGTGTAAGGTTTTTTGCAATGATTGTTTCAAGGGCAGTCATTATCTCTGCGATGCCTGCCTTGTCATCTGCGCCAAGGAGGGTTGTGCCGTCGGTTACGATTATATCCTTGCCGATGTATTCTTCAAGACCGGGGCAGAGGGATTCGCTGAGGGATACGGCATCGTTTAGCTTCAGCTCGCCGCCCTGATAGTTTACTATGGCTGCTTTTACCTCCTTGCCGGATGCATCAGGAGAGGTATCCATATGGGCGATAAGGCCTATTACGGGGGCGGATGAATTGGCAGGCAGTGTGCCGATAACATTGCCGCAGTCGTCCATGTGAACATCGGTCAAACCGATTTGCTGCATTTCCTCCATAAGGGCATAGCCCAGCTCCTTCTGCTTCATGGTGGAAGGGGAGGTTTCGGAATCGTAGTCAGATGCGGTATCAAAAGCAACGTATTTCAGGAAACGTTCAGTTGCTGTCATGGTGTTCTCCTTTGGGGATGGATTGGCAATCATATTGCCGGCTACATGCAGATAGTACATTTTTTCGGTCTAAAAGTCAATCGCATAGCTGCGGCAAAACAAAGTCCCGCAAAGCACAAAGCCCCCATATGGGGGCTTTGTAGTGCATGCATTATCAGGACAGCTTGCTGTATTCCACGGCGATGCGGGAGGCAACGCGGGCGTTGTTGTAGGCAAGCTCCAGATTGGAAGCGAAGGAAACGCCTTCAGTCATGTCTTTGATGTGGGACAGCAGGAAGGGGGTGGTGTCCTTGCCGCGGATACCCTGCTCCTTAGCCAGAGCAAGTGCGTTGTTGATAACGGTTTCCATCTCGTCAAAGTCCAGCTCGAACTCTTCGGGGATGGGGTTGGCAATGAGGGCGCCGCCTTCAAGGCCCAGATCCCACTTGGTCTTGAGGATGCGGGCGATTTCGTTTGCATCCTTTGCGCTGTGGTCTACCTTGTAGCCGCTCTTACGGCAGTAGAAAGCGGGGAAGTCCATGGTGTCAACGCCGATAACGGGCACGCCCATGGTCTCCAGGTATTCCAGGGTAAGGCCGATATCCAGCAGGGACTTTGCGCCGGCGCC
>JAZNUG010000173.1:0-10209 GCA_045592165.1 Clostridia bacterium | reverse complement strand
GGGTACAAAATTGGCTGAGATCACCGTAAATGAGGACGGAAGCTGCACCAGCACCCTTGGCCTTGAGCATCTGGAGCAAAACGGACAAACCCTGCTTGACCTGATCGCCGTGGGCGAAAAATACGGCGTTGACGTGATGGTGGGCGAATGCGGCTTCTTTGAAAGCGGAGACCCCATGGCCACAGGCATGCGTCAGGAAGTGGTGGAGGATATGTTCCGAAACCAGATAGATACCTTTGAAAGGTACGGCCTCGCATGGTGCTTTGAATACATCGGCAGATATGCGCTGGCGACGCCTGCTCCGTACCTGGCAGGGATAGAGTATCTGGATCTTCCTGACAGCCCATACTACGTGAATCTTGAAATGGACACATTTTTCAGGGAGATAATGGCCGGATAAAACCAAATAAACAGGCATAATAAGGGGCCGTGTCAAAGCGAAGCTTTGATACGGCCCTTTGTGTATTGCGGATAAAATTTGCGTTACTTCAGCGTCTTCACGTGAGCAATCAGCGCAAACAGGGCGAAGGCCCCGATATTTACAGCAACCACGCTTGCGCCGGTGGGGGTGGAGAAGAAAAAGCTGATAAACATGCCTGCAACGAAGCAAGCTGCGGACAGCACGCCGGAGCAGATAACTGTGCCGCGGAAGGTTTTGCAAAGGCGCATGGCGGTGAGGGGCGGGAAGATGATAAGGCTGGAGATGAGCAAGGCGCCCATCATGCGCATGCCCAGCACTATGGTGACGGCGGTAAGGCAGGCAAGGAGGGTATTGTAGCTGCCTGCCGGGGAGCCTGTGGCCCGGGCAAAGCCCTCATCAAAGGTAACTGCAAACATCCTGTTGTAAAACAGCAGGAACAGCAGCAGCACCGCCGCGGAAAGCACAATGCTGAGGGTGGCATCTGCGCCGCTCATGGCGAGAATACTGCCGAAAAGGTAGTTCATTATATCGGTATTTACCCCTGTGGTGGTGGAGATGACCATTACGCCAAGGGCAAGGGAGCCGGTGGAGATAAGGGCGATTGCGCCGTCGCCTTTAATGTGTGCATTTTCGCTGATGCGAAGCAGAAGAACTGCGGCGATAACCACAACCGGGATTGCTACCGCAAGCTCTGCGGCGCCTGTTACGGCGGCGATGGAAAGGGCGCCAAAGCCCACGTGGGAAAGGCCGTCGCCTATCATGGAATACCGCTTCAATACAAGGCTGACGCCAAGGAGCGCTGCGGATACCGATACCAGCACGCCAACTATAAGGGCGCGCACCATAAAGGAATATGAAAACATTGCACTAATTGCCTGTATCATGCGCCGCCTCCCAAAAAGGCAGAGCCGGTGGTGGTGGATTTATATTCCTCCGGAGTGCCGTAGAATATTGAGCCGTTGCCAAGGTGCAGCATGTGCTTTGCCATGGAAACAGCGGCGGGAATATCATGGGAAACCATTATCACGGTGATGCCGTCGTTATGGTTAAGGTGGGAAATTATGCGGTAAAGCTCCGCGGTGGCGATGGGATCAAGGCCGGAGGCAGGCTCATCCAGAAGCAGCAGGCGATGGGTGGCGCATAGGGCGCGGGCGAGAAGCACCCGCCGCTGCTGGCCGCCGGAAAGTTCGCCGTAGCATTCCCTGGCAATGGAAGCTATGCCAAGGCGTTCCATGTTGTATGCAGCCCGCTGTTTTTCCGCCTTCTTATAAAAGGGACGGTGGCCGATGGAATTGAGGCAGCCGGAAAGCACAACCTCCTCAACGCTGGCGGGGAAATCGTGATGGAGCTTGTTCTGCTGGGGAAGGTAGCCTATTTCCTTGTGCTTAAGGCCGTCCCCTGTGTATATGCGGCCGGACTTGGGCTTTATCAGCCCCAGCAGGCCTTTTATGAGGGTGGATTTTCCCGCGCCGTTTTCTCCGGTAACGCAGAGCAGATCACCCTGCTCAACGGAGAAATCAAGGCCGGATATAACCACTCTGCCGTCATAGGCGAGGGCGGCGTTTTCGCAGGTCAAAAGGGGCATATCAGTACAGGGCCTCCTGAAGGTTTGCAAGATTGTTTTCCATAAGGGAGATATAGGTTGCGCCGGCAAGGAACTCTTCCTTGGTAAGGTTGTGGCAGGAAGTGAAGGTAAGCACCTTTGCCCCTGTGGCTTCGGCAATGGC
This sequence comes from Clostridia bacterium, assembly GCA_045592165.1. Lineage (GTDB taxonomy): Bacteria > Bacillota > Clostridia > Christensenellales > CAG-138 > SFEL01. The sequence goes on along the minus strand of JAZNUG010000173.1, from coordinate 8,061 downwards.
GGCGGCAAGGCGGCCGTTGGAAAGCTCGATGGAGAATACCACGGGGATATCCTGCTCCTTTACCTTATCTATAAGGAAGGCGATGGTGGCGGCGGAGGGCTCGGTATCTGCAGAGCAGCCGGGGAAGGCGGCAAAATACTCCAGGCCGTATTCCTCGGTGAAATACCTGACGGGGAATCTGTCCCCGAAGACCATAGTGCGGCGCTTTGCCCCGCCTATCATGGAGCGTATTTCGGTATCCAGCTTCATCAGGCGGGACTCATACAGAGCACAGCGGGCGGAATAATCGGCGGCGTTGGCAGGGTCGGCAGCGCAGAGCCTGTCCGCTATGGCACGGGATATGAGGGCGGCATTCTTTGGGGAAGTCCAGACGTGTTCGTCATAGCCCTCTGTGTTATGGATGTGGTCATGGCCGCAGGCTTCGTCGTGGTGATGGTCGGATTCCATGCCTTCAACCGTTTCCTCCCGGAGGGGAGATACCGCATCCAGCATGGCGATGACCTTGCTTTGGTCCAATTCAAGTGAGGATATCATATCGGTAACCCATGCTTCGTTTTCGCCGCCGGCGTAGATAAACAAATCGCAGTTCTGTATGTCTATCATGTCCCGGGGGGTGGGCTCGTAAGAATGGGCCTCTGCTCCGGGGGAGAGAAGCATGCGGATGTTTGCCTTGTCCCCTGCAAGCTGGCGGGCAAAGTCATAGGCTGGAAATGCGGTGGTGATTATGGTGAAATCCTCGGTATTTGCCTGGGGAGTGCAGCCTGTAAACAGCAGCAGACCCAGAATAAGGAGGGCGAGCCGTTTCAGCATGTGGCATCCTTTCCGCCGCAGCCTTCGCATAAGCCGTAAAGTATGCTCTCCCTCAGGTCAAGGGTAAAGCCGTGGGCAGAGGCGATGTGCCGGGCAAGGTCGGATACATGGTCGCAGGTAAGGTGAATAAGCTTGCCGCAGCTGCGGCACTTAAGGTGAAAATGCTCATCGCAGCCGCTGTGCTGATGGGCGTACTGGTACAGCACCCGCTTGCCCTCATGGAAGCGGCGCAGCTCGCCCTGCTCTGTCATGCGGCTGAGCTGGCGGTAAAGGGTGCTTTTGCCCAGCGAGCCATCGGCGCAGAGAGCTTCTATTATTTCATCGGAGGAGTACTGCTCCTTGGGGCCGGTGCGGAAAAAATCCCTCAGGGCCTTGTACTGCATTGTTTTATACATAAAAATCACCTTTTTATAGGGAAGGATTCAATCTCGCAAAATTGAGAGTTACTCTCACATTATACAGGCGATTCCGAGGATGTCAATAGTGAAAAAACGTGCAATATGCAGCTATATGGGGGGAAGTGACAGGCTGCAGCCTTGACAAAGGAAAATGGGAGAAATAACATATAATCAGGTAAATATGGATTATCGAAAACCTGAAAAAGTTATTTCTTCAGGCTTTTGAAAAATGCAATAACAGTACATACATAAAGGACAATATTAATGCTTAGTACTTTTTTAAATTCCGTATCCGCCGTGCTGGTGGTGATGCTGATAATGGCAACAGGTTATTTCATGGGATACAAGGGCTGGATAAAGCCTGAGCACAAGCCCATGATGTACAAGCTGATCATATGGGTGGCAATGCCGTTCATGTGCATAAACAGCATTCAGACCAACTTTACAAGGGAAATGTTCCGCGGAGCAGGGGCGCTGATAGCTGTGCCGCTGCTGAATATCGGCCTGCTGACGGTTTTGGCGGCGCTGCTTGCAAGGCTGCTGAAGCTGCCCAAAAAGCAGACGGGCGTATTTATCACCATGTGCAGTCTGTCCAATTCCGTATTCATCGGCTATCCCATGTGCCTTGAGCTGTTCGGCGAAACCTGCATACCATTCGTAATGTGGTATTACGTGATGAACACGATGTTTTTCCAGACGGTGGGCGTATGGCTTATCCGCCGTTCCGCCGTGGAGGACAGCGGCTTCTCCCTTGCCGGCCTTAAGGTGGTATTGAAGAATCCCCCCTTCATAGGCATAGTAATAGGTTTTTTGCTGCTGGCGCTGGATATTCAGCTTCCCCGCTTTGTAATGAGCTATACCAAATACATGAGCAATATGGTATCCCCTCTGGGACTTATCTATTCCGGCTTTGTAATGTATGAAACCGGTCTTGGCAAGGTAAAGCTGGAGCGGGGTCTGCCTGCCACCATGATAATGCGCTTTATCGCATCCCCGCTGCTGTGCATGGCGCTGTGTATGGCATTCGGCCTTACCGGCATTGCCCACGATACCTATGTTGTGGAAGTGACCATGCCCACCATGACCCAGGTAACGGTACAGGCTTCCGGCCTTGGGGCAGATGAACAGTATGCAGCCAAGGGCGCAACTATTTCCACCATATTGGCATTTGCGGTGATACCGGTGCTGATGATGATACTGTGATAATAAAAGCCCCTGCGGTTTTCGCAGGGGCTTTGCTGTGTCAGCAAATAAATACTATTCTTTCTTCTCCCGTAAGCACCTCAGGAAGGTCATTATTGCACCGCCTGAGGTTTTTTCGGCTGGTGCGGAATTGCTTTGCAATGGAATAGAGGGTTTCTCCCGGGGAGGGGAAATAGCCCATCAGTCCGTGGGGCGTTTCCATTGGTTCACATTCCTCTATGCCGGACAGGACGGTTATGTTTTCTGCTGTGTACAGGCAGGCAGACAGCAGTATTGTGCCGCTGAGCTCAAGGGAGCGGCCGCCGCCTGATGCGGATGCGCTGGCGGATGCATGGATAAGGGCATCGGTAGCGCCGGGGGCATCCGTTTCAACGGAGAAGGGAATATCTTCATTGAATGTGAATATGCTGCCGCTTTCCCCTGCGTAGATTACCCGCAGGGTCAGCAGGCCTTCCACGATAAGGCGGCCGTTCTCCATGCCGCTGGAGGTGACGAGGGGACGTACGGCGGTGTATATCACCCGCTGAGCATCGGGGAGACCTTCCGGCAGAATGATGTTTTCCGTCAATGAATGGCGGTGATGTATGCAGCCCAGGAAGGAACAGGGTCGTATTGTGCTGTGGCGGCAGTCAAAGGGCAGGGTGGGGGAAAAGATATCCGCTGCGGCTGCTGCCTTTACGCAGCTGCGGCCGAATAGGCGGTAATTGAGCCGCACATCAGCGATTACCATGCCGAATTCCTCGGATGCACGCACATCCCACGCTGCAGCAGTAACTTCGCCCCACATGGGCGCCTGCCCTGACCCTTCCACCCTCTGGCTGAAGGGGATTGCACGGCAAAGCTGACTCAGTACGCCTGTGCGGCTTTCCACAAGGGCGGAGATATACAGCGTGCCCTCAAGGGTAATGCCGCCTGAGGAGGGGATCACTTCACGCAGCGCGGCGCATACCTCGCTGTAAAGCACGGAGGATGCAAAGGGGGCTTCCAATTCCTCGCGGATATGCAAAGTTCCGGCCTGCTCGTCGCAGCGGCAGGCAAGGGACAGCTCCCGGGTATCCTGCTCCGCATCCTCCACGCCGGATATGCCGGACAGAACCCTTATGCCGCCGGGTGATGTAACCAATACGGCCATATCCGCAACGGCGTTGAGATGCAGCTTTCCGTTTTGGTTTATCAGCTCAAGGGACTGAAGGCTGGGCTGTATCTGGGCGGTCATTCCTTCCTGCACCCCTTCCGCAGGGATAACATGACGGAAGGCGGCCCGTGAGGAAAAGGCAAACACATTGCCGTCGGTGCATATGATATCCACGCTTACCGTGCCCTCTGCCGTTACGCAGTCTGTCCCCGCCGCAGCGCTGACCAGAGTAACGCTGCCTGTGCAGGACAGCACCTCCCGCAGGCTGCGTCCCTCAGGCAGAGGGATATCTCCCTCCACTGCCGCCTGAGCCAATCCGGAATATATCATCTGCTCCCCGGGGAGCTCTTTCCATATGAGTTCCATGCCGCAATGCTCCTCTCAATAGTCAAAAAATGGTTTGTCTGTTATATATGCTTATGACAGGAGGGGCGGCAAAATGTACGGTAATGCGACCTACGGAAATAAATTATGGAATTCCACATTGTACGATTGGCCGAATAAAATGCATAAATAACAGTATATACAGAGTGGATAAACATGGAGTTATCAATGTTATCAACATGGTTATCCACATTCAAAGGGATTTTTGATGTTGAAAAGTGTTAAAAACTCGTGCATAAAAAAGACTTGCCGAATAATTATAAATGGCACATTCGTTGAAAAGGAACACAGCGCGATAATTAATCACACGGGGGAGAAGAATATATTATTTGGGGTGTGCTTGGGCGTGATAGCCGGTATTAATTGCAAATGATAATGCCTTCAACAGCTTAGCTATACATTGCGCCGTTTACCTGATACACCGCGATAATCATAAGAATTTTCGCCCCAAGTTGACATGCTTGATGTGGTGTGCTAAAGTATAAACAAATAATCTATTATAATAGAAGGTGACATCATGGAACATATTAAGACTATCCAGACTCGTAACCTGTGCGAAAGCGCAAAGAACGGCGGCTGCGGCGAGTGCCAGGCTTCCTGCCAGTCCGCATGCAAGACCAGCTGCGGTATCGCAAACCAGAAGTGCGAAAGCGCTAAGGAAAGCAAGTAATTGCACTGAGCAAAATGCCACTTCGGTGGCATTTTTTCTTATATAAGGGAGAATGAGAAAATGATCCATCAATACAAAACAGGCGGCTGCAATATCGTACTGGATGTATGCTCCGGCTCTGTTCACGCTGTAGACGAGGTTGCGTATGATATTATCGGCATGTTTGAAACCGGGCCGAAGGAAATGATTATTGCCGCAATGGAGCAGAAGTATGCGGGCCGTGAGGATATAACCTCCGACGATATAGCGGAGTGCTATGCGCAGGTGCAGGCGCTTAAGGATGACGGCAGGCTCTTTGCCGAGGATACCTTTGAGCCTATGGCGGGCGAGCTGAAGCAAAAAACAGCGGGGGTAGTAAAGGCGCTGTGTCTGCACGTTGCCCATACCTGCAATCTTAACTGTTCATATTGCTTTGCCAGCCAGGGCAAGTATCACGGCGACAGGGCTGTGATGAGCTTTGAAGTAGGCAAGAGGGCGCTGGACTTCCTCATGGAAAATTCGGGCAGCCGCCGCAATCTTGAGGTGGATTTTTTTGGCGGCGAGCCGCTGATGAACTTTCAGGTCGTAAAGGATCTTGTGGCCTATGCACGGAGCGTAGAAAAGGAAAAAGGGAAGAACTTCCGCTTTACCCTTACCACCAACGGAGTGCTGGTGAATGATGACGTCATAGACTTTGCCAACAGGGAATGCAGCAACGTGGTACTTAGCCTTGACGGACGCAAGGAAATACACGACAGATTCCGTGTGGACTTTGCAGGCAACGGAAGCTGGGACAATATCGTTCCCAAGTTTCAGAAGTTTGTGGAGGCACGCGGCGGCAAAGAGTACTATATGCGCGGCACATTTACCCATGCCAATCCCGATTTCTTAAATGATATACAGCAGATGCTGAATCTGGGTTTCAGCGAGCTCAGCATGGAGCCTGTGGTGTGTGCCGAGGGAGATCCATCCGCCCTTACCGATGAAGATATGGCAGTGGTGATGGACCAGTATGAGAAGCTGGCCGAGCTGATGCTGCAGCGGGATAAGGAAGGGCGCCCCTTTACTTTCTATCATTATATGATAGACCTGTCGGGCGGTCCCTGCATTTATAAGCGCATTTCGGGCTGCGGCAGCGGCACCGAATACATGGCGGTCACTCCATGGGGAGATCTTTACCCCTGCCACCAGTTTGTGGGTGAGGAAAGGTTTAAGCTGGGAGATATCTGGCAGGGAGTTACAAATAAAGAAATACAGAATGAATTTGCCTCTTGCAATGTATATGCCCATGCCGAGTGCAGGGATTGCTGGGCAAGGCTGTATTGTTCAGGTGGATGTGCAGCCAATGCATACCATGCAACGGGCAGCGTAACCGGAGTATACGAAAAGGGCTGCAAACTCTTTAAGAAGCGCATGGAATGTGCCATTATGGTGGCCGTTGCCAGGGCGCTGGGTGAATAAGCTATGAATACACCCATATGTGATTTTGTAAACAGTTATATCAAAGGGGACTCACTGCGCCTGCATATGCCGGGCCATAAGGGGGTACCCCTTTTGGGTATTGAGCAATGGGATATAACTGAAATACCCGGGGCAGACAGCCTGTATGAGGCAGACGGAATTATTGCCGAGAGCGAAAAAAACGCAGGCGGACTTTTCGGCTGTACCACGATGTATTCCACAGAGGGTTCATCCCAGTGCATAAAGGCCATGCTGCATCTGGCCCTGATGCATGGCAGAGAGAAGGGCAGAAAGCCGCTTATTGCTGCAGGACGTAATGCTCACAAGGCGTTTATGAGTGGGGCGGCACTGCTGGGGATTGATGTGATGTGGCTGTATCCCCAAAACGGGGATAGCTACCTTTCCTGCAAGATCACAGCAGGTGAGCTGGATGATGCGCTGTGCTCCGGGGCAGATATGCCTGCAGCCGTGTATATTACATCTCCGGATTATCTCGGTAATATGGCGGATATTGCTTCCCTTGCCGCAGTGTGCGCAAAGCATGATGTGCTACTGTTGGTGGATAATGCCCACGGGGCATATCTTAAATTTCTGCCGGATTCCCGCTTCCCCATAGATTTGGGTGCGGATATGTGCTGCAGTTCTGCCCATAAGACCCTTCCAGTGCTTACCGGGGGAGCATATTTACATATCGGAGAGTCTGTTTCGGCAGGAATTATTGCTGCTGCAAAGAATTCCATGTCCCTCTTTGGTTCAACCAGTCCTTCGTATCTTGTTTTGCAATCATTGGACAGGGCAAATCTTTACCTTGAAAAATATAGCGAGATGCTTGCGGACTTTATTCCTGAGGCTGAGCGCCTGAAGGAACGGCTTGCGGGCGGCGGTTTTGCACTATATGGGGATGAACCCCTGAAGCTGACCGTAAAAACAAAGCCGATGGGATATCACGGCAGTCAGCTTGCTGCCTTGCTGATGAAAAAAGGCATAGTTTGCGAGTTTGCTGATGCTGACCATGTGGTATTTATGGTTACCCCCGAAACGGGGGCGGCAGGTTTAAGGAAGCTTGAAGCGGCACTTTGGGAAATACCCCGCAGAATATCCATAGAGGAAAAACCCCCCGTTTTCTGCAGGGCGGAGCGGGCAATGTCTGTACGTGACGCGGCCCTGGCCCCAATGGAAACAGTACCCGTGTGCAGGGCGGAAGGCCGAATACTTGCGGCGGCGGGAGTGGGCTGCCCACCTGCTGTGCCCATACTTGTATGCGGTGAGCGGGTAGACAGACATGCTGTTAAGTGCTTTGAATATTACGGTATCGAACAATGCAGTGTTGTAAAGGAATAAGATGCTGACCCGTTAAAAGCAAAAAAATGAACATTGTAAATACGGTTCCTTTTTAAGGATAGACTTTACAATGTTTGGCTTGACCTGCAGTGCCTCATATACTCATCAATATGTTGGTCGAAATCTGCTTTCAAAATGAAACTCCTCCTGTTTGTAGGTATAATCCTTACCCAATAAACAGAAGGAGTTGGTCGGCTCAGGAAAAAATGTTAGTAGGTTTTTCCCATGATTTTCAGTAGGAGTTTGCTGTGTTGGTCGGCGTGAGGGCGAACAGCCTGCGAAGCCCTCAACCCGCAATTTTTGCCTGATTATATGACGTTTTGGATCTCCGCCTTGCCGCCTTTTTCACGGGCGGATTCAAGGATTAATTTGTCGGCAACCAAGGCGATGAATTCACCATTGGTGGGCTGTTCAGCCTAGTGCTGCTGCGCAGCAATAGGCTGATTGTCTGCGTTTTTGCCACATGCCACATCTGAAGCCTGAGACTGATTTATAGGGGAGTTAGTCGAATCCGCTACCTTCTGTTTCTTGGTGTTTTTCAGATAATAGCAGACAAAAAATATTAAAGCAAGTTTTAGGGCGACCAACATCAGAAATTTGTGTGTTGGTGGGTGTGAAATAACTCTAAAACGAATTAATTAGATAACAACTTTGAATCAAATTAGAAATAAGTTTAGTAA
>JAZNUG010000172.1:0-11908 GCA_045592165.1 Clostridia bacterium | reverse complement strand
TATACGCTGCATCCCTCCAGCGCATCATTTGTAAGGTAACAGAGGGTTTCAGCGGGCAGCGGCAGAGCCGCCTGTCCGCAGTATACGCCGTAAAAAGGCTTATCCAGCACCGCTTCATTGTATTCGCCCTTCAGCTCCGCTCCCATGGCTTCGCCAAGATGTTTTGCCACGTCCACAATGCGTTCCTGCCGCCAGTGGGTATCCGTGCGGTAGTAATCCTCAAGCTCCAGAAGATGGTCTATGGGGATATACTCCATAAAGGGAGTGGATCGGGTCATTATATCCGCAAACTCTGCATAGTCAATGGAAGGATAGCCGTTCTGCTCAGCCATGAAGGCATTCTTATCGGGTATCAGGGAGAAATACACCTTGCTTTCCCCAAGGTATTTATCATATACCTTTTTGAATACCTGAGCCGCCCTCTGCAGAGAATCCTCATTGATGGGATACTCCAGTTTTGAAGCGTATCCGTCCTTAATGTAGACATCGTTATTGTCGCCCTGACGGAACAGGTAATATACCGAGTATGCCTTTATCCTGCGGAAGGTGTCCCTCAGGGGGAACTGATCCGCCGCATATTCCTCAAAGTCCCCGGTAAAGCTGCCGGAAAGTATTGTATCCATGCTGAGCTTCGGAAGCCGGCTGAGAGGTCTTCTTTCGCTGAGGGATATTTCGCCGTCCGGCATCAGCACGCCCCACATGGCAAAGCCGAATATTATAATGCCGGCAAGGGCAAGTATGATTATATTCTTAGTTCTTTCTTTCATATCCTTTACCTCCTAAAACCTGAAGTACAGGAACGGATTGAAGGAACCGTCCACAAGGTAAGCAGTGCAGATTATCAGCAGCAGAGCCAGGAACACAGGCTCAAGTACACTCATAACCTTGCCGCCAATTCTGTGCTCTGATGCGGCTTTTGCAGCCTTTGCCATAAGGGGGGTGGATCCGATAATGCCCATAATCATCAGCAGGCCGTAGCTCCTGAGATAATACACAGCCTCTGCAGAGGCAAGAGGATATCCCCCTCCGCCGAACATGGCGGATATTGTGCGGATACCATCCGAGATATTGCCTGCATCGAACAGCACAAAGCTCATTATGACAACGATCATCACATAAATGTGCTTTACAAAGCCTGCCTTTTCAAGGGGCTTAAGCAGCCACTGCTTTTCTATTACCAGAAGCACCGCAAACATCAATCCCCATATGGCAAAATTCCATGCTGCACCGTGCCACAAGCCTGTGGACATCCATACTATAAATATATTCAGATACCAGCGCCATTTGGGCACCCTGTTGCCGCCAAGGGGGATGTAAAGGTAATCCCTGAACCACGAGCCAAGGGATATGTGCCATCTGCGCCAGAATTCCGTAATGCTGCCGGAAATATAAGGATAATTGAAGTTTTCCATGAAGCGGAAGCCAAACAATCTGCCAAGGCCTATCGCCATATCGCTGTAACCGGAAAAATCAAAATATATATGCAGGGTATACGCCACCGCATACAGCCAGAAAAACAGCACGGACTTTTCATCCGCCGCCTTGAATATGCTGCACAGCTCACCCAGGGTGTTTGCAATAAGAACCTTTTTGCCAAGGCCCAGCACAAACCTCCTTACGCCGTATGCACTGCCGGCAAGGGTATGCTCCCTGTGCTCAAGGCCCTCTGCAATATCAGCATAGCGTACGATGGGTCCTGCGATAAGCTGGGGGAACATTGCGATGTATGCCGCCAGGTTTATAAAGCTTCTCTGAGCCTTTGCGCTGCCCCTGTATACATCCACAGCATAGCTGAGTATCTGGAAGGTATAAAAGCTGATGCCAATGGGCAGAGCTATCCTGAGCAGAGAAACGGAAAGTCCCGTCACCGCGTTAAAGTTGGCGATGAAAAAATCCGCATACTTGCAATAGCACAGCAGTCCCAGACTAAGCACAACAGAGGCGGTCAGATAAACCTTTGACCGCCCTGTGTTTTGATGCTTTTCAATAAGCAGGCCGAATATGTATCCCTGCAGTATGGACAGCACCATGAATATCAGATACTTTGGCTCTCCCCAGCCATAGAATATCAGGCTGGATACCAGCAATACGGCATTGCGGAGCTTATTGGGCGCTATGAAATAGGCCAGCAGCGTAACTGGGAGAAACCAGTACAAAAATGGAATTCCGGAAAAAACCATTGTCTTCTCCTGTAGGTATTATTTTTTGATTATGCGATGGGCTCCCTATAAGCAACCTGCATCATGCTGTAAGCCTTGAGGGTATTGGCCTCAAATACGTCCAGAAGGTCCTTTGCACCAAAGGCGGAGATTACATAATCGCCTACGGTCATTACCAGCAGTTCCTCAGGGAAGCCGCACATCCACTGACGGCCACCGATATTGCTTACGATTTCATCCACGATGGAAGATACGTCATCGGCTGAAACAGCGTGATATGCGCCGCTGGTGAAGGTGTTGGCGTTCATCATGTGCATAAGGGAAGCTGCATCGTCGATCTTTGCGGCGGCGGAAGCAGGCAGGGCCAGCATTACATCCAGCATTTCCGCATCTGCAACGCCAAACTTGCCGGGGCCGTCCATGGTCATGTTCTCTTCGGATGCATCACCGCCGGCAGCGGCAAACTTTTCGGTATCGGCATACTGTTCCCATACGTTGTTGAGCAGCTCAAGAGCGCTTGCGATTTCTACGGTTTCAGCAACGGCGCCTTCTTCAGCAGGCTGCTTTGCGCAGGCGGTAAGAGACAGCAGCATGGCTGCCATAAGTACAAAAGCAATTATCTTCTTCATTTAAATTTTCCTCCGAAATATTATTTATCGTAGTGTTTTGCAGTTCCGCTTGTTATTCTTTCCCCTTTCTGCCGATATATAAACGTATAATCCAATGGTTAGGTTGCAATATTCACAAAAAAATTTTTAAATGAGATTTCATGAAAAAGGCGGCCCAATTGGAGCCGCCTTTCATTTGTAGGATTAATTACTTCCTCAGGCCGAGGGCTGCGCAGATAGCACGGTAGCGCTCGATATCGGTCTTCTTGAGGTAGTTCTGCAGGCCGCGACGACGACCTACCATCTTGAGCAGACCGCGACGGGAATGATGGTCATTCTTGTTGACCTTCAGGTGCTCGTTCAGGTGGTTGATGCGGTCGGTCAGCAGAGCGATCTGAACCTCGGGGGAACCGGTGTCGCCTTCGTGAATTGCATACTTTGCGATGATTTCAGCCTTAGTCATTTTGATATCCTCCATAAATTTTTTAAATCGCCAGTAGCCGAGTTTAGCGTCGGAGAGTCGCATAAACACAGCCGCCGGTTCTAAAGCCATGTTATTTTACCACAGGAGGATCCTGTTGTAAACCCTTTTTATTCAGTATTTCTGCGGTTTTTTCAGCATCACGGCCTATCTGGGCGGAAAGTTCCTCCACAGAGGGAAATTGTATCTCCTCCCTGAGGTATTCAAGGAACTCCACGGTAAGTATTTCGCCGTATATCCCCTCATTGAAGTTGAGTATATGGGGCTCTATTGTGATGCATTCCCCATGAACGGTGGGATTGCAGCCCACGTTTGTAGCGGCGCCGTAGCGTTTGCCGTTAAGCAGTACGCTGCAGGCATATACGCCCTTTTTAGGCAGCACCAGCCCGCTGTCCGCCTTTACGTTGGCAGTGGGAAAGCCTATGCGGCGGCCTATTCCCTTATTGGCTATAACAGGCCCTGTTATGGAATATACCCTGCCCAGCATACCGTTTGCAGAAGCTATATCCCCCGCCTCCACGGCTGCCCTTATTCTGGTGCTGGATACAGGCAGGCCATCCATTTCGAGAGGAGGTATCTCCCGCACCTCAAAGCCGTACTTTTCCCCATATTCACGAAGCTTTTGCATATTGCCGCCGCCCTTTGCGCCAAAGGTATAGTTGAACCCGGCAACCGCCACGGACATGCCGTATTCCTCCGCCATCTTTCGCACAAAATCCTCAGGCGAAGTGGCAGCAAGAGCCGGGTCAAACCTTTCGGCTATTACCTCGCCATACTCTGCAAGGCCTGCCAAACGCTCCCCATCCGTCATCAGCCGCCTGGGCGCTATGCCAAAGGCCTCCAGCGGATGGTTTGAAAATGTATACACGGCTTTTTGCAGGCCCTTTTCCTCCGCCGCCTGCTCCATCGCCTCCAATATGCGCCGGTGGCCCCTGTGCAGACCGTCAAACGTCCCCAGCGCAATAGCTTTTTTACTCATTATTGTCCTCACCTAAAAAAGTACATATATGCACAGCCTCGCCGTTTGATCTGGCTATGCCCAGAAATTTTCCGTTGCAATATCCTCTGAGAGGAATATCCACAGGGACATTCTCCACTCCGGGAAATACCACCTCTGCGCCATGGGTAAGGAATTTTTCTCCCTTGGCGTTGAGTTCCATTCTTACCTCGCCGATGTGCATAAGGGACTGCTCGATGGATGTTACCGCCTCGGCAAGCCTGCCCTGCTCTTTCATTTCCCTCAGCTCCGCTATGGTAAAAGCACCGTCCAGATCAAATGCGCCGGAGCGGGTACGCAGCAAAAAGGACATATGAGCCGGCACGCCCATCTTTTCGCCTATATCGTGGCAAAGGGTGCGTACATATGTACCCTTTGAGCATACTATCCTGACAAGATAACGGTTTGGAGCGGTCTGGGTAATAAGTTCCAGCGCAGGAACGTTTATCTCCCTTACCTTGCGTTCCACCTCCACGCCTTCGCGGGCCAGCTTGTACATCTTCCTGCCGCCTACGCTGAGGGCGGAATAAAGAGGAGCTGTCTGATTCTGAACGCCCACAAAGCAAGGGAGCACATCCTCTATCATATCCGCCGTAACCGCGGCATCCTTGTGCTCAACAGCTTCGCCGTAGGAATCCTGGGTATCCGTGGCAATACCAAAGGCAATCTCTCCGATATACTCCTTTTCCTTATCCACAAGGTAGTCAAACAGCCTTGTGGCCCTGCCGATGCATATGGGCAATACACCCGCTGCACCCGGGTCAAGGGTGCCGGTATGACCCACCCGCTTCATATCGAATATATGCCGGATATCGCTCACCACATCGCTGGAAGTGAGTCCCGGCGGTTTTAATACATTTACTACGCCTTCAAGCATCTTTCCAGTTCTTCCTCTCCCAGCCTGAGAATAGTCTCTACGGCTTCTTCCATGGGGCAGGTGCAGGTATATCCTGCCGCCCGCTTATGCCCGCCTCCCCCAAGCATGGAAGCAATACGGGAAACATCGGCGCAGCGCTTTGCCCTGAGGCTGCCCTTGAGCTTGGTTGTGTCTTCCCTAATGAATACGGCTATCTCCACCGTATCTATATCTCTCAGCTGCTCCACTATGCCGTCGCAGTATTCGGATTTTGCTCCGTGGCGCGCCATATCTTCCAGGGTAACGGTAGTAAGCGCCAGCCGGCCATCGCAGTAAAGCTTTGCGCGGCTCACCGCATCCGCTTGCAGCATGCTCTTTGAATAGGGAGAAGTACGGAACACCCGCATATTTATCTCGGCATTGTTTGCGCCGGCAGCTATGAGTGCGCCGCCTATCATCATGGTCTGCTCTGTAACATTGGAATAGGCAAAGCAACCGGTATCCGTCATAAGCGCGGTAAACAGGCAGGTTGCCATATCGGTGCTCAGCTCCACACCAAGTTCCTTAATCAGACGATACACAAGCTCGCCGCAGGCTGCGGTTTCTTCCATCCAGTTGGCATCGGCATACATATCGTTTGTGCCATGATGGTCAACGTTTGCGGTTGTCTTTGCCCCTTCAAAGAACTTTGCAACCTTGCCAAAGCGGCAGGTATCCGCGCAATCCACCGCAATAACCGCAGGATAGCCGATTCCCTCGCCGCCTGTTTTAACCTCCTGGGCTCCGGGCAGGAAGGAGTAAATTCCCGGCACAGGGTCTGAACAGACAGCTTCTGCTTCCTTACCCATGGCTCGGAGCATATGCACCATAGCCAGGGCAGAGCCAAGGGTATCCCCGTCAGGGGAAGTATGGGACATGACGGTAAACTGCTGATTGTCCCTTATAAAGCTTAGTATTTCGGACATGCTGCCCGCCATATTATTTCCCTCCTTTGGAAAAACGGGGCGATGACACTTTCACCGCCCCAGTTTGGTTTTATTTGTTATCATCCTTGTGCAGGCTGTCGATAAGCTGAGAGATATGTACGCTGTACTCTATGGAGCTGTCCAGCTTGAACAGAAGCTTGGGCAGTGCTCTCAGCTGCATGCGGCGGCCAAGCTCACGGGTAATGAAGCCGCTGCCGTGGTTCAGTGCCTCCACGGTATCCCTGCGGAGCTGATCATCCTTGTCGTATACGCTTACCATCACCTTCGCCTGCTTAAGGTCATTGGTAACATCCACAGACATGATGGTGGTCATTTCGCATATGCGGGGATCCTTCATTTCTTTGATGATCTCGCTTATGGTCTTCTTTATTTCCTCGTTCATTCTTTCGTAGCGAACGGACATTGGCTTTACCTTTCTTTAAGTAAGTATTATTACCGCTGAATCTGCTCCATCACGAATGCTTCGATAATGTCGCCTTCGCGGATATCGTTGAAGTTCTCGATGCCTATACCGCACTCGTAGCCGGAGGCAACTTCCTTGGCGTCGTCCTTGAAGCGCTTGAGGGAAGCAATCTTGCCCTCGTGGATAACTATACCTCCGCGGACTACGCGAACCTGAGCGGAACGGGCAACCTTGCCGTCCTTTACATATGCACCGGCGATAGTGCCTACGCCGCTTACCTTGAAGGTATTGCGTACTTCGATGGTGCCCAGGGCAACTTCCTTGAATACGGGAGCGAACATACCCTTCATAGCGGCTTCAACATCCTCGATAACGTTGTAGATTACGCTGTATGTACGCATATCCACCTTTTCACGCTCGGCGGCCTCGCGGGCTGCTGCGTCGGGACGTACGTTAAAGCCGATTACCAGCGCATTGGATGCGGAAGCGAATACTATATCGGAACCGGTGATAGCACCTACGCCGCCATGGATGCAGCGAACGCGTACTTCCTCATTGGACAGCTTTTCAAGGGCCTGCTTGATGGCCTCAACGGTACCCTGAACGTCTGCCTTTACGATGATGTTCAGATCCTTCACATTACCGGCAGCAATCTGGCTGAACAGGTCATCAAGGGATACCTTGGACATATTCTTCAGCTGCTCTGCCTTCATGCGGTCGCGGCGCTCTTCCGCAACCTGACGGGACAGCTTATCGACCTCGGCAACATTCATAACATCGCCTGCGGCGGGAACCTCGCCAAAGCCCAGTACCTCAACAGGCTGACTGGGACCGGCCTCGGTAACACGCCTGCCCTTGTCGTCCATCATGGCGCGGACACGGCCGAAGGCAATACCTGCAACGATGGGATCGCCGATCTTGAGGGTACCGTTCTGTACCAGTACGGTAGCCACGGGGCCGCGGCCCTTATCCAGCTCTGCCTCAATGATGGTGCCGCGGGCAGCGCGGGAGGGATTGGCGCGGAGCTCAAGAACGTCAGCCTGGAGCAGTACCATCTCAAGGAGGGTATCCAGATTCATACGCTTCTTGGCGGAAACGGGTACGCAGATGGTATCGCCGCCCCACTCTTCGGTAACCAGACCGTACTCGGTGAGCTGCTGAATAACGCGATCGGGATTTGCGGTATCCTTATCGATCTTATTGATGGCAACGATAATGGGAACCTCTGCTGCCTTTGCGTGGTTGATGGCTTCAACGGTCTGGGGCATGATGCCGTCGTCCGCTGCAACAACCAGAATTACGATATCGGTAACCTGTGCGCCGCGGGCACGCATGGAAGTGAATGCCTCATGGCCGGGAGTGTCGATGAAGGTGATGGTGCGGCCGTTGCAGGAAACGGTGTATGCACCGATATGCTGTGTGATGCCGCCGGCCTCGCCCTCGGTGATGCTGCTCTCACGGAAAGCATCCAGCAGGGAGGTCTTACCGTGGTCAACGTGGCCCATGATGGTAACAACAGGAGGACGGGATACCAGATTTTCCTCAGCATCGGCTTCCTCAACGCTCTCATTGAGCACGTCTTCTGCGGTCTTTGCAATGTTCAGCTCCAGCTCGATGCCGTAATCGGCTGCGATAAGGGAGCAGGTGTCATAATCTATCTCCTGGTTAATGGTGGCCATTATACCAAGGATAAACAGCTTTTTAATTATCTCGGCTGCGGGTTTGCCGATCTTTTCGGAAAGGTCCTTTACTGTAATCATCTCTGTTGTAAGCACCGCCTTCTCAATCTTTATGGGTTCAGGCTTGTGAACGGGCTGCTGCTTGCGCTTCTGCTTGCGTCCCATGGGAGTATCATCGTCCCATCCGCCTGCGCGGCTGTTCTCCTTCATTATGGTTTTCTTATTCTTGGGCGCCTTGCGCTCATCGTCTCTGTTATTGGGCTTCTGGAAGCCGCGGTTCTTGCCCTGATCCCTTCCGGGAGCGGGAGCGGGCTCTGCAGTGCGTGCGGCAGGCCTCGGCTGATATCCGCCCTGTGCAGCGGGGCGCTGCTGGCCCTGAGGCCTGTTGTCCGGGCGGGCAGGACGCTGCTGGTTCTGCTGACCCTGGGGCCTGTCGGTGCGCTCGGTGCGCTGCGGCCTGTCGGTACGCACATCGTTGCGGGCATTGTCTCTGCGCTGGGGTTCACGCTGGGGACGCTGCTGTATCACGACGGGCTCAGCCTTGGGCTGCTCTGCCTTAACAGGCTCTGCCTTGGGGGCTTCGGGAGCCTTTTCTGCAGGGGGTTCTGCCACAGGGGCCTTCTCTGCAGGAACTTCCGCAGGCTTTTCTGCGGGCTTTTCCACAGGCTTCTCCACGGGCTTAACCTTTATCTCATCCTCGCCGGAATGGAAAGCAAGGTTGCCTTCGCTGGAAAGAACCTCCCTGAGACGCTCGGCACGTTCCCGCTCGATGCGCTCCTTTTCGGCCTTCTTCTCCTTATCCACCAGCTCGCTCTCAGCCCGCTTTACGGACTGCAGCGCAGAGCTCAGGTCGTTCTGCATGCGCTTGACCTGCTCAAACAGCTCCTTTGCCTTAGCTTCGTATTCCCTTGCGGAATCAATAGTCTTTTTTGCCATTTATCATTACCCCCAAGTGTAATTACTTTTAAGCCTCCATGGCTTGCTTTATCATGCGGGCAAACCCCGCCTCTGTTACCGCAGCTATCATGCGGTTGTCCTTGCCGATGGCCCTGCCCAGATCTTCTATGAAGATGCAGGGTATTCCCGCCCTTTCGCACATACCGATGTAGCGTTCGCGTGTGGCATTGGATGCGCCTTCATCCACCGCCACTGCAAGAGCAGTACCGTTCTTTACCGCCTTTTCGCAGATGAAATCTCCGGATATGCACTTGCCTGCTCTCATGGCAAAGCCAAGGGCGGTGCGGATTCTGTTATTGTCCATTTGCCTGTATCTCGCTGCGGAGTCTGTCAAATACTTCGGCGCTTACAGCATTCTCCAGCGCACGCTCAAGGCCCTTTATCTTCTGGGCCTTATTGAGGCATTCCTCGCTGGCGCATATATAGGCGCCCCTGCCGGAAGCCTTGCCGGTCCTGTCTGCGCTTACCTCGCCCTCAGGGGAGCGGACTATGCGGAGCAGTTCCTTTTTGGGCTTCATCTCGCGGCAGCCTACGCACATTCTCATGGGCACTTTCTTTGCCATAGTGTCCTCCGATTGGCGTTTATTGAAATATTATTCCTCGATGGATTCAGCCTCGGCAAGCTGATCTGCCTCGGCAATGTCCATATCCTGCTCGGCCTGGGACTGAGACTTGATGTCTATCTTCCAGCCGGTGAGCTTTGCGGCCAGACGAACGTTCTGACCTTCCTTGCCGATGGCCAGGGAAAGCTGATTGTCGGGCACAATAACCTTGGCAGCCTTTTCAGCCTCGTTAATGTAAACCATCATTACGCGGGCGGGGCTGAGGGACTTTGCGATATAAACGGCGGAATCGGGATCCCACTCGATGATGTCGATCTTTTCATTGTGCAGCTCGTTTACGATGCGCTCAACGCGGATGCCCTTCTGGCCCACGCATGCGCCCACTGCATCCACCTGAGGATCGGAGGAGTATACCGCAACCTTGGTGCGGAAGCCTGCCTCGCGGGCGATGGACTTGATCTGCACGATGCCGGTCTGAATTTCGGGAACTTCCAGCTCAAACAGGCGCTTTACAAGGCCGGGATGGGTACGGGATACCATTACCTGAGGACCCTTGTTGGTCTTGCGTACTTCAAGAACGTATACCTTGATGCGGTCGCTGGTTTCGTAGGTTTCGTCTGCAATAGTCTCGGTGAGGGCCATGAAGCCGTCGGTCTTGCCAAGCTCTACGAAGATGCCGTTCTTTTCGGCCCGCTGAACTATGGCGGTAAGAACCTCGTTTTCCTTTTCTACGAATTCATCAAAGATGACTCCGCGTTCTGCCTCACGGATGCGCTGAACTACAACCTGCTTTGCGGTCTGGGCGGCAATGCGGCCAAACTTGCGGGGGTCAACTTCTTCTTCGAGAACATCGCCCACTTCGTAAAGTACGTTTACCTTCTTTGCCTGCTCAAGAGTCAGCTCGCAGTAGGGATTTTCAACTTCTTCAACAACGGTCTTGGAGGCAAAAATCTGCACTTCGCCGGTGTCGCGGTCCACAGTTGCGCGGACGTTGCCAACAGCACCGTAATTGCGCTTATAGGCGGCGATGAGGGCGGATTCAAATGCGTCGATAAGTATATCCTTGCTTATTCCGCGTTCTTTTTCAATGGCGTTAAGGGCCTCGATGAATTCGGCGTTCATTATTCATTCTCCTCTTCAATCTCTATATTGTCGTAATCATTGATATCTACGGTTGCAAGACTGTTAAAGTCTATGTAAGGACGTACGGAAGAAGCATCCTTGCGGAGTATCTTCATTTCGGCTCCGTTTACCTCGATGGTGAAGCTGTTTTCATCAAAGGCGGTAAGCTCGCCGGTGAATTCCTTTTTGCCCTTATGGGGGGCATAGAGCTTGGCGGTTATCTTATTGCCAAGATTGCGCTCATAGTCCCTGTCCTTTTTGAGGGGACGGTCTATGCCGATGGAAGATACGCTGAGGTAATAGGCCTGCTCGATGGGATCCGCCTCGTCGAGAATGGGATCCACGGCACGGCTGACGGCCTCGCAGTCATCCAGAGTGACCATGCCGTCCGGCTTTTCGATATACAGGGTGAGTACCCAGTTGCCATGTTCCTTGATGAACTCAACTTCATCCAGCTCGTAGCCCATTTGGGATACCACAGGGCGCAGCAGAGCGTCAACTGCATCAACGGTTTTCATGAAAATCCTCCACCTTCAAAACAAAAGAGCGGGAATAAACCCACTCTTAAAACTCTAATACGGCTATGTGCCGTTCAACAACAGAAAGATTATACCAGAGAGCAGCCTTTTTTGCAAGCAAATTCTGCTAAAACAGGCTCAGCTGGTCGGTTTCCGGCAGGCCCTCAAGGCAGCCCAGATCCATCAGCGCCTTTATTACGGCAGAGTTGGCTCCGGTGCGCGCCTGGAAGTTTTCAATTGAGGTATATTCCCCGCCCTTTGCCCCTTCCGCTATGCCAATGGCGGCGTTTTCGCCAACGCCTGCAATGGCGGAGAAGGGGGGCCGTATCTTATCCCCTTCAATGACAAACTCGGATGCTCTGGACTTGTAAAGATCCACAGGCAGCAGCTCTATGCCCCTCTTGTTCATCTCATATACCACTTCCAATATTGTGAGCAGGTCAGCCTCTTTATTATCCATATCGTTGCCTTTTTTCTTTATGGCATTGATATTGGCAAGCACCCTTTCCGCACCGCCGGAGGCCTGAGCTATATCAAAGGCATCCGCACGGACGGAGTAATACACCGCATAGAAGGCTA
>JAZNUG010000171.1:0-5396 GCA_045592165.1 Clostridia bacterium | reverse complement strand
AAAGGACCTTTCTGTGGGAGTGCCCGCATCCTTTTCAAAGCTGGTGCTGCAGGAAGGCAGCGCGGAGGTAACATCCCGCTCAGGCCGTATCACCGCAGACACAATAGACGATCTTATCAACGATTCTCTTTCCTTTGAATATCCTGCGGGCTTTGAGCTTATGCATTCCACCCCTGTGGAATTCAATACCGGAGAAACCGTCACATCAGAGCCGCCCATAGGAAACACCGCAGAGCATGTTACGGCTACCGTATCCCGCGTGTTTGTGGATTCCGCCTTTAAGCGGGTGGTGTCGGATGCGCTGGACAGGGCCGGCCTTGCGGCGGATATGTATATAAACGTGCCGCTGTCATCTTCCCTGTTTGTAATTCCCGAAAAAGAGCGCACAGACTGCGCCGTGCTGATAGACGTTGGAGCAAAGCAGACGGATATAAGCCTTATAAGGGGCTCTGCCCTTATCGCCTGCGAAACGCTGGCCATAGGCGGGGCGAATTTTGCGGGAGATATAGCATACGGTCTGCGCATACCCAAGGGAGCTGCGGAAAACGTAAAGCGCAGATATGTTTACTCTTTGGACTATCAGGACAGCATTGACATAGTCCGAATAGAGGGCCGGGGTGCTCTTAGGGTAGAGCATGCGGTTATACAGTACATAATCGAAGAACGCACAAAACAGCTTGCGTCTCATATTTTATCCCTGATGAAGGAAATGGGCGTAAATATGAAAAGCAAGCCTCCAATATACCTTACCGGCGGCGGTATAGCCCTTATGAGGGGCAGCTGCGAATACCTGGAGAAACTTATGGGTGCGCCCATAAAGGTACGCATGCCATGGATGCCAAGGCTGTCTTCGCCAAACTATGCAAGCGCATTTTCCGTAATGGATTTTGTAATGCATGCGGATGATGAGGATAATGTTGGCAGGCTGGTTGGAATGGTAGCAGAAAGCAAATTCATCAAAAAACTCAAAGGGCTGTTTGAAAGCGGCAGATAGTATTAGGAGGGAACAATATGCCTATCGGTCTCGAACTGGATTTTGAAAGAGGCAACCTGGCTCAGCTGAAAGTAGTTGGAGTTGGCGGTGCCGGAAATAACGCCGTAAACCGTATGATACAGTATGGCATCAAGGGCGTTGAGTTCATTTCCGTCAATACGGACAAGCAGGCACTCTATCAGTCCCACGCAAATCAGAAAATACAGATCGGCGAAAAACTCACCAAGGGTCTTGGTGCAGGCGCTGATCCCGAAATAGGCCGCAGGGCTGCCGAAGAGAGCAAGGAGGCCATCTCCGAGGCTCTCAGAGGTGCAGACCTTGTATTCATCACCGCAGGTATGGGCGGCGGCACCGGCACCGGCGCAGCTCCCATAGTAGCGGAGTGTGCCAAGGAAATGGGCATACTTACCGTTGGCGTAGTTACAAAGCCCTTTGGCTTTGAGGGTAAGGTTCGTATGAACAACGCCGTAAACGGTATTACCAACCTTAAGAGCAATGTGGATACTCTTATCTGCATACCCAATGACCGCCTGCTGGATACCGTTGGCAAGGTAAGTCTTACCGACGCTTTCCGCATTGCCGACGACGTTCTCCGTCAGGGCGTACAGGGCATAAGCGACCTTATCGCCGTGCCCGCAATGGTAAACCTGGACTTTGCCGATGTTCGCACTATCATGCGCGAGCGCGGCATGGCTCATATGGGCATCGGTATGGCCACTGGTGAAAAGAGGGCCGCTGAGGCTGCCCGTCAGGCAGTGGTAAGCCCCCTTCTGGAAACTTCCATCAACGGCGCAAAGGGTGTTCTGCTCAACATCACCGGCGGCTCCGACCTTGGTATTCACGAGGTTTCCGAGGCTGCTTCCATCATACAGGAATACGCCGATCCCGAAGCAAATATCATCTGGGGCGCAGGCATTGATGAAGAAATGGGCGAGGGTGTACGCATCACTGTTATCGCCACCGGATTTGAGTCTGCTGGCAGGGGCAGCGTAATGGGTCAGCCCCAGGCTCAGACCGTTATCAACAGCGTGCCCACTCAGGCACCCCGCAGCCCGATGACTGTGGGTCAGGCAAAGGCACAGGATAAGCCTTTCTGGAGCGAGCCCCGCAAGAAGGCTCCCCAGTATACTCCCATAACCGAGGGCGAGGAAGTTTCTGCTCCCTTCACCATGGAAGACCTGCCCAAGCCCGACAAGTCCTCTAATAACAATAATAATAATCTCAATATGCCTGCTTTTATGAGGCGTTCCAAGGACTAAACTCATAAGCGGGCACTGACCCGCTGTGCTCTTTTTCAAAAAGATAAGCGGGAAGGTGCAAAGCAAAAAAATCGCATCTTCCCGCTTTTTGTTTTATAGAATATTCTATTACTGTGAAAGGAATAATTCATTATGAAGACATTCATACCTGAAGGCTACAAGCCCTCCATGTCTCTGTATGAAACTCAGGATGCCATCAGCTTTATCAAGCGTGAGTTTCAGGAGAGCCTTGCCCGCGCCCTTCACCTTAAGCGCGTATCCGCTCCTTTGTTCGTGCAGCCGGAAAGCGGCCTTAACGATAACCTTAATGGCTTTGAGCGCCCTGTAGGCTTTGATATTCCCTATACCAAGAAGGATGCTCAGGTAGTTCAGTCCCTTGCTAAGTGGAAGCGCATGGCCCTTTACCGCTATGATTTCCATCCCGGCAACGGTCTTTATACCGACATGAACGCCATCCGCCGCGATGAGGAGCTGGATAACCTTCATTCCATCTACGTTGACCAGTGGGACTGGGAAAAGGTAATAACTCCCGAAACCCGCAATATGACAACCCTGGAAAACACTGTTCGCGCCATAGTTGGCTGCGTATGCAACACCCTTGACCTGCTCAAGGCCAGATATCCTTACATCACCACCAACCTTTGCCGCGAGGTAACCTTCATCACCTCTCAGGAATTGTTGGACAGATATCCAGATCTTACTCCCAAGCAGCGGGAACAGGCCATTACCAAGGAATGCCGCACCGTGTTTATCATAGGTATCGGTGGAAAGCTTTCCAACGGCGAAAAACATGACGGCCGCTCTCCCGACTATGACGATTGGTCCATGAACGGCGACATCCTCTTTTACGATGACGTGCTGGACTGCGCTATGGAGATTTCATCCATGGGTATCCGCGTGGATGCGGAAACCCTGGATAAGCAGCTTACTGCTGCCGGCTGCGATGACCGCCGCCAGCTTACCTATCATCAGATGATGCTGAACAACCAGCTGCCTCTCACCATCGGCGGCGGTATCGGTCAGTCCCGTCTGTGCATGCTGATGCTGGGCAAAGCCCACATAGGCGAGGTGCAGTCCTCTATATGGGATGCTGAAACCATCGAGATCTGCGAAAAGGCAGGCATTACTCTTCTGTAAAATCCATAATGACAATCAAAGCCGTGCACATTCCGTGCGCGGCTTTTTTTGATTCGCATAATCTATTTCCCACAATATTCGCATATATATTTATCATGTATTCTACATGCTCCGTGGTTCTCGTATGGTATCATCTTCGCCATGGGGGGTGGGGCATGTGTATATTGAGCTTTTCCTGCTGGATAATATCCTGATGAATCTGCTGATATGCCGCCTTGCCGCCGCCATGGGCGCAAAGCGGATGCATATCCGCAGGGCGGTATTGTTCAGCACAGCCGGGGCGGTATACGGAGCCTTTGCGTATGCTCATCCGCGGCTCAACTCTCTGCCCTGCAAGGTAATGCTGTGCATTTTCATGGCATATGCCCTGCCATTCAAAGGGGCAAGGGAGTATGCTGCTAATTTTACTGCGATGTGCGCTGCAGCGTTCATCATAGGCGGGTCGGCGTTTTTTGCGGTATACGCCACGGGCGGCGCGGCAAATGGGAGCCTTATCGGCGGAGTACCTTTGCGGATAATGCTGTTTGCTGCGTCAGCCGCCGCCGCGATGCCGTCTGTTGCCCGGCGCATAAGGCAGCACCGTATCCAAAAGCAAAATACGCATATCCTGACTATAACCAGAAAGAACAAAACCTATACCCTTACCGCCATGGTGGACAGCGGCAGCAGCCTTGTTGAACCTGTAAGCGGATTGCCTGTGGCTGTGGCGTATATTCCGGAGCAAAGGGGAGATATCCCCATACCGGTAAGCACGGTACAGGGCAGCGGCATAATGTATGCATTCCGCCCGGACAGCGCCGTATTTAATGGTGTTGAGCTGGATATACTGATTGCCCTTTCGGATAATCCGGTATATCCTCAGGCCCTTCTGCCGCCCGGTGCATTGCCGGATATATTTCTATAAATTACATCACAGGAGGCTTTTATCTATGCTGGATATGCTGTATGAAGCCCTGCTTCGTCTGTATATGGCCATCGGCGGCAGTATTCATTACATCAACAGCGGCGAGGCCCTACCGCCGCCCCTTACCAAGGAGGAAGAAAGCCGGCTGATGGAGGAACTTCTAAGGGGCAACGACAGCGTAAAGCAGACTCTGATAGAGCGCAACCTCAGGCTGGTGGTGTACATTGCCCGCAAGTTTGAAAACACCGGCGTATGTGTGGAGGATCTCATTTCCATAGGCGCCATCGGGCTTATAAAGGCGGTGAATACGTTTGATGCAGCCAAAAAGATAAAACTTGCCACATATGCTTCCCGCTGCATTGAAAACGAAATACTCATGTATCTCAGGCGCAGCTGCAAGCTGAAGCTGGAGGTATCGCTGGATGAGCCGCTGAATGTGGATTGGGACGGAAACGAGCTGCTGCTTTCGGATATACTTGGCACAGATGCGGATGTGATATACCGGGACATAGAGGATGAGGTGGACAGAGAGCTTCTCAGGCTTGCCATGACAAAGCTCAATTTCCGGGAAAAACGCATAATGGAGCTGCGTTTTGGCCTGGGAGGCAATCGGGAATACACTCAGAAGCAGGTGGCGGATATGCTTGGCATATCTCAAAGCTACATTTCCCGGTTGGAAAAGCATATCATCAAGGTGCTCAAAAGCGAAATGAGTCAGATGCTGTGAACTGGAATACACAAAAAGTCCCCTCTTGAGGGGACTTTTATTGTGGTTATTCAATGTCAAATTCAGGTGGGGTATCCAGATCGTGGGGAACGTATTTTCCGTCCTTCTTGCGCTGTTTTACGCATTCGGTAAGCAGATACTCTATCTGGCCGTTTATGGAGCGGAAGTCATCCTCGGCCCACGAAGCAATGGCTGCATACAGCTTTGCGGACAGCCGCAGCGGCACCTGCTTTTTTTGATTATCTGCCATTAATAGAGGCTGCCGGAGTTAACTATGGGCTGAGCGTCGCGGTTTCCGCAAAGAACCACCAGCAGGTTGGATACCATAGCTGCCTTGCGCTCCTCATCCAGCTCGACAACTCCGTTTTTGTTCAG
>JAZNUG010000170.1:0-9581 GCA_045592165.1 Clostridia bacterium | reverse complement strand
CCTGATTCAGCACATCAAGGATCATCCCGAGTTCATTCAGCCTCCTGCCCGCGCAAACGAGATGCTGAACAACTTCCTGCTGCCCGGCCTTGAGGATCTGTGCGTATCCCGTACCAGCTTCAAGTGGGGCATCCCCGTTGATTTTGATGACAAGCATGTTGTATACGTATGGCTGGATGCCCTTTCCAACTACATCACCAAGCTGGGCTTCTATTCCGATGACGACAGCATGTACAAGAAGTACTGGCCCGTTGACGTACATCTGGTAGGTAAGGAAATCGTTCGTTTCCATACCATAATCTGGCCCATCATGCTGATGGCACTTAACGAGCCCCTGCCCAAGCAGGTATTCGGCCACGGCTGGCTGATACTGGAAGGCGGCAAGATGTCCAAGTCCAAGGGCAACGTGGTTGACCCCGTCAAGCTGTGCAACCGCTACGGCGTGGACTCCATCCGCTACTTCCTGCTGCGCGAGGTTCCCTTCGGCTCCGACGGCGTATTCTCCAACGAGGCGCTTATTTACCGCATCAATTCCGACCTTGCAAACGATCTGGGCAACCTGCTGTCCCGTACCGTAAGCATGATCGATAAGTACTTCGGCGGCGTTATTCCCGCTCCCACCTGCCCCGTTGCAGAGCAGGACGATATGATCCTCTCCCTGGCCTGCCAGCTGCCCGAAAAGGTGGAGCAGGCTATGAACGAGTGGAAGATTCCCGAAGCCCTTGAGGCAATCTGGGCTCTCATCGGCGCCAGCAATAAGTACATCGACGTTACCGCTCCCTGGGTACTTGCCAAGGACGAAGCCAACAAGGAACGTCTGGGCACCGTTATGTACAACCTGGCCGAGGCTCTGCGCGTTGTTGCCATCCTCATTCAGCCCTATCTCCCCAACACCTCTCCCAAGATGTTTGCACAGCTTGGCATTGAAGGTGAGCTGACCGCATATGAAGCCTGCCAGTTCGGCAAGCTGCCCGCCGGCACCAAGGTATGCAAGGGCGAGGCCATGTTCCCCCGCATCGACGTAAAGAAGGAACTGGAAGAGCTGGAAGCCGAAACTCTCGCCGCCATGGCCGCAGCACAGGCAGCAGAGGCAGCAAAGGAGAATCACGTTCCCGCCGAGACCAAGGTTGAGGAAGCCAAGGAAGAGGAACTTATCGACTTTGATACCTTCTGCAAGGTAAAGCTGAAGGTTGCAAAGGTGCTGGATTGCAAGATCGTGGAAAAGAGCAAGAAGCTTCTGCAGTTCACTCTGGATTGCGGCGAGGCCGAGCCCCGCACCATCCTTTCCGGTATCCGCAAGTGGTACTCTGAGCCCGAAGCCCTTATCGGCAAGAGCGTTATCATCGCCGCAAACCTTGCTCCCCGCAAGATCGCCGGCATCGAAAGCAAGGGCATGATCCTCTCCGCCATCACCGATGACGAAGAGACCCTGTCCATGCTCACCACCATGGAGGATGTTATCCCCGGCGGTTCTGAAGTAAGCTAAAGCTTTTCGGGCAAAACCTTATTGGGTTTTTTGCGAGTTACGCCCCAAGGCCATCAGCCTTGGGGCGATTTCATCCCTTACGGGGATTTTTACATGATTTGCCTATAAATCCTGCGGGATTTACCGGGCGGCAAATCATGCAGGGAACCCATCCCAAAGGGATGGTTCCGCATTTGGCGTACATGCCGCCAAATGCGGAATAAAGCCATATGCGAAGATGGCAGATAGCTGTCAAATGTGCAGTAAAGGTCACCCGATTACGGGTGACCTTTTGACGTGCCGTTTATGTTGCGAACGCGGTTCAGCAGGCGGATTTTTTGCGTGCGTAATTTGGAAGAATATCGGCTGGTAAACAACGTGCCAACCAGCATCATGCCGAGGGTAATGCCCTGACACATACCTCCCGGAAATGTGTCGGCGCTGTCGGTGAAGGTAAGTATGAGATGAAGCAGCGCTGCCGCTGTGCCGCCAATAAACAACAGATGCATGCGCTTTGCCAGCTTTATCTTGTCCTGACTGCTGAAATTGGCCATCATCATAAGGGTGTCTTCTTCTGCGCTGCCTTTGTGGATCTGCCTTTTGCCGTTTAACAGTTCTCCAAGTTCTACCTGAAAAAATTCCGCAAGAGCTATGAGAATGTCCATATCGGGAAGGTTGCTGCCGGTCTCCCATCTTGATACCGTCCTGCAGGATACATTAAGATGCTCTGCCAGCTGTTCCTGTGTGAGATTCTTTTCTTTGCGCAGTTCTTTTATAAAGCCGCCGATAGGTGTTTGATTCATAGATATCCCTCCTGTAATGCAAATAGGATACTATTTATGCAGGGACGATGTACAGGACACAAAGTGTCCACCGGAAGATTTTTAAATGATGTGGGAGATAAATCAGTGGGAAAAGCTGAGTTGAGAGGGTGGCGGGCAGGATCAGATATTTTCTATTCCATTTTCCCCAAAACCAATGTACTATAATCATATGAAAATTATTGAGGATCTCCAATTTAAGGGGCTGCGTATTGCGGTAAACAAACCCGGCTTCAGCTATGGCCACGATGCTCTGCTGCTGGCGGACTTTGCCCGCATGGGGAAAAGGGACACCGCCCTTGATCTGGGCGCAGGCACGGGCATACTGTCCATCCTGCTCAACGGCCGCCATGGCACGCCCTTCACAGCAGTGGAAATACAGCCGGAAGCAGCGGCTCTGATGGAAGAATCCGCGGCCATGAACGAGCAGCAGGATATCACCGTGCTGTGCCATGACCTGCGCACCCTGCATGAGGTGCTCCCCCGGGAAAGCTTTACCTGCGCGGTATGCAATCCGCCGTATTTTACCGGCGGCACTCCCAGCAGCGACGAGGGGGTAAACATCAGCACCCATCAGCAGAGCTGCACAGTGGAGGATGTGGCAAAATGCGCCCGGCTTATGCTGAAAAACGGCGGCAGGCTGTGGATGTGCTATCCCGCCGCAGGGGTTGCGGAGGCCTTTGCTGCATTGCACAACAACGGCATGGAACCCAAGCGCATACAGCTGGTATGCGGCAAAAAAAGCCCTTACCTTGCCCTTATCGAAGCCAAGAAGGGCGCAAAGCCCGGCCTTATCTGGGAAGAAACTATAGAAAACTGTGAGTGAATATATGGAAAGCAAGCTTTATCTCTGTCCCACCCCCATCGGCAATATGGAAGACATGACCCTGCGTGCGCTGCGCGTTCTCAGGGAGTGTACTGCGGTATACTGCGAGGATACACGCAACACCGGCGCCCTTATGGGAAAACTGGAAATATCCAAGCCCCTCATCTCCTGCCATGAGCACAACGAGCGCTCAAGGGCGGAGGAAATCGGCGAGCGTGTTTTGAACGGCGAGGCCATCGCTTTTGTAAGCGACGCAGGCATGCCCGGAATATCCGATCCCGGCGAGCGCATCATTGCCTACTGCATAGAGCATGACATTCCTTTCGAGGTGCTTCCCGGTGCATCCGCATCCCTTACCGCCCTGATCACCAGCGGCCTGCCCTCACGGGAGGCCTGCTTTGTGGGATTTCTTCCCCGCAGCGGCAAGGAGCGCAGGGAAGCCATCGCCCGTCTTGCCCGCCACAGGGGCAGCCTGATAATCTACGAAAGCCCCCTCAGAGTATCTGCAACGGCAGAGGAGCTGGCGCAGGCCTGGGGAGACAGGCAGGCGGTGCTGCTCAGGGAACTGACCAAGCTGTATCAGGAGGCAGTCCGCTCCACCCTTAGCGGCCTTGCACAAACCTATGCCGATAAGCCCCCCAAGGGTGAGGTCGTGCTGGTAATAGCAGGGGCGGAGGAGCAGAGCGGCGAAGCAAGCCTGGAAGAGACCCTTGCCCGGCTGCTCAGCGAAGGAGTCAGCGCTAAGGATGCCGCCAAGCAGGCCAGCGCACTGCTGGACGTTTCCCGCAACGAAGCATATAAGATGGCGCTGGAATTGCAGGGAAAATAAAATTTATATCTTCGTTTCTTTTTCTTTTCGCGCGAAAAGAAAAAGAAACGAAGCAAAAGAAAAGCGAAATGGAAGAGATGAAATCCGTTTCGCTTTTTTGTGCGGAGAAAGATATCCGAATCCAATTTGTCACCTTTGGGGTGCCGCCTGTGTTTACGAGAGTGTGCCGGCTTTTCCCGTAAGGGAAAAGCTACATAAAGAGGGTGGTGGGAGGGATTGGATAATAACCAATATCCTATCTTTTTCTTCATACGTACTTTTTTGCAAAGGACAGCTATGATATAATCTATTGTGGTATGGAGTACCGAAAGGAGTACAAATGAAAAAGTGTGAAGTTGGCGGCCAGGCCGTAATGGAAGGAGTAATGATGAAATCTCCCTCCGGCATCGCAATGGCGGTGCGGGATGCCAAGGGCCGCATAGTATTGGACTATAAAAAATTCAAATCCAAGGCCCAGAAGGGTACATTCTACGGTCTGCCGGTGGTTCGCGGCGTGGTGGCCTTTGTGGAATCCCTTTCCGTGGGCATGACTACCCTCACCAAGTCCGCCGAGCTTATCGGAGAGGCCATTGATGAGGAACCCACCAAGTTTGAGCTGTGGCTGTCCGAAAAGATGGGCAAGTCCGTGGAGAAGGTCATTATGGGGCTTGCAGCCATACTGGCGGTATTTCTTGCGGTTGGCTTGTTTTTCCTGCTGCCCCAGTTTATCAGCAGCCTTATCTTCAGGGGCAGCGAAGCCGCTTCCATAACCAAGTGCCTTGTGGAAGGACTTGTGCGTCTTTGCGTATTTATCGGCTATATACTTTTCTGCGCATCAGTAAAGGATGTACGCAGGGTGTTCATGTATCACGGCGCGGAGCATAAGACCATTGCCTGCTTTGAGGCGGAGGATGAACTTACCCCCGAATGTGCCATGAAGCATACCCGCCTGCACCCCCGCTGCGGCACCAATTATCTGTTCCTTGTTATGGCGGTAAGCATACTGTTCTTTGCCATTGTGGGCTGGAATGACAAACTTCTTGTCCGCGTTGCAACTAGGCTTATTTTCCTGCCTGTTGTTGCCGGCCTCAGCTATGAACTGCTGAAGTTTGCCGCAAGGCATGAAAACGTCCTCACCCGCATTATCCGCGCTCCCGGCATGGGCCTGCAGTATATCACCACCAAGGAGCCTACTCCCGATATGATTGAAGTGGCCATGGAAGCATTCCACCTTGCCATGATGAGCGAGGAAGACGCCCTTAAGAAGGTTGAAGAGCGCAATGCCCAGCTTGCGGCGGAGGATGCCGAAGCTGAGGAACATGAGGGTGACTGCGGGGAGAAGGAAGAATGACCTTCGCCGAGGCCGCAGCAAAAACAGCCGCCCTTATAGCAGCAGTTACAGATGAGGCGGATATAGAGGCCAGGGCCATGGTCTGCGCCGCCGCAAATATGCAATATTCGGAATATCCCCTTTTCAGGGATGCTGTATTTCCCGAGAAATATGAGGAAATATTAAGGCAGTATTCGGAAGAACGGCTGAAGAATATCCCCATCCAGTACATACTGGGGGAATGGGAATTCATGGGCCTCAGCTTCCATACCCGCCCCTGCGCCCTTATACCCCGGCAGGATACCGAGACCCTCTGCGAGGAAGCCCTCAGCATCGGCGGCGAAAGCGTATTGGATATGTGCTGCGGCACAGGATGCATAGGCATATCCCTTGCAAAGCTGGGAGGTATGCAGGCGGCCTTTTCAGATATCAGCGGAGACTGCATTGCCCTTGCAAAGGAAAATGCACAACTTAACGGCGTGGAAGGGGAATTCTTTCACGGAGATTTATTCGAAAACGTAACCGGACGATATTCCCTTATATGCAGCAATCCTCCCTATATCCCCTCCGGAGATATTCCTGCCCTTCAGAAGGAAGTGCAGAATGAGCCGATGCTTGCGCTGGATGGAGGAAGGGACGGGCTGGATATTTACAGGCGAATTGCACAGCAGTACAAGGAACATCTTCTGCCCGGCGGCCATCTGCTGCTGGAGGTGGGCATGGGACAGTCCGGGGATGTTATTGAGATATTCGGCGGCGGATATGCCGTCAAGGATTTGTGCGGCGTGGAGAGAGTGGTCGTGGTCAAGGGTTGATCCTATGATCGCCCTTTAATGAAATTTTCCTGCGGGAAAAATGACGCACTGCCCTGCTGACAGGATGAAAGCATATACACCGGCAGTGAGCCCCCTGACGAGGGGGACGCAAGGAAAGCCCCAAGAGCATACTGACACGTTACGGATATCTGCGGCAATGAGGCCGCCAAACTTATAGATTGGAATGAGGAATACGGAGTATGATTAACAAGCTTAAGACATTGAAAAACCGCTTTGAGGAGATTACCCAGCGCCTGTCCGAGCCGGATGCAATGAACGATCAGGCTGCATGGAGGGAAATGGTAAAGGAACACAGCCAGCTGGAAGAAATCGTGGCGGCCTTTGACAGGTACACCGCCGCTGTTTCCGGTGCAGAGGACTGCAAGGCCATGCTGGAGGAGCACCTTGATGCCGAAATGAAGGAGATGGTCCATCAGGAGCTGAACGAGCTTACAGAGCTGCAGGAGCAGCTTATCGAGGAGCTGAAGATAATGCTGCTGCCCAAGGACCCCAATGACGACAAGAACGTTATCATCGAAATCCGCGCAGGCACCGGCGGCGACGAGGCGGCTCTTTTCGGCGCAGACCTGCTGCGTATGTATCAGCGCTATGCAGAGCGCCATGGCTACAAGACCGAGTTCCTCAATGACAATATGACAGAAATAGGCGGAGTAAAGGAAGTTACCCTGTCCCTGCAGGGAAAGGGCGCCTATTCCCGCATGAAGTTTGAAAGCGGCGTACACAGGGTACAGCGCGTGCCTGAAACCGAGTCTCAGGGCCGTATCCATACCTCTGCCGCAACCGTTGCCGTTCTTCCCGAGGCAGAGGACGTGGAAGTTGAAATCGAAGCAAAGGATCTGCAGATAGATACCTACCGCTCCGGCGGCGCAGGAGGACAGCACGTTAACAAGACCGAATCCGCAATCCGCATTACCCACCTGCCCACCGGCCTTGTGGTACAGTGTCAGGATGAGCGCAGCCAGCACAAGAACAAGGATAAGGCCATGCGCGTGCTCAAGAGCCGCCTGCTGGAGCTGTATCAGAGCCAGAAGGAAAGCGCAGAGGCTTCCGCAAGAAAGAGCATGGTCGGCAGCGGCGACCGCAGCGAGCGTATCCGCACATATAACTTCCCCCAGGGCAGAGTTACCGACCATCGCATCAATATGACCCTGTACCGGCTGGACGGCTTCCTTGACGGCGATATGGATGAAATGATCGATGCTCTGATTCTTGCCGAGCGCACCGCTCAGCTTTCCGGCGAGGCGGAGTAATATGACTACCCAGTATTTCAGCGCCCTGTCTCAGAAGGAGGCGGGTACACGCATAGGCGGCAGCATAATACGCTCGGGGGGCCTTGTGGCCTTTCCCACGGAAACCGTATACGGCCTTGGGGCAAACGGCCTTGACGGGGAAGCTGTCAGCCGAATATTTGAGGCAAAAGGCAGGCCCAATGACAACCCGCTGATACTGCACATCGCAAAAAAAAGCGACGTGAAGGAGCTGTGGCACAGCGTGCCGGATACCGCAAGGGTGCTGATGGATACTTTCTGGCCGGGACCGCTTACCCTGATATACAGAAAAAACTCAATAGTTCCGGATGAGGTTACGGCGGGACTGGACACAGTTGCGGTAAGAATGCCCGAGCATAAAACCGCCCTTGCTCTCATAAGGGCGGCGGGAGTGCCCATTGCGGCCCCCAGCGCAAACCTTTCCGGCAAACCCTCACCCACCAGCGCGGACCATGTAAAAGAAGACATGGACGGGCGGATAGATGTGATAATTGACGGCGGCCCCTGCCAGTTTGGCGTGGAATCCACCGTACTGAGCCTTGTTGGCACCCCCACCATACTTAGGCCCGGCGGAATAACCAGGGAAATGCTGGAGGCGGTAATAGGTCCTGTGGAGCTGGCATCCTCCATACTTTCCCCTTTGAAAGAGGGAGAAACCGCAGCATCCCCCGGTATGAAATACCGTCATTACGCCCCGGATGCAGAGGTGATAGTGGCAACAGGCAATCCCAAAGAGGCCGCGGGAAAAATTATCGAGCTTTATGACAGAAAAGAAGCGGAGGGTCTTCGCTGCACCGTATTTGCAACCGAGCAGACCGCCCGCTTTTACCGGGGAAAAAGGTGTGTTATAATAGGCGAAAGGTCGGATCCTGCCACAATGTGCGCCAACCTTTTTGCTGCGCTTCGGGAGCAGAAGGATACCGACGTGATATTCTGCGAAGCCCTGCCGGAGCAGGATATGGGCCTTGCCTATATGAATCGGCTGCTTCGCTCTGCAGGCT
The DNA here is from genome assembly GCA_045592165.1 of Clostridia bacterium. GTDB lineage: Bacteria > Bacillota > Clostridia > Christensenellales > CAG-138 > SFEL01. The sequence goes on along the minus strand of JAZNUG010000170.1, from coordinate 1,226 downwards.
TTAAAACAATCTAACACATAACTCACATACCATAAGCTCACCTTATAACGAAAACCGCAGGGAATGGCGGTCAATATACGCAGAGAGGATAAAATGAAATGAAAATTGCAATGGCATCTGATCACGGCGGTTTTGCTCTAAAGGAGCAGCTCAGGCAGTATGTTGAATCCAAGGGACATGAGGTTAAAGACCTTGGCTGCTACAGCCCGGACAGGGCGGATTATCCCGACTATGGCATTGCCTGCGGCGAGGCCGTGGTAAAGGGCGAGGCCGACAGGGGCATAGTGGTATGCGGCACCGGCATCGGCATATCCATCGCGGCAAATAAGGTAAAGGGAGTGCGCTGTGCCCTGTGTACTGATCCCGTTATGGCAAGGCTGTGCAGGGAGCACAACAATGCAAATGTCCTTTCCCTGGGCGAAAGGATAGTTGGCCTTGAGCTTGCAAAGGGCATTGTGGATGCATTCCTGGATACCCAGGCCGAAGGCGGCCGTCACGTTGAGCGTGTGGCAAAGATCACCGCTTACGACGAAGCAAGATAAACAGAAACATATACCATCAGCTGAAAGGAGTTAATATCAAACAATGGCAAAACTGGTTGTTATCGATCATCCTCTGGTACAGCATAAGCTGACCCTGCTCAGGGATAAGAACACCGGCACAAATCAGTTCCGCGCATTGGTGCAGGAGCTGGCAATGCTGCTGGCATATGAAGCTACCCGTGACCTTGCCCTGGAGGAGACCACCGTTGAAACTCCTCTGACCACCGCAAAGGCATACGTGCTGGCCGGCAAAAAGCTGGGTATTGTGCCTATCCTTCGCGCGGGCCTTGGCATGGTGGACGGTATGATGTCCCTTATTCCCTCCGCAAAGGTGGGCCATATCGGCCTCTACCGTGACCCTGAGACCCTGTCCCCCGTGGATTATTACTGCAAGCTGCCTCCCGATGTAAGCGAGCGGGACATGATAATCGTGGACCCCATGCTGGCCACCGGCGGCTCTGCCATAGCCGGCATAGACGTGCTTAAGCGGGCAGGCTGCAAGAGCATAAAGCTTGTCAACCTCCTTGCCGCTCCCGAGGGAATTGAGGCGGTGCAGAAGGCTCATCCCGATGTTGATATCATCGTTGCATGTGTGGACGAGTGCCTGAATGACCACGGCTATATAGTTCCCGGCCTGGGAGATGCGGGCGACAGACTGTTCGGAACCAAATAATATAACTGGTA
>JAZNUG010000169.1:0-8950 GCA_045592165.1 Clostridia bacterium | reverse complement strand
TCCAACTCCTTGGCTCACAGAACGACATGGCTACGATCCGACTTTATCGTCGCCGTTTATGCGGGTGGGATTGGTGAGCACCTTGAATATGATGCCCTCCTCCTTGGCATGGTGCACTTCCTCAAGACGGGCAGGCATCTCGGCCTCGCCGCGGCGGTATACGATGTATACGTTTTCGGCGCCCAGTCTCTTGGCGCAGCGGGCTGCGTCCATGGCAACATTGCCGCCGCCAATGATGGCAGCATTCTTGCCAACGCGAACAGGAGTGTCGGTGTTGGGGAAGGAATATGCCTTCATCAGGTTTATACGGGTAAGGAACTCATTGGCAGAGTATACGCCGCAGAGGTTTTCGCCGGGTATCTTCTGGAAGTTGGGCAGACCTGCGCCGGAGCCCACAAATACGGCATCGAAGCCTTCGTCCTCCATCAGCTCATCAAGGCTTATGGAGCGGCCAACCACAACGTTGGTTTCCAGCTTTACGCCCAGATCCTCAACGCTCTTGATTTCCTGACGAACCAGCGCCTTGGGAAGACGGAATTCGGGAATACCGTAAACCAGTACGCCGCCGGGAGTATGCAGCGCTTCAAAGATATGTACTTCGTAACCCTTCTTTGCAAGGTCGCCTGCGCAGGTAAGGCCTGCGGGGCCGGAACCGATAACAGCAACCTTCTTGCCATTGGGAGCGGGAACCGCATCCGCTGCAACGCCCTTGCTCATTGCATAGTCGGCGGCAAAGCGCTCCAGCCTGCCGATGCCAACGGGTTCGCCCTTAATGCCCCTTACGCACTTGCTTTCGCACTGGGTCTCCTGAGGGCAAACGCGGCCGCAGATTGCGGGCAGGTTGTTGGTGGTCTTGATTATGGAGTATGCTCCGTCAAAGTCGTTATTCTTTATGCACTCTATAAATTCGGGAATACGTACGTTTACCGGGCAGCCGGAAACGCAGGGCATATGCTTGCAGTTAAGGCAGCGCTGTGCCTCGTTTACCGCCATTTCGGCATCATAGCCCAGTGATACTTCCTGAAAGTTCTTGTTGCGGATATCCGGAGCCTGCTCGCGGGCAGGGGTCTTCTGAAGGCTCATATTTGCCATGGCTTATCTCTCCTCTCCCATCAGGTTGCAGAAGTGCTTTTCATCGGACTGCTTTTCCTCTGCCCTGTACATGCGGCTGCGCATGATTGCCTCGTCAAAATCCACCAGATGGCCGTCAAAATCAGGGCCATCCACGCAGGCAAACTTGGTTTCGCCGCCAACGGTCAGGCGGCAGCCGCCGCACATGCCGGTACCGTCTATCATTATGGTGTTCATGGAAACAGTGGTCTTGATGCCGTATTCCTTGGTAATATTGCATACCGCACGCATCATGGGCATGGGGCCAAGAACGAATACTTCATCGTAGCGTACGCCGGCCTTCAGCTGCTCTTCGAGGGCTGCGGTAACAAATCCCTTATTGCCGTTGGAGCCGTCGTCGGTCATTACGAAGAGATTCTTTGCGGCTGCGGCAAATTCTTCGGTAAGTACAAAGAGGGAAGTGCTGCGGAAGCCGATGTATGCATCCACCTCTGCGCCGATGGCATTGAGCGCCTTTGCCTGGGGGTATGCAATGGCAACGCCAAGGCCGCCGCCGATAACCGCAACCCGCTTGCCTGCAAGGCCTTCAAATTCGCTGGCCTTGCCCAGAGGACCTGCAAAGTCCGCAAGGTAATCGCCCTCTTCCAGCAGGTCGAGGCGCTTTGTGGTGGCGCCCACCTTCTGATAAATAACCGTTGCGGTGCCCTTTTCACGGTCATAATCCGCAATGGTCAGAGGGATGCGCTCGCCCTCCTCATCTATGCGCAGTATGATAAACTGGCCGGGCAGAGCCTTCCTGGCTACATAAGGTGCCTCCACCTCAATGAGGGAAACCGTTTCATGCAAACGGCGCTTTTTAACTATACGGTACATCCACACTTGCTCCTTTGTTTTATTTGAAAAAATGACTTGTCAAAACAATTATGTTCTCAATGTTATATTAAGCCGTCGTTATATTATTGTCAATGTGATTCGCTGTCAATTTTGTGCATAAAAGCGGTATTCCGTACGGCCGCGATACTGCTCCCCTGCCTTCAGCACAGGCGATGGAAAATGGGTATGTCTCATGGAATCCGGAACATTCTGACATTCCATGCATACGGCGCCACGGTTGCCGTAAACTGCGCCGTTTTTCCCCGTGATTTCCATGGAGTTTGCGGTGTATATCATCATGGCGGGCATGGTGGTGTATACCTCCATGCTTATGCCGGTTGTGCCGCTGCGCAGGGAGCCTGCATATTCCAGCGCATCCCTTTCGGATTTTTTCAGCAGGAAGTTATGGTCGAAGCTCCCCGCTATGATTATCTGCTCATCGTCGGATTTTGATGCCAGAGCAACCTCCTTTTCCCTGCGGAAATCCATAACCGTCCCTTCCACGGGCCGCACTTCGCCGGTGGGCAGCTGGCCCTTTGCCTGGGGATTGAAGAAGTCAGCGTTTATCTGCAGCAGCTGACGGTCGTCGCAGCTTGCGTGTCCGCTGAGATTAAAGTATGCGTGGTTGGTAAGGTTGATTAGGGTATCCTTGTCGCTGAGGGCGTAAAAATCAATGGACAATACTCCGCTGTCTGTGAATTCATACCGCACGGATACCTTCAGATTGCCGGGAAATCCCATATCCCCATCGGCAGATTCAATGGAGAAAGTTACGCCTGTTTCATCTGTGTGATAATCCCATACCCGCTTGTCAAAGCCTGTGCCGCCGCCGTGAATGGTATACAGCTCATGGTTTTTATCCAGATTGTATTCCACGCCGTTCAGCTTTGCCCTTGACCCTGCCAGTCTGTTTGCAAACCTGCCGCAGATCGCTCCGAAGCAGGCGCCCTGCGCGCGGTATTCCTCTGCATTGTCAAAGCCCAGCACCACGTCATCCATATTACCGTCCTTATCCGGCACAATAATGGATACCACGGATGCTCCGTAGTCGGTAAAGCAGGCTTTGCCGTATGCGCTTTGTATAGTGATAAGGGCAGCCTCTGAGCCGTCGGCATGTCTGCCGAATGATCCTGTTGATATTTTCATGATTCTTCCTTTCTATCCGGCGCATTCCGCCAGTATCATCTCTGCCGCTCCGGCAATGTATTCGTTGAGAGTAAGCTCCTGAGTGCCTGCCATTGCTATATTGCATCGGTTAACCGGCACAAGTATCTTCTTCGCCCTGCTGGCAGCAACGGAATATGCCATGCGCGGGGTAACCTCGCCCATCAGGGAATTGGCGGCAATTATGCCTACGGGGCCTGTGATGATATCCGCCTCGGAAGCATTTACCGCCACCGGGTTATCCCCCGTGGCACCCCTGTCCGCGCCCGCCTTCATCATGGCCTCGGTTGCGGTGCTGTTGGTGCCCACGGCAACGATTTCTCCGGCAAAGCCGCCCTTTTTCAGCTGCTCTATAATCCCGCGTCCGATTCGTCCGCCCTGTCCGTCTATTACCAGTATTTTCATTGTGATTTTCATCCTTTTGATATGCATTTTTGTGCTTTTTGAGAGCTTTGGCAATAAATAAGCATATATAATGAATTTTACATCACCCCCATGTCTTTTGCAAGGCGCGGGGTATATGCTATAATAGTAAAAAATCACGGAGGACAGCCATGAAAGACCAAAAGCTAATCGAACAGACCCTTTCCTCAAAGATGGTTTACTCCGGCCCTGTATTTGACGTGTACAGCGACAGCGTACAGCTTTCCAACGGCGCAGAGGCCCGCAGGGATTATCTGCTCCACAGGGGCGCCGTAGCGATAGTTCCGCTGGATGATGAGGGCAATGTCATAATGGAGCGTCAGTTCCGCTATCCCCATAAGCGGGTAATGTACGAAATACCCGCAGGCAAGCTGGAGGCCTTTGATACAGATCCCCTCGATGCCGCAAAACGTGAGCTTCTGGAGGAAACCGGCGTGACCGCAGCTGATATTTCCTCCCTTGGCATTTACGTTCCCTCCCCCGCCATACTTTCAGAAAAGATACATATTTACTTGGCCCGCGGCCTTTCCTTCGGAGACACCTGCCCCGATGAAGATGAATTCCTGGAGGTGGAGCGCATCCCTCTGGATAAGCTTACCGACATGATACTGGATAATCAGATTTCCGACGGAAAAACGGTTTTCGCCCTGCTAAAGACAAAGCTTATGCTGGAAAGGGAAAAGCTCAATGGATAAAGCCGCACGCTTTGCAAACATACTTTTCGATCTGGACGGCACCCTTACGGATCCCGCATTGGGCATAACCTCCGCCGTTCAGTATGCCCTTAAAAAGATGGGCATAGAGGTGGAGGATATCACCACCCTCAACTGGATGATCGGCCCTCCCCTTATCACTTCCTTCAAGGAAGGTTACGGCATGTCCGATGAGGATGCCAAAAAGGCTCTGGGGTTTTATCGGGAGTATTTCTCCGTAACCGGTATATATCAGAACGAAATATACCCCGGCACTGCAGAACTTCTCCGGGACCTTCATTCCGCAGGCCGCCGCATACTCCTCGCCACCTCAAAGCCTGAGGAATTCGCCAGGATAATCCTCAAGCATTTCGATATTTACAAGTACTTCCACCTTGTGGGCGGCAATACCTTCGAAGAAACCCGCCCCAAAAAGGAAGACGTTGTGGATTATGTTCTTTCACAGTATCCGGATATCACCCCGGATAACACCGTTATGGTGGGCGACCGCAAGTACGATGTGGAAGGCTCTGCCCAGTTTGGCCTTAAATGCATAGGCGTGCTGTTTGGCTACGGCAGCCGCGAAGAACTGGAAACTGCCGGCGCTGAATACATCGCCGCAACCGTAGACGAATTACGAAGCATACTGCTTTAATACAATATCCATAATCTTTCAGGAGGTTAAAATGTCCAAGGTTTATTTTTCCGATATGAGCGTCAGCTATCCCGACAGCCTGCCCAAGAAGCTCCTGCGCCTTGCAAAAGCTGCAGGCCTTGATCAGATCGACTTTGACCACAAGTTCGTTGCCATCAAGATTCACTTCGGCGAATACGGCAACCTGGCCTATCTGCGTCCCCAGTATGCCAGGATAATCGCAGATTTCATCAAGGAAAAGGGCGGCATCCCCTTCCTTACCGACTGCAACACCCTCTACGTTGGCAGCCGCAAGCACGCAATTGAGCATATCGAAACCGCCTACATGAACGGCTATACCCCCTATGCCACCGGCTGTCAGGTAATAATCGCCGACGGTCTCAAGGGCACCGACGAGGCCATTATCCCCATCGACGGCGAAGTGGTATCCGAGGCAAAGATCGGCCGCGCCATCGCAGATGCGGATATCATCATCAGCCTCAATCACTTCAAGGGCCATGAAGAAGCCGGCTTTGGCGGCGCATTGAAGAACCTTGGCATGGGCTCAGGCTCCCGCGCAGGCAAGATGGAAATGCATTGCGACGGCAAGCCCACCGTTAAAACCCAGAAGTGCCGCGGCTGCGGTATGTGTGCAAAGATCTGCGCCAATAACGGCATTTATTACGAGGATAAGAAGGCCATCATCAATCACGACACCTGCGTGGGCTGCGGCCGCTGCATAGGCGTATGCAACTTTGATGCCATCGTTCCCACCTATGGCCAGAGCGCAGACCTGCTCAATAAGAAGATCGCCGAATATGCCATGGCCGTTGTAAAGGATAAGCCCAATTTCCACATCAATCTGGCCATCGATATCTCCCCCTGCTGCGACTGCCACTCTGAAAACGATGTTCCCATCGTTCCCAATGTCGGCATGTTCGCCTCCTTTGATCCTGTTGCCATCGACGTGGCCAGCGCAGACGGCGTAAACGCAATGCCCATCAACCCCCAGAGCGTCCTTGGACGCAAGGAGCCCTGCTGCAAGGATCACTTTATCAACAGCTTCCCCAATACCAATTGGAGAGTACAGGTTGAGCACGCCGAGCACATGGGTCTGGGCAGCACAGAGTACGAGCTTGTGCTTCTCTAATCAATAATAAATCACTCAAGAGGATACACCTTGTTGGAATGTTACACCGCGGTGGACGTTGAAACACCAAACCGCAATAACGATTCAATATGCTCCATCGGCATAGTCCGCATGGAATACGGAACTCCCGTTTATCAGCGGGAGTTCTTGTTGAACCCTCATGAGCATTTTGACGATTACAATATCAGGATCCACGGCATAACCCCCGAAATGGTACGCAATGCCCCCTCTTTCGGGGAGATATGGCCGGAAATCGCTCCCTATTTCAGCGGCATAATGGCAGCCCACAGCGCCACCTTTGACCTTGGGGTAATATGCAAATCCCTCGCCATATGTGATCTGCCCATTCCGGACTTTCCCTATGTATGCACCCTTATGAAGGCCCGCAAGCACCTCCCCAAGGAGGAATGCGGCAGCCACAGGCTCAATGACCTGTGCGCCGGGCTGAATGTGCCCCTTGAGCATCATCATAATGCCCTGGACGATGCATTGGGCTGTGCCCTTATACTGGAAAAGCTCATCGACAGATTCGGCTGTGATAAATCGGATATCCGGACATACTCCTTTACAGGCGTTCAGCCCTCCGTCTCCCACGAGGAACGCACCGCCGCCATCCGGGCCCTGTGGCATGCCATGGAACTGCACAAGCGCTCCCGCATAATCTACGGAGATTATCACGAAGCCCTTGAGGACTGGGCCCGCAAGAACGACCGTTTTCTCCGTGATCCCGATATCCGCGCCTGCCATAACCTGATAGAGGAAGTGCTGGAGCGGGGCGTTATGGAAGAGCAGGAGTATTCCGTGATAATGGGACTGTAGTATCTGCTTTTCTTTTCACGAGTAAATAAAATTTATAAAAGAACGGCGGACAGGCATAAAAAACAAACAAAAACAGAGAGGTACTCCCTCTCTGTTTTTCTATAATTTCACCACCCGGTAATGGGGCTCATATGCCTTTGTGTATTCCTCGCTGTGATGCAGCGCAGGGCATCCCTCTGCCCTGTATTTTGCAAGAAATGCACTTAGTTCTTCAGCAGAGAAGGCCATACATCCCTCACGGCACAGCTTTTCCAGCAGATTTAACTTTTGCTCCTGCCCTTCTTTGCTGCCCCGTGTCAACCCGGCAGAAGCTGTAAACAGGAGGTTTATCTCTTCTGCCCCCATTCCGGCAGCCCTGGCCGGCCCGAAGTGCAGCCTGTATATGCCGCTGCCGATATCCTCGTATATTTCACCTTCCGCAGGCGAAACCTCCGCAAGCTCCTGTTCGATCCATTCAAGGCTTCGCTGTGCATCGGCAATCATATGCCCGCCGGCAAATTCGCTCTGGTATATCAGCTTGGCGCAGTCCTGAGGGGACATAATGGGATATCTGTCCATATGCTCTTTCAGCACCTGCTCAAACCGCTCCATATTACCTGCCAATTTCTATCACCTTTGCCTTTTTCAGCGCCAGAATAATTATGGGGATCACTATAAGCTGCACAAGTATGCCGGGGGCGGCGGTAATAAAGGTACCGCTGAGCCACAGCTCCATGGAGTATTCCCCCGCTCTGAATATCAGCGCATTCATCATGCCGTAGGCAATTCTGCCTGCGATCATGGCGGCAATGAGGGCGCAATACACCCTGGCCGTGTCGTTTTTCCCTTTTATCAGCCTTATGCACAGGCCGGAAATAAGGCCGTATGCCGCCAGCTCTGCCGTCATGGGGGGCAGGTATGCGGGGCTCGGCATGCCGGTGATGATCCCTGATACCACCGGGGTAAGTATGCCGCAGCCGAGGCCGTGCCATGGGCCGCAGATAAGGCCGCACAGCAGTACAGGTATATGCATGGGCAGCAGTATATTGCCCGCATTGGGTATGGAATGAACCGCCACAGGCAGAACAACACCCAATGCCACGCAAAGTCCGGCTATTACAATACGCTTTGTCTTAGTCATAACATCCTCCAAAAAGATAAGAACGCCGCAAAAGCACCCTCACTGTTTTTTGATGAGCGGCCTTCATGGCGTATATTCCCGGGCTATCCGGAAATCTGCTCGCCGGCTACCTGCCGGCATGCTGCGCTTTATCTTCCTCATAAACGGCGGCTTCCTGCCGCCTTTTTATAATTAAACCACATGGGCTGTGTTTTTGCAACATCCCCTACTTGCATCTTTCCATTTTCTTCCCGTTATGAATTGGATTTTTGCCGAAATATAAGGACTTTTGCCTCCACTGACAGCAGCCGTCATTTTTCTTGCATCCCCCGCCACAGGCCGACAAAAGCAGCCAATTTTGTTCCCTATCGCTGCGAAAATAGCGGTGCTAAAATCAACCCATACAGGAAATCGCCTATAAGTGCACATTCCCCTAAAAAATACATCATTACGGAGGCAGTAAATGGCTAAATACCGCATACTTTTGGCAGACAGCAGCACCCAGTTCCAATCCACCGTCCGGGATTATCTGGCGGCCCAGGAAGGCATCGACAGGGTGGACGTGGTATCCGACGGACAGGCTGCGCTGGATGCCCTTTCCAATTCCCGCTATGACATTCTGCTGTGCGATCTGATAATGCCCCGCATGGACGGCTTTGAGCTGCTGGAGCGGCTCAACGGTGGCCTGATAAAGGAGCCCCCCGCCGCCATCGTCATCAGCGCCCTCAGGCAGGAAGACATGGTGCGTCAGGCCTGCACCCTCGGCGCAAAGTACTATATGCTCAAGCCCATCGATCCGGATACCCTTTACAAGCGCATACTGGATCTGCTGGAGAGCAGCTACACCCAGCGCTCTGAGGTTCGCGCCATGAGCGCCAAGCCCCGCACTCTGGATGAAAAAATCGCCTCGGTATTCCTCATGATAGGCATTCCCGCCCACATCAAGGGCTATCACTATCTCCGGGAAGCCGTCCGCATGGTCTACTTCGAGCCCGCCCTCTGCGGCCGCATCACCAAGGAGCTTT
>JAZNUG010000168.1:0-2770 GCA_045592165.1 Clostridia bacterium | reverse complement strand
GGCGGAGCGGAGCGCCCGCAGTGCGGGGAGGAGCGAGGCGGAAGCCCAGAGAGCAAGGGAGCCAAAGGAAGCCGCTCCGTCGGCAACGTATGGCGACCATTGCGAACTGAGAGGTCGAATGACATTAGAAAAGCGAAATGGGATATAATAAATTCCGTTTCGCTTTTTTGTATGGGAAAAGGAAATAATATAAGGCTCACTCTGCTCCGCGCCCAGACTTGCCTGCGGCAAGGGGCGCTCTGCACAGGTCTGTGGGCCCGGTACGGCGAAGACGAGGGTGATACCCATCTGAATAATATAAACAAGCCGGTAATTATGCCGGGGCCTGGATAGTGCGCTCACTTCTCCCGCAAGGGAGAAGTTTCATTGAAAGGGTGGTGGGCTGGGATATGAAATGCAAACTAAACAAGTACTCAATCTGTAAAAGTACGGATTGCCACGCCAGTCTCTGGACCGGCTCGCAATGACAGTAATGTTACTGTTTGCTTTTTTCCCGCTGCGGACGGATACCGCCCCCCGTCTCCGCCGCAAGGCGAAGATGCATTAAAAAAAGGGCGGCGGACGGGTATAGATAATAACCTCATCCCATCCCCCCACTTGACATTTATTCACGGCGCGGTTACGCTGATAAGTAAGACACATCTGAATCCGGCATAATCTCTTTCATCACATACCGGGAGGAAATCAGCATAATGAAAAACCAATTTATAAGGAAAATGGCTCAGGGAAAGCGCTGCGTGGGAACATTTTCACATATAGCCTCGGAAACCGCCATTGAAGGGCTGGCATACGCAGGGCTGGATTTTGTAATAATAGACGGAGAGCACGGCACCGCAGGGGCGGAAACCGTGCAGAAAATGGCCCGCGCCGCAAAGCTTCACGGCATGACCCCATTTGCCCGCACACAGGACAGCAGCAGGGCTGCGGTACTGTCCATGCTGGAGGCAGGGGTTCACGGCCTTGTTGTGCCCCAGATAAATACCGTGGAGGAAGTGCGCGTCCTTGTGGAAAACACCAGATATTTCCCCCAGGGCAGCAGAGGGGTGTTCCTTGGCAGCAACGGCGGCTACGGCTTTGCGGAGTTTGCGGAGAAGGGCCTGCAGAATTACTTTGACGTATGCAATAAGGAAACCCTCATATTCCCCCAGTGCGAAACAAAGGGCTGCCTTGAAAACATAGAGGAAATAGCCGCTCTGCCCGGCGTGGACGGAATATTCATAGGGCCCTATGACCTGAGCGCGGCGCTGGGCATACCCGGCAGATTTGCGGAGCCTGAGTTTGCTGCGGCTGTGGAGCGGATAAAGGCGGCGGTAAAGAGGGCAGGCAAGCTGCTCGTCATCTATACCACCAAACCGGAGGAGGTTTCCGCTTACTTTGACCGGGGCTTTGAGGCGGTGGCGCTGAATGTGGATATTGCGCTGTTTATATCCCTGATGAGGGATACTGTGAAAAAAGCCAGGGGCGAATGGGAATAGTTTATCCTGAGCCAAATGTGACAATGTTGCGAAATGGAATGAAGAACAGGGAGAATTGTGCTAAAATCTATGAGTATGATGAAGTTTGATTCCAGAAACAGCAAATACAAAAGCCCCTTCGGCGCAGTTACTCCCGGCACTCAGGTGCGCTTCTTTGCGGAGACAGAGCGGAAGGATATCAACATTTTTCTCAGGCTCTGGGTGGATGACCATGAGGAGATAGTGCGTGGCTGCGCTGTGGAAAACGGCGTGGAGTTTTACTATACCCCCGACCATACCGGCATAGTATGGTATTACTTTGTGATATACGCCCCCGAGGGCTGCAGGTATTACAGCGGCCATTGCGGCGGCGAGGGGTATATGTTTGACTATCCTCCCGAGTCCTACCAGCTGACGGTATACGATGCCTCATTTGCCACCCCCGAATGGTTCCGCAAGGGTGTGGCATATCAGATATTCCCGGACAGATTTTACCGCCCCGGCGAAATACTGGGCCTGGAGCGGCATAAGGCGCTGGGCCATGAGCTGACTGTTCATGAAAACTGGAACGACGAGCCGGATTACCTTGCCCTGCCCGGAAGACGCCATTATTCTCCCACGGACTTTTTCGGGGGCAACCTGTGGGGCATTGCGGAAAAGCTGCCCTATATTGCCTCCCTTGGCGTAAACTGCATATACCTTAACCCAATAGTATTATCCGACTCCAACCATCGCTACAACACGGCGGACTATATGGAGGTGGACCCTATACTGGGCGGAGACGAGGCGCTGGATTACCTTGCAAAAAAGGCAAAGGAATACGGCATACAGCTGATGCTGGACGGCGTATTTTCCCATACCGGCGATGACAGCGTGTATTTTGACAAATACAGCAAATTCGGCGGCGGCGCCTGCAGCGATCCCAATTCTCCCTACCGTGACTGGTATGCATTCAAGGAATATCCCAGGAAATACCGCAGCTGGTGGGGCTTTGAAACATTGCCCGAGGTGGAGGAGATGACCCCTTCCTACATGGACTTTGTGGGCAAGGTGCTGGACAGATACGCCCGGAGCGGCGTAACCTCATGGAGGCTGGACGTGGCAGACGAGCTGCCGGATGAATTCATACAGTTCATCCGCACACGGGTAAAGGCCAATGACCCGGACGGCGTGCTGCTGGGCGAGGTATGGGAAGAGGCATCCAACAAGCAGGCCTACGGCCACCGCCGCAAGTATGTGGACGGTCACGAGCTGGATTGCGTAATGGGCTATACCTTCAGGGGAGCCATGATAGACTTTTTCCTGGAGCGGATGGA
>JAZNUG010000167.1:0-3954 GCA_045592165.1 Clostridia bacterium | reverse complement strand
AGACCGCAAAGGGGTATCCAGCCTATGGCTGCCCATACTATGCCGATTATCATAAGAAAGTACATCTCGTAGTTTGCGCCGATTATGATGGCGGCAATTGCCGCAAGGAGCAATGCAACGAACAGCAGCAGCATGGCCATGCCGTTTTTGCGTTTGTTGAGTATGATTTCTTTCATGAATAATACCTCGCTGTTATCTTTATGATATCAAAATGATATCACTACACAGGCTGCAAGTCAACAGTATTCACTAATATGTTAAAGAAACACGAAAAAACCCCGCCGTAAGGCAGGGCTCTTTCTGTGCGTGTGGAACAAAATCTCTGAATATGAAAGGAAGGAAGAAACTGGCAATTTTAACTTATGCCCTTACGCTGCACTTGGGGCACAGGCCCTTGAACATCAGGGCGCAGCTGGTTATGGTGCAGCCGGTGGCATCGGAGGCGGCCTGACAGATGTCAGGTATAGCGCTGGCGGGTATATCCGTCATTGCGCCGCACTGCTCGCACAGCATGTGAAGATGACCGTCGTTTACCGGGTCAAATCTGTCTGCCTCTCCGGGGACGGATATGCGGCAAACCATGCCTGCATCAACCAGCTGATTAAGGTTGCGGTATACGGTGGCAAGGCTTACTGCGCCGTCTGTGGAGGTGCGGATGGTGTTGTAGAGCTCCTCCGCGGTGGGATGATTGCGGAAACACATGAGCGTTTCCATTATTAGATCTCTCTGTTTTGATTTTATCATTAAGTTGCACCTACCGATATTAAGAATGATTCTTATTTTAACATCGATCTATTAATTTGTCAACAAAAAAGACCCCGCAAATTTTCATTGCGAGGTCTGATTTTTGCTTTATCTAATTCACCGATATATCCGCATTGCGGGAATAGGGGATAATTAGCCCATTTGGGAAAGCGAAGTGTTGGTTATTACCTGCGGGCCTGGAAGCAAGCGCTGCAGTAGATGGGCCTGTCGTTCTTGGGAACGAAGGGAATCTTGGTGGGAGCACCGCACTGTGCGCATACTGCATCGTACATTTCCTTTTCGCCGTTGCGCTGGGTCTTGCGGGCGTTCCTGCAAGCCTTGCAGCGGATGGGCTCATTCTGGAAACCCTCCTCAGCGTAGAATTCCTGCTCGCCAGCGGAGAAAACGAACTCAGCGCCGCAATCTTTGCATACCAAAGTCTTGTCTTCGAACATCTTGTTTAAAATCCCCTTGTAAAATAAATTATTTAGTGATCCCGGTTACTCGGCTGACCTGGTCTTTGCCCCCACACTCGCCGCCTGGGAGGTTCGCTACTAGGCAATTACGCCCCCCACTACTGCTCCTCTCGGACTTATGCCCGGACGGACTTACATCTAAGCCGCACCATGCTCACGGATGACTTTGCATCCGCTTATGTGGATCGTTTTGCCTGCGACTGGCATCGACTTTCAACCACAGACCCGACAACCCGGATTCCAAGCCCAATTATACTCCATACAAAAGTTTTTTACAACTGATTTTTTTTGATAAATACTGAAAGTATGGATACTTTTTCATTTTTATAGCCCCCTTAAGCGGGGGCTGTTTGATCAATATGCCGCCCTGGGGCCGCCAACGTATTTTGGCCTTGTGCGGGCCATGGTGATGTTGGCTTCGCCTATATGGCGGGTAACCGCATGTATAGGAACAACCACGGGATGCATATGCATACCTATAAATGTTCCGCCGATATCAATGCCTGCGGAAGCGCGGGCGCGAAGGTCCTCCACCATTACGTGGTCATCAAAGCGGCTTACAGCCTGCATGGCAAAAGCGCCGCCTGCATGGAGCTGAGGCTTTACCCATACCTGCTGCAGGTCGTATTTTTCCATACATTCACGTTCCACAACCAGGGAACGGTTAAGGTGCTCGCAGCACTGTACGGCAAGGTACAGACCCTTTTCCTTTATGCGGGGAAGTACTGCATCCATAACTGCCTTGGCGGCATCCTCGGAGGAGCCGGTGCCGATGCACTTGCCCACTATTTCGCTGGTGGAGCAGCCTATTACCAGTATATCGCCTTTTCTGAGGGTATCGGCCGCGGCAAAAAGCTCATCCAGCGCGGCGGAAACCTGTTCTCTTATCTTGTCCATTATCCGGTCTCCTTATTGGTTTCGATATATTAATGCCGAGTTTGATTATACGGCTATTCCGCTAAAACATCAAGGCCGCAGGGATAAAATGCGCCATAATGCCCATTGTGTTGACATATGGAGAATAAGATAATATCATTGTATATAGTGGTTAGTTATGGCTAATCAGAGGAGGAACACACGTGGACGAAAGAAACTTCACCCTGGGAGATCTTAAAATAGGCGAAAGCGGGTATGTGAAAACCGTGGATGCCGATAATGCCCGCCGCAGGCGCATAGTGGATATGGGCATAACTCCCGGTACACATATACGCATAGTCAAGGCTGCCCCCATGGGCGATCCCCTTGAAGTATCCCTCAGGGGATATACTCTTTCTCTGCGCCGTGAGGATGCCAGGAGCATACAGCTGCTTTCAGAGGATGAAGCCAGAGTATTGCGTGCGGAAATGGTTACCGCCCAGCGGGAGCTGGAGCTTAAGGCCAATAAAACTTTATCCCATTCTCCGGATGAGGACAGAGAATACCACAAGCGGGCCGCAATGCTTACCGAATTTATTATGCAGAAGCAGAGCTGCCCTCAGGATTGCGGAACCTGCAGCTCCGGCTGCGGCCTCTGCGGCGAGGATGACGAGCTTTCCGGCACAGTTCGCATTGCATTGGTGGGCAATCCCAACAGCGGCAAAACCACTCTGTTCAATGCCATGACCGGCAGCAGGGAATACGTCGGCAACTGGCCCGGCGTCACAGTCGAAAAGAAAGAGGGACGCATAAAGAATACCGCTCTCTGTACCCATAATCACGATATGGTGCTGGTGGATCTGCCCGGCATATACTCCCTCTCCCCATATTCCATGGAGGAGATGGTGGCCCGCAGGTATATTACCGGGGAAAAGCCCGAAGCTATAGTAAACATAGTAGACGGAACCAACCTTGAGCGTAATCTCTACCTTACCGTTCAGCTGATGGAGCTGGAGCGGCCCATGATAATCGCCCTGAATATGATGGATGAGGTGGAAAAGCGGGGAGACAAGATAGACTTCAAAAAGCTCTCTCTGGAACTTGGCGTACCGGTGGTACCCATTTCTGCCCGTACAGGCATTGGCATAGATGAGCTTATAAATAACCTTCAGCGGGTAATCCATGCTGCCCATGCCCAGTATCACGAGGGCTTCAACATCGAGCCCGACGATATTTACAACGGTTATACTCACGCCATACATCACCGCATAGGCGACCTTGTGGATGAATATGCCGAAAAGGCCGGGTTGCCTCTGCACTGGGCGGAGATGAAGCTGATGGAGGGGGATATTGAAACCCGCCGGGAGCTGAATCTTCCTGAGGATATTCAGCGGCAGGTGGACGGCGTTGTGGAGGAATACTCCGCATCCGTACCTTTGGGCGACAGCGAAAGCATGATTGCGGACGCAAGGTACAGATACGTTACCAGAGTGTGCTCTATGGCCCTCAGGAGAGGACAGAAGCCGGGAGAGGCCACTGCTTCGGATAAAATAGACCGGGTGCTTACCCATAAGATATGGGCGCTGCCCATATTCATAGGCATAATGCTGTGCATATTCGCCCTTACCTTCGGTACAGTGGGCGCATGGCTGTCGGATATGGTAAGCCTGTTTGTGGATGAGGTGTTTTCCCCATATGTCCGCGCCGCAATGGAGAACACAGGAGCCATGCCCTGGCTTATCAGCCTGGTATGTGACGGAATAATTACGGGTGTGGGCGGCGTACTCACCTTCCTGCCCCAGATCGCGCTGCTGTTTTTCTTCCTTGGTCTGCTGGAGGACAGCGGATACATGGCCCGCGCCGCCTTTATAATGGACCG
>JAZNUG010000166.1:0-12260 GCA_045592165.1 Clostridia bacterium | reverse complement strand
AGGGGAAAGTGCGTCCTTTATGGAGGTGAGGATAAGATGGGGCAGGTCGCACTGCTTGCGCACCTCTTTGAATTTGCCGTAAAACTGGTCCAGAGTAATAGCGGCAACGCTGTTTGAATCATTGATGCAGAAGGCGATTTCATTTACCGCAGACAGGGGATGCACCATGTTTGCAACGGCGCCGATAAGGTTTACCGCATAAAACACAGTAAGGGTCTGGGGTGCGTTGGGCATGCAGATGGTAACCCTGTCTCCTGCGTTTATGCCCAGGGCCTTAAGGCCCTTGGCGCAGCGGTGAATTTCCTCAACCGCCTTTTTATATGTGGTATTGCTGCCCATGAAATCATAGGCGGTAACATCCGGGTAAAGCTTTGCGGCCTCTTCCACCGCGCCTGCCAATGTTCCGGTGTAATAGTCAAGGTGGGCAGGCACGCCGCCGTAGTTATCAAGCCACGGCGCCTTTACCGTGGGGTTCTCAGGTATCATCATATTTCAACCGCCTCCGTAACATCCTGCTCCAGCAGCTCGGGATGCTGCAGCAGATGTTTGAGTATCCTGATGGTCTTGGAATAGTAGAAACCGTCCGCAATGCGCTCATCCAGCGTGATTCCCACATCCATGACCTCGCGCATTTCCACATTGCCCGCCTCATCGTAGAAGGGGGCCATGTACTTCTCTCCCAGCACCACGAATATGGAGCAGGTGCCCCAGTTGGACAGGTGATGGTAGCCTGCCTTAAGGCCGATGGAGCCAAGGTTGGTAAGGAAAACGGTGGCGTAGTTGGGGTCTTCCTTCACAAGGCTGTAAGGCACCTTTCCCCGCTTATCCAGGAAAAACAGCACGCCGAATACCGCCTTGAGAATAAAGCGGGGCAGCTTCAGCAGCATTGCCATGGCATCGGTGGAGTTATCCGTAACGTCGTCTCTCCTGAGGGCGGTGATATCTTCCTTCAGCCGGTAATGTATAGCGTCAATATTGTCTCCTTCGCCGAACTTCCTGAACCACAGCGCCTCATGGGCATCGTCCTCAAAGCTCTTTTTCATGGTAAAGCCGCAGGCCAGATGATTGCGCTGATATATCCTGCCGCCGGAGATGAAGCGGTTCATCTTGGGCCTGAGGGTGATGGTGCGAACCAGCGCCGCAATAAAGGCATGAAGATAGGTGTACTTGAATTCCGGATCGCTTTCTGTTTTCTTTGCAAGGTAAGCATTGAGGGCAGTCAGGTCAATCTGCTCCTGAATAAAAGCTTCGTTATCCGCCCTGTTGGGATAAACGAGGGGCAGTATGCCATGCATGGGGTCAAGGTCCCGGAGCCAAACGCCATCCCGGCGGTCGCCCCGTCTGATCTTTGCTGCCATAGGTAAAAATCCTCCGGACAAGATAATGATAATGTAAGAATTCCTCTGGATTATACCACAGAAAAACAGAGAAAACATTAAAATTATTAAAGTTTTTTAATGTTGAAAAAGGGAAGCGGCTATGAAAAAAAGTTAGCGGCGGGATTTGCCGCGAAGGAGTGCGGCAGCGATACCGTCATTTGTAGCCGGGTTTCAGCCGGCCAATCCGTTCTCTCCTGCGGACACTTTCGCCCTTATAAAAAAAGCCGGTATTCCTGCCGCTGCATCGGGCGGCCCTCTTTTTTTGTGCCGGCGGCAATAATCCGAAAAGAAAGAGAAAAAGATGCCCCATATATGCTATAATAAACAAAAAGCAAGTTTCGGAGGGGTGTATATGCGCCTGTTTATAGCAATAGAGCTGCCTGCATCATTTAAAAACGAAGTGGCACGTATTCAGAAAGAAGTAAAGCAGATGTCTTCCGGGGGAAGGTTTGTGCCCAAGGAGAATTTCCACATAACCCTGCACTTTATCGGCGAAAGCACCGACCTTGTGGGGGCAGCCGAGGCAATGCAGCAGGCGGTGCGGGGCATCCGTCCCTTTGAGCTGCACCTTGGCAAGTATGCCAATCTTGAAAAGGGCAGCAGGGGCTGCACCTCTGTACTGAAGGTGCTGGGAGAGCTGGATGAGCTGAGGATAATGTACGAATCACTGGAAAGCGCCCTGAGCGACAGGGGCTTCTCCAGGGAGCGCAAGCAGTTTACTCCCCATATAACACTGGGCCGCAGCGTGGAGCTGGACGAGCTGAGCGCAGGGGAGCTTGAGGAGCTTTGCCCCAATGCATCCATGCAGGTAAAGAGCATTACTCTCTTTGAAAGCACAAGGGAGGGCAGCCGCATGGTCTATACCCCTCTGCACAGGGAAAGGTTTTAGCCTATGGCGGCAAAGGTAACGTTTCTGCTGGGCCGCTCCGGGGCAGGCAAAAGCCGCCGTGTGCGCCGCATAATAGAAGAAAAGCTCAGCGAGGGCGCAAGGGTCGCCCTCATTGTGCCTGAGCAGTTTACATTTGAGACCGAGCGTTTGCTCTCGGAGGAATTCGGGGGCCTTATGGACGTGTCGGTCTATTCTTTTACTACCCTTGCAAGGCGGGTATTGAAGGGCAGGGTACAGGGCTTCCTTTCCAGGCAGGGCCGCAGGATGGCAGTCCGCAAGGTGATAACCGAGCAGGGGAAAAACCTTTCTTTATTCTCAAAGGTGCAGGACAGCCCCGGCTTTGCCGCTTCCTGCGATGAGCTTTTCACCATGTGCAAGCGGTTTGAGGTTGCGCCTGAGCAGCTGAGCGCCGCCGCAGAGAACATGAAGGAAGGCACACCCCTTAAAGGGAAGCTCACAGAGCTTGCTCTGCTGTATCATGAAACGGAAAAATACCTCAGCGGCAGGTATATGGATACCGAGGATATTTTTGCCGCACTGAAGGAAGCATTGCCCCAGTCCTTTATCAGGGACAGCTATGTGATAATAGACGGCTTTGACCTGCTGACCGTTCAGCTTTACGGCCTGATGGAGGCCATGATGGATACTGCCCCCGGCATGGCAATAAGCTTTCGGGTGGATGAGGGACGTGACGGCAGGGTGTTTGCCCCGGAAAGAAGGGCATACGCAAGGCTGTATGCCAAGGCACAGGAAAAGGGCTGCGGCATTGAGGTTATCCGCCTGCCTGACGGGGAGCATCCCCGCCATGCCGCCCCTGCGCTGATGCATCTTGAAAAGGAAGCCTTTGCCTATCCCTATAAAAAATATGACGGCAAACCCGACGGCCTTCGCCTGTATGCAGGCCGGGGCGTGGGGGAGGAATGCCGCTGGGCGGCGGAACAGGTGCTTGCCGCCGCAAGGGAAGGCATACGGTACCGGGACATGGCGGTGGTGGCCACAGACGGCGCGTATATCCCCCGCCTGATAAGGGAATTCACATTGCGGGGAATACCCTGCTTTTCGGATGGGGCAAGGAAGCTTTCAGCATATCCGGGAGCAAGGATGCTGCTTTGCGCCATAAGGTGCGCAGAGCGGGGATATACCCTGAATGTGCTGACCGAGCTTATCCGCACAGGCCTTGCGGGAGTAACCCCCGAGCAGGGAGATATGTTTGAAAACTACTGCCTTGCAAAAGGCATAAGATACAATTCCTTTGCAAAGCCCTTTGAGGACGAAGGGGCGGAGCAGGTGCGAAAGGCGATTGCCGAGCCCATTGCAAAGCTGAAAAAAGCGCTGGTAAACGGCTCCTCCGCTGCAGAGAAGGCGGAGGCGGTTTTCGAATACATGGAGGATATGGCGCTGCACAGGCGCACCGCCGACCTTGCGGAAAGCCTGCGCCTTGAGGGACGGCACGAGCAGGCGGAGGAAAACGCCCAGGTTTATCGGCTGATACTGACGGTTCTGGACCAGCTTCATGCCATAATGGGGGAGGGGAATCTTTCCGTTGCAAGGTTTGCCGCGGTGTTCCGGGAGGGCCTTGACGCATACGAGATAAACGCCATACCCGCCACGGCGGATCAGGTATTGATAGGCAGCGTGGGCCGCACCAGGGCAAGGGAGATAAAGGCGCTGTTTATACTGGGAGCGAACGAAGGCAGCTTCCCCAAGTATTTTCGCGACGATTCACTCATATCCGACGAGGAGCTGGACAGGCTTGCCGAACTTGGCATAAACCGCTGGGATTCCAGCAGCGACCGGGGGGATGTGGAGCTGATGGACGTATACTGCGCCATTGCAAAGCCCACAGAGCGGCTGTATATTTCCTGCGCCTTAAGCGCGGGAACAGAGGGAGCATTGCCTGCGGCATTGCTGGACAGGATGCTGGAGATATTCCCCGGCCTTGCATTGGAAAACAGCATTGACCCTGCGCCCCCCGAAAGCCCTCAAAGCGGCATGGGCGCATTGGCCGCAGGGCTTAGAACAATGGGGGATATGTGTCCCTATCCCGAATACCTCAGCGATCTTTTAGCATGGTACGGCACAAAGGCGCAGCACCATGAGGGGCTGGAGCGGATAGAGAGCGCCCTGTATCACAAGGCCTCTCCCGAGCCCTTTGGCCATGAGCTGTCGGTAAAGCTGTACGGCGATCATATCACCGGCTCCGCCACAAGGCTGGAGCGGTTCAACGCCTGTCCCTTCCGACATTTTGTATTGAACGGCCTTAAGGCACAGGAGCGTAAGGAATACAGGGAAAACAGGGTGGATGAGGGCAGCTTCTGCCATGAAGCGCTGGAGAACTTTGTTCAGCGGGCCATGGCGGGGGATATCCGTGCCCTTACGGACGAGGACTGCGAAAGAATGGTGGATGATATCATGCCATCCCTTATTGCGGGGCATAACGGCGGCGTGCTTATGAGCTCCCGGAGAAACTCCGCCATCATGGCCCGCCTTGTGCGCCATGTGAAGGCCACCGCAAAGGCAATAGTCCGCCAGGCAAAGGCGGGAGAATTCCTGCCGGAGCGGACCGAGGTGCAGTTTGGCCCCGGCGGCCTGCCGCCCCTTAAAATTCAGCTGCCTACGGGGGAAAAATTCCTCATCGGCGGCAGGATAGACAGGGTGGACGGCTGCGAAATAGAGGGGGAAAAGTATTACCGCATTGTGGACTATAAAACAGGCTCCGCATCCTTTGACTTTACCTCGCTTTATCACGGCCTTAAGCTGCAGCTGCCCCTTTATGCCGCGGCCATTGCGGAGGCGGAGCAGCAGGCAAGGCCCGCGGGCATGTACTATATGCAGGTGCAGGATCCCATAACCGAGAGCGAGGATGGGCAGGAGAAGGCCGTAATGAGCGCATTCCGCCTCAGCGGCCTTACTCTGGAGGAGGCGGCGGATGCCACGGCGGGCAATAATCCCCACTATAAGGTGATCCCCACCCAGAACGCAAAGGGCATAATCGACGAAGCGTCCCTTTTGCGGGTAATGAGCTATGCAAAGGAAAAATCCGCAGAGACTCTGGATAATATTTATCAGGGCATTGCGGACGTATCCCCTGCAAGCGTGGGCAATTCGGATATGTGCCAATGGTGCGAAAGCAGAAGCATATGCGGCTTTGATACAAAGCTTGCGGATTGCAGATACCGTCAGCTCAGGAAGTTTGACAGGGATGCTTTCTTCAAAGAGGTGGGAAAGGAGGAGACGGATGGGCTGGACTGATGAACAATTAAAAGCCATACAGGCGGAAGGCTCCGTCATAGTCTCCGCCGCCGCAGGCAGCGGCAAAACCGCCGTACTGACAGAGCGCATCGCAAGGCTGATTGCAGAGGGTACTGACATTGACCGCTTCCTTGTGGTTACATTTACCCGCGCCGCCGCCGCAGAGATGAAAAAGCGCATCGGGGATAAGCTGAGGGAAATGGCAGAAGCGGAGGGGGATAACCCCCGCCTGATGGCCGCCGCGGCGGATATAGGCCGGGCGGATATTTCTACCATTGACGGCTTCTGCACCCGTGTGCTGAGAAGGCACTTTCAGGGGGTGGGCCTTGATCCCGCCTTTGCCGCCGCAAGCGAGCCGGAATCCCAGGCGCTTATGGCGGAGGCCATGGAGGAGCTTATAGAGGAAAGCCTGGGGGATGAGGATTTCGACAGGCTGATGAATGCCTTTGACGGGGAGCGGGGCTTTACGGATGCGGCATACAGGCTGTATACCTTCCTCGTTGCTCAGCCGGATCCGCTGAACTGGCTTAAGCAGGCGGCGGAGATGTCCTTTGCGGATGAAGATCTGGACGGCACCCCCATGATGGAGGAATATCTCTTCAAGGCAAAGGCGGATGTGCGCCGCTATGCCGAAGAGCTGAAGATATGGCGAAACAGGCTGGAGGAGTTTTATTCGGAAAATCCCCAGATAGACATAAAGAAAAGAAAGACCCACATACTGGATGCGGAGCTTATGGGGGCGGAAGAGGCCTTAAGGCAGACCGCCTACACGGGCTACGCCATGTCCCTTAACGCAATAGAATTCGCCACCCTCACCATAAAGGACGTGGATGAAGACCTTAAGGGCAGGGTGAAGGATGCGAGAGATGCCCTGAAGAAAACCATAAAAAACCAGAGGGAGAACGACTTTGTAAAGCCTCTTTCGGAGCACGCTGAAAGGCTGAAGGCGCTGCGCCCCCTTACCAGGGCTTTGTTCGTCTTCATGGAAAAGTACTTTGCCCTTTACGCCGATAAAAAGCGGGCGGAGGGATTGATCGACTACGGCGATATGGAGCATATGGCGCTTACGCTGCTTCGGGATCCTGCCATCGCCCGGGAATACCGGAACAGGTTTGACTATGTTTTTGTGGATGAATATCAGGACTGCAACCCTGTGCAGAATGAGATATTCGCCGCCGTTTCAAGGGAAAACAATCAGTTTTACGTTGGGGATGTAAAGCAGAGCATATACCGCTTCCGCATGGCGGAGCCTGCATTGTTTACGGATAAATATGACCAATTTACAGAAAAAGGCGGGGCAATGCAGCTGAGCCGGAATTTCCGCAGCGCGACCGCGGTGATAGATTATGTAAACTCCCTCTTCGGGCGGATAATGACAAGGGAAACCGGCGGCGTGGATTACGACGGCGCTGCAAGGCTGGCCGCCGGCCGCGAGGAAAAGGGCGGGGCGGAGCTGCATATACTGCCCAGAGCCCTTGTACCGGAATATCTTGAGGATGAGGCGGAGGATGAGCTGGCCGCCCTTGCGGCAGAAGAAGCGGAAGCCCTCTTTGCCGCAGGCCGCATAAGGGAGCTGGTGAACACCCCCTTTACCGACAGGGACGGCACCCGGCGAAATTACAGATACAGCGATATTGTAATACTCCACAGCGCCCCTGCAAAAATCGCCGAGGTGTGGGTACGCACCCTTTCCCGGGAGGGCGTGCCTGCCTATGCGGAAATGAGCGGCGGCTATTTTGAAGCCATCGAGGTGCAGGTGTTCCTTAACCTGCTCCGCATAATAGACAACCCATTACAGGATATTCCCCTGATAAGCGTGCTGCGAAGCCCCATCGCAGGCTTTGATACCGAGGAGCTGATAATGCTCCGCTCGGACAATCCTGCGGAAAGCTTTTACGGCTCCCTTTCTGCCGCCGCAAAGGCGGATACCCTCCTTGGCGCAAAGGCCGGGATGTTCCTTCAGCGGCTGAACAAATGGCGGGCGGATGCACCCCTTTACGACCTTGCCGACTTTATGGCGGAGCTTATGGACAGCTCAGGCTTTGAGGACTATGTAAGTGCGCTGCCCGGCGGCCCTTCAAGAAGGGCAAACCTTGAGGCGCTGCTGGAAAACGCCGCCGCTTACTCAAGGCGGGGTCAGGGCATCGGGGGGTTCCTCCGCTTTATGGACAGGGCAAAGAGCAGCGGCAAGATGGGCGCTGCCCGCATAGCCTCCGCAAACGTGGTGCGGATACTCAGCATACACAAGAGCAAGGGCCTGGAATTCCCCGTGGTGCTGCTTGCGGGCCTCAGCAAATGGTTCAACAACTCGGATAAAATCGCAAATTTTGCCATGGACAGGGATATCGGCCTTGGCTTCAGGCCCATAAAGGGCAATCTCAGGACGGCAAACCTTATGCATTCCGCCGTAACCGCGCGCCTCTGGCGGCATCAGGTGGCGGAGCAGATGCGGGTGCTGTACGTTGCGCTCACTCGTGCGTCCGACAGGCTGATAATGATAGCTTCCCTGAAAAGCATGGAGGAAATCGAAAAATTCCCCGAGGCAATAACCCCCTCCGTCATATCCGCCGCAAAGTGCTATGCCGACTGGATACTGCCCTCAGCTCTGCTTTCCCCCGGAAAAAATCCCCTGCGTCAGGCGTTGGGTCTGCAGAATATACCCGGCCGGCCGGAGGTGGATATATACCTTCACGGAGGAGTGCATACCGAAGGTATCGGCTCCGTACTGCCCTATGAGCAATACATGGCGTTCAGGGAGCAGGCCATAGAGCAGGGAGCAGGCATATTCGCAGACCGCTTTGCCTGGCAGTATCCCTATCAGGCGGAAACAACCCTCCCCTCCAAGGTGAGCGTATCCGACCTTACCGGCAATTATCAGGAAATCGCCGAATATCCCGCCTTTATGCGGGATAAGGCTCTCCTGCATCCCACAGGCCGGGGCACCGCCGCCCATACCCTGATGGAGCATATTTCCATTGCCCCCCATACTCCGGAGTCCATCCGCGCCGAGGTTGAGCGGATGATAGCCGAGGGGATACTTTCCCCTGCCGAGGCGGAGATACTCAATGTGGAAAACGCCGCCGCATTCTTCGCATCCCCCCTTGGCCGCCGCATGGCCGCATCCGAAAGGGTGGAGCGGGAGCTGCCCTTCAACCACCGGGTTCCTGCCCGGGAGCTTATGGATACGGATACCGGCGAAACCATACTGCTTCAGGGTATAATCGACTGCTGCTTCATAGAGGACGGCCAGTGGGTGCTGATCGACTACAAGACGGATTTTGTGCCCCGGGGCAGGGCCAAAGAGGCCGCCGCCAAGCACCGCCGCCAGCTTTCCCTCTACCGCAACGCTCTCGCCGCCCTCACCGGCGCACCTGTGAAGGAGATGTATATTCATTTTCTGGGGATAGGGGAGAGCGTGAGGGTGGAGTAGTTATCGTCTTCTTTTTCTCTTTCTTTTCATGAGAAAAGAAAGAAGAAAAAGAAGCAAAAAGAGAAAGAAAAGCAAAAGGGAAAAAGAATTGTTTGCAGGGAGGTGCACCATGAAAAGGACAGGTATACTGCTGACAGCGATACTGCTTACCGCAATGATTTGCGGCTGCGCTCTGCCGCCCGGTGCGGTCAGATACAGGGCCGCAAAGAAGTATGAGTTTGATCTGGACGAACAGTCAAATATCATATACGGCACTGTTTTCCGCAAGCCTGTTACCATAAACGTGGGGGAAGGAATTACCGTCGATTTAATTGACTGCGTATTCAAAAAGGATATCATCATCAACGCAAAAGCCGGCTCCACCACCAGCTTTCTGGGGATGTGCAGGTTTGCGGAGGGGGTAGAGGTGATATTCAATCAGGCATCGGAAGAACCTCAAATGCCAAAGCTAATAATGCATCACAATATAAATGTGGTGCCCTCGGGCAGGGCTATCGTAATTGCGCAGAGTGACGAGACCATCACCGTAAACGGCAGGGAATATACCTTTGAGGATTGCAGATACGCCGTAAAGGCCGTGGATGAAGGCAGCCTTGAGGAAATAGAAGAAGGCAAGGAATATCCCGCATTCGGCGTATATTGCCATCCCGACCCGGCCCCGTCCATAAGCGTGACAGCGTATGAAAGAATGTGGGAGCCGATCCGGCGTTATCCGTAAATGCAATTGCACATGAAGGAATGGGGCGACCGAAACTTTTTATAAATGGAACGGATTGCCGCGTCGGGCTATGCCCTCCTCGCAATGACATAAGTTTGCTACTATATTTCAAACAAAAAGCCCCATCCGTCATGGGGCTTTTTGGATAGCACTGCTAAAGCATGCTTTTCAATAATTCTGTTTAAAGTCTGTCTTTTCTTTCTCTTTTGCTTCTTTTCTCCTTTCTTTTCTTCATAGAAAAGAAAGAGAAAAGAAGATAAAACCTAACTACTTACACATTAAACCTGAACAGCACGATATCGCCGTCCTGTACAACGTAGTCCTTGCCTTCGCTGCGGATGAGGCCCTTTTCCTTGCAGGCGGCCATGGAGCCATGCTCCATGAGGGTGTCGTAATTGACTATCTCGGCGCGGATAAAGCCCTTTTCAAAGTCGGTATGAATCTTGCCTGCGGCCTGGGGTGCCTTGGTGCCCCGGGTGATGGTCCATGCGCGGACTTCCTTGGGGCCGGCGGTCAGGTAGCTGATGAGGCCCAGGAGGGAGTAACATTCCTTGACCAGCTTATCAAGGCCGCTTTCGCCGATACCCATCTCGGTGAGGAAATCCTGCTTTTCCTCGGGGGAAAGCTGGGAAATCTCCTCCTCGATGCGGGCGCAGATGGTGAGGGCGCCTGCCTTTTCGGCGGCGGCGGCTTCGTAGAGGGCCTTTACTGCGGGGAGCTCTGCGCCGATCTCATCCTCGGCGATATTTGCAACGTAGATTACGGGCTTGTCGGTGAGCAGGAAGAGGGAGTGTACGAACTCCTGCTGCTCCTCGGTAAGCTCCATGGAGCGGACAGGCTTACCGCTTTCAAGGTGTGCTTTGATCTCCCTGAGGAAATCCACCTCCGCAAGGAGCTTCTTGTCGCCGGACTTGCTGTTTTTCTGGGCGCGGTCAATGCGGCGGTCCATGGTATCCATGTCGGCAAAGATCAGCTCCAGGTTGATGGTTTCCATATCCCGGACGGGATCAACGGAGCCGTCCACATGGACGATGTTTTCGTCTTCAAAGCAGCGGACAACGTGAACTATGGCATCCACCTCGCGGATGTGGGAAAGGAACTTGTTGCCAAGGCCCTCGCCCTTGTATGCGCCGCGGACCAGGCCCGCGATATCCACGAACTCTATGGTGGTGGGGGTGTACTTTTCGGGATTGTGCATTTCGGCCAGCACGTCAAGGCGGCTGTCCGGCACAGCAACCACGCCCACATTGGGCTCAATGGTGCAGAAGGGGTAATTGGCGGCCTGAGCGCCCGCCTGGGTTATGGCGTTGAAAAGGGTGGGTTTGCCCACATTGGGAAGGCCTACTACGCCGAGTTTCATATTATGCCGTATCTCCTTAAACTTTGGTTATTTCACGGTAGATGCGCCCTTTTTTCAAAGAGCATACTGTTACAAATAAATGATATCACAGGATTGCTGCCCTCTCAAGATGCAATCGCAGGGCAGGGGAGGTAAAGGAGGGGCGCAGGGCGGGCATTTGATATTGTAAAAGGAAAAAGCCGTGCTATAATTTAAGTATGACCGGCAAAGCACGGTATTTTTAAAAAAAGGAGAAGTCCGCCATGCCCCATATTGATATCAAGCTTTTCCCCGGAAGAAGCGACGAAATGAAAAAAGCCGCAGCGGCAAAAATAGTTGAAGCCGCCGCCGCAGAGCTGAACGCACCCGTGTCTGTGTTTTCCGTATCCTTTACGGAAGTTGAAAAGGACGCATGGAACGAGACCGTTGCGGACAAGATTGAGGAAGCCAGCCTTTTCGCAGGCGAAGTGTACAGAGTTTAATACGCAATAAAAATGACCGGAAGGGAGTTCCCGCCCGGTCGTTTTTGTCATGTAAGGGTATTTTACTGATGCAGGTGATGAACCAAGCCGTTGATAACCAGAAAGGTTATCAAAGTGCCCAGAAGAATGTATGTGAAAATGAGAATCTTTTTGGTTCTTTTATCCATATTTGCGGATGACCCCCTGTTTAAAATACAAAGCACGATAAAGACAATATAGCACAATCCCGGGCATAACTCAATAAAGGGGATAATTTATCCGCCCGCTTGAAGGGCGGAGTGATTGGAATTAAAATAGAAATACAGCCTGAACAAAAACCAAAAAGGGAAAAGGACGCAAGATGAGAAGGATTATAATTGATGCGGATACCGGTATTGATGATTCCATCGCCATACTGTATGCGCTGACCTCGGAGAATCTTCGGGTTGAGGGAATAACCACCTGCTTCGGCAATTCCGGCGCAGCCCAGTCCGCAGAGAACAGCATACGGCTTATCGGGCTTTCGGGCTGCGGCTATGATGTGCCTGTGGTCATTGGTGCGGAGTGCAGCATTGACGGAGAATATCAGGCATCCCCTGCCCATATTCACGGGGAAAACGGAATCGGCAACGTGGAGCTGCCCCGAAGCGGGCAGAAGCCCCTGGATATCAGCGCAGAGGATTTCATTATACAGAAAGCGGAGGAGCTGGACGGGGAGCTGATACTTGTAACCACAGGAAGGCTTACCAACCTTGCAAGGGCATTGGAAAAAGACCCCAAGCTGCCCCGAAA
>JAZNUG010000165.1:0-2773 GCA_045592165.1 Clostridia bacterium | reverse complement strand
GCGTATGCTTCTTGTGCAAACGCCCGCCCGTACTCTGTAAATCCTCCCCCTATAATCAGCAATGCAACCAAGCAAGCTGCGACGGCCTTAATCCATCCTCTACCGGTTGCTCTATTTCTATGCTTTGCATGCTGGGTTATTGTCCTTGCCTGCAGCGCATCCGCATAGGCTTGGTTCCTAATGCTCTCTTTTACCCGATCTATCTCACTAAATAACTCGTCATTACCCGTCTCGCTATCACCGTCTAATAACCAGCCCAGCTTCTGCCGCTCGCTTTCTTGAATGGCTCCATACAAAATGCCCGCAGCTTCATCTGAGCGCAGAAGGTATTCTATTCTTTTGCGTTTTTCAGCATTCCTGTTTTTCATAATGTTCCCCTTTAATTACAAAGCCGCGGTTCTTTGTGTCATACAATTATAGATAACCCAACATCTCTGATGGTAACTATAAATCTATATTTTTTCTTAGTTTATTAAGAGCACGCTTTTTCCGCATTTTTACTGCGCCCAAGCTCATATTCAATGTATCAGCGATTTCAGATAACGACATTTCCTGATAATATGCCATCCAGATTATCAGCTTGTCTGTATCATCCAACCCCAAAACCGCATTCCTGAGCTGTTCTATTTCGCTGCGGTCAACAACTGCTTCTTCGACATTTTCTTTTGAATGGCTATATAAAAGCGGCGTATTAAGCGGATCTTGCAAATCCACCGGTAGTTCATAAGAGTTCTTGCGTTTTTGTTTTTTTATATATGCCGCAATCTCATTTCTGGTAATAGCAAATATCCAAGCCGGGAATTTATTTGTATCTTGCAGCTGATAAAATTTCGATAGCCCCAGAACGATTACATTATGGTATATCTCTTTGGAGATTTCGCGATTCTTAACCTTGCCATGGATCACATTAAGCAGTAAATCTTCCATGGGCCGCAACAGCGTATCAAACATTTCTCTGCTGCTCATAAAAATGCTCATCTCCTTTCCCGTGATCTAAGATAAAGTGGATTTATTATATCGGTGCGCTCAATAAACCGCAAACATATGGCCGCAAATTACCACTATTTATATTATAGATAAATATTTCTGTGAAAAGTAACAAGAAAACAAGCCCAAAGGGCTTGTTTTTTGTTCTACGCAACTCGCCTTGCAAAGGCAAAGTGTTCCTTCCAGTAATCGGTATCACAGCTGCGCTCTGTTACCTTGCCATTGGCAGAGGATGCGTCTATCATCTTGCCGTCGCCGATATAAATACCGGCATGGTTTATCTCGGTAAAATCGTCGCTGTAGAAGAACAGGATATCGCCTGGCTGCAGGTCGGCCTTGTCGGTTATCTTCTGCCAGTTTGCGTTATCGGCATACCTCTGACAGTTTTCCATCTTTTCTACATAAACGCCTGCCTGTGTGATCACATAGTGCACAAGTCCTGCAGAATCAAAGGCATCCGGGCCGGATGCGCCTGTTTTGTAAGGCTTGCCCACAAGGATTTGCGCCCTGTCCACTATGGAGTTGGGAGCGCCGTTGATTTGGAAGGTGCGCATCCATTTTTCACAGTCATAGTCCGTCTGATACAGCTGCCATTCGCCCTTTATCTTCTTCGCATTGAGGAAGCGGAACATCATCACCACGTCGGATTTGTTGTACTGTATCTGCACACTGTATATGGTGGTCACATAGGGTATGGAATCTTCGGTGCCCCTTTCATACCGCCGGGTCATACGCAATACACGGTCATTGTGTCCGGGGAGCCATGTGGGGGCGTATTCCACCGCGCCGTAGGTTTCGCTGTCCGGTTTCCATTTCACGCTTTCTGCGGAATGCTGTATCAGGTCAACGTCAAGTTTCAGCGTACCCCGCGGAACACGCATCACCTCAAGCAGGTCCTGACCGTCTCTGCTGTAAACATCATTAGAAACCTTGCTTTCCCGCATTGACTCGGTCTGCTCCGTGCCGTTTCTGCTCAGGGTTATGCCGTAATGGGAAAGTTCCAGCAGCGAAGTATCATTGTCCCTATACGGCTCGATAGCTAACTTTCCGGCTCGCCATGCATGCTCGCCGGTTGCGGGTGCGGGTGTGGGGGTTGGAACAGGCGTAGGCTGCAGCAGCGATACATGCAGCGGCGTATCCTGTGCAAGCCCTGCGGATGCAAGGTCTATTCCGCTTAAGTTTGCCAGCTCGCGCAGCAGTTCCCTTATTCCGCTGCCGCTTGTGCCGTATTCCTCAAGAATAGGTTTTGTAAGACCTGACCAGTATGCTTCTGCCTCTTCACGAGAAATAATATCTCCAACAACAGCAGGCAGAAGCAGCTCCCAGCCTTCGGTACGATGGTAATTATAGTTGAAGTAGTCAGTGTTGCCAACGGTTACTTCATTCAGGTTGGGTACAGCGGCAAACATGACCGCCGCATACATATTACACAGCTCCATATTGCAATTCGCATCCGGAATTTCAATAGTGCATCCGGGCTGTTTTTTACTTCCTGACTTACCGGCACCAATAAGACCCAGACCCATGGTTTGGGCAAGTACTTCAGTCTTTTTATGGAAAGCTGTGTCCACATTAGCTTCAAAGCCCTTTGCGGCTATCTCATCTGCCAGAGGGTACAGCCGGAGAATGGCATCACGGAGTGCAGCTTTTTCATCCGGAAATCTCATAAAAGCAAGTATTTCATTTCCGTTGTCATCGTACCACTCCTGACCGTTTTCGTAGTCGTTAAGGGAATCCACGCCAAGAAGGGCGTTGAGAACCGCTGCCATTAAGTCGGATCGTAGCC
>JAZNUG010000164.1:0-18001 GCA_045592165.1 Clostridia bacterium | reverse complement strand
CAACTCCTTGGCCCACAGAACGACATGGCTACGATCCGTCTTGTCTCCGCCGTAAGGCGAAGATACATTAAAAAAACTTTAGATAAAACAACAAAAGCGGAAGGCAGACTGCCTTCCGCAAATGCTTGAAGAATATTGAATTACAGATTGAAATACTTTTCGAATTCCATGGGAGTGGGAATCTTTGCGATGTCCCTCAGCTCTGCGCGCTTGGTGGCGATAAACTTGCTTATCAGAGTCTCGGGGAAAACGCCGCCTTCGGTAAGGAAGGCATGGTCTGCCTCAAGAGCATCCAGCGCGGCATCAAGGGTGGTGGGCAGGTGATGCAGCTTTGCCTTTTCCTCATCGCTGAGGTGATAGAGGTTCATATCGTAGGGACCCCAGCCGTTCTCATGGGGATCAATGCGGTTCTTGATGCCGTCCAGACCTGCCATCAGCAGCGCTGCATAGCAGAGGTAGGGATTGCACATGGCATCGGGATTGCGGATCTCAAAGCGGCGCAGTTCGGGGGTCTTTGCATAGGCGGGTATGCGGATAACCGCGCTGCGGTTGGAGGTTGCATAGCCGATGGTAACGGGGGCTTCAAAGCCGGGCACCAGACGCTTGAAGGAGTTGGTGCTGGGATTGGTTATGGCGCAGAGGGCGGGAACGTGCTTGAGCAGACCGCCGATGAACCAATGGGCTTCCTTGCTCAGATGGGAATAGCCGTTGTCATCGGAAAATACGGGCTGGCCGTCCTTCATCAGCAGCATATGTACATGCATGCCGTTGCCTGCCTCGGTGGAGATGGGCTTGGGCATAAAGGTGGCGGCAAGGCCGTGCTTGAGGGCGGTATTGTGGATGATGTACTTGATCATCATGGTGGCGTCTGCCATGCGGGACATTTCACCAAGGTGGGGCTCAATCTCATACTGGCCGCTGGCGCCCACTTCGGGATGATGATACTTGATGGGGATGCCGGCTTCTTCCATCAGCAGGCACATTTCGCTGCGGCATTCGTAGGTAACGTCAAAGGGCTTATCAACATGGTAGCCCTTCTGGCGGGGAACCACATTGCCCATGCCGTTGCAGTGGCTGTTCCAGTAGGACTGTGCGGCATCAACTTCCGCAAAGGAGTGGGCGGTGTCGATGGACCAGTTTACTCTGTTGAAAAGGTTGAACTCAAACTCGGGCAGGATCAGCATGGTATCAGCGATGCCGCAGTCACGCATATACTGCTCGGCAGCCCTTACGATATTGCGGGGATACTGGTCCAGAGGCCTGTTGTGGGGATAGTCGATTATCATGGCGTTGCCCGTCATGGTAAGGGTGGGGATGGGAGAGAAGGGATCCATCCATGCGGTATCGGGATCGGGGATGAATACCATATCGCTCTTTTCAACTACGGCATAGCCGTAATTGGATGCATCAAAGCCGATGCCTTCCACCAGGGTGTTTTCTGAAAACTGGCTGGCGGGTATGGTAACATGACGGAACTGGCCGTTTATATCCACCATTTTGAAATCCACCATCTTTATGCCCTTTTCCTCTATAAGGGCCATGATCTCCTTTGCTGTCCTTGCCATAAAATGCCTCCCAAATTAATAAAAAATCTATATAGTGGGCATGAAAACCCGCTGAAAACAAAGCACCTTTGCTATATTAGAACAACTTTTTTGATTCGTCAACAGCATAGGCCAAAAAGTGCAAAAAATCCCATATGACCTATTGAAAATACCGCGCCGGGGGGTATATAATAATCCCTGCTCTATCAATGATATCAAGGAGGTTCTGCCATGTACAACAGCACCATGCGTACCGCCCCCGGCCGTATGCTGATAGCTACCCTGGGCTGCGTGATAATGTCCATCGGCATTAATGTATTTACCACCCCCCTTAATCTGTATACCACCGGGCTTATGGGCTATTCCCAGCTTATCCGTTCCGTGCTTGCGGAGGATTTCGGCATAGCCTTCGCCAATATTGACCTTGCAGGTATACTTTACTACATCCTCAGCATCCCTGTTTTCCTTATCACCTTCCGCTCTCTGGGCCGTGATTTCTTCCTGAGGACCGTAGCCTTTGCGCTGGTGTTTTCCGCCACCACCGCCCTTATCCCGGTGCCTGCTGTGCCCATCATCGAAGACCCCCTCACCTGTGTTGTTGTGGGCGGCATCTGCGTAGGCGCAGGCGATGCAATGGTGCTTACCTGCGGCTGTACTGTAGGCGGCCTGGATATGCTGGCAATGCACCTTGCAAAAAAGACCGGCATGCAGGTTGGCAGGTTTACCATATTGGCAAACATACTGCTGTTCCTGCTCTGCTTCTTCCGCTATGACTTTGCGGTTGTGCTGTATTCCATCATTTACATGGTATTCGCCAGCCTCATTCTGGACCGTATGCATCAGCAGAACATCAACGTTCAGGCTCTCATCTTCACCAAGAAGACGGACAATTCCATCCCTAAGGAAATTATGGATGAACTGGGCCGCGGCGTTACCCGCTGGAATGGCGAGGGCGCCTACACCAACGAGGCCAGCTCCGTACTGTGCGTATGCATCAATCGCTACGAAATGGAAAAGCTGGAGCGCATCGTCAAGGGCGCTGACCCTCAGGCCTTCATCATCACCACCCACGGCGTACGCATAAACGGCAATTTTATACACAAGGTATAAACAGATATTAAATCGTTTTTCGCCCCGATGACAGGTTCATCGGGGCGAGCTGTTTGTTTGGGGGGATATAGATAATCAATTCAAACAAAAAGCCGCTCATAACAAGCGGCTGGATGATATTCCCCAGAGGGATTTATAAAATTTAATTTATACTTTATCTTTTCTTTTTCTTTTGCTACTTTTCTGTTATCTTTTCAATAGAAAAAATAACAGAAAAGTAGACATAACCAACTATCTCTCTCCTAAAATCCTCTCGCTTACACCTTCCCACGTAAAGGCGGAAAGGTCGGGGGCGTTATGGGGCCGGCGGGCGGATAGGATTGCCCTGCAAAGGCGGTCGGTGAATTCGTCCAGCCTTGCGGGATCGGGGGTGTCGGGATCCAGCATTACCGGCGGCTCTATAAAGGTGACGGGACAGCCGGGACAAAGTTCTTCCATGCGGGGGCGTATGCCGGGAAGGTCTGTGCAGATGGCGCCCATGCCGCAGGCCATGGCTTCAGCAAGAACAAGGGGAAAACCCTCCGAAAAAGAGGGCAGAACAAATACATCGCCCATGGAAAACTCACGGGCAAGCTGCTGCTGATCCAATGGGCCCAGAAGCAGTATATCATGGCCGGAGGACTCTATTGCGGCGGCGGCTTCGGCATACTGGGCCGGGCCGGGCCAGCCGCCTGCCATGCGGAGGGTAACGCTGCCCCGGGGAAGACCGGAGCGCCTCAGGGCTTCAATAAGGCAATATATGCCCTTTTTATCGGATATCTTGCCGGCAAAAACAAGGCGAAGCTCATCGTGAGGGGTTCGGATATTGCGGTCGTAGAATATATCGGGATTGTAGCCCGCCCCGGCAACACAGGTGCGCTCAATGGGTATGCTGTAACAATCTGCCACGGCCATGCGCTGGGCATGGTGCAGACAGCAGATTTTATCAAACTTTGATACCCGGCTGCGGATATAATCCGCCATAAAGGGATTGGTATGCATCTGCCTGAGGTCTGTGCCGTGGCATATGCCCCATACCGGAATCCTTGGGAAAAGCTCGCGGACTATGGCAGAGAGAAAATACAGATGGTGACATATAATAACATCGGGAGCAAGGAAGTTAACCGCCTCTTTCAGCACCTTTTCAAAGGCTGCGCGGAAGGCTGCGGCCATTTCATCCGTCATGCAGCGGTAAAGGGTGCTGGGATAAGGCATCTCGTCGGACATTCCGGCGATATTGAAGGGCAGCTCCGGCGTATTGAAATATACAGGGAAAAAGGACACGCCTTCGGGGAAGCTGACGGTATCCTCCGGGCGCACGCCGGCCACCACGCCCTGGGTATGGCCCGTGGCATGGAAACAGCGCACTGTTTCGGTAAGGTAATAGCCGCTTCCGGTGGAATGGGGTTTTTGCGCGGTAACGTTGAGTATTCGCATAGCGTGCTCCTGATTAATCTTAAGTAAAAGTTTACCACGGCGGAGAGGGATTGAACAGCGTGAAGGAGGTAAAATTTGACGGATTGTTGACGTAATGTTTGAAATATCTCCATTGAATGAAGGATGGGTTGCTGATACAATACATCATAGGAAAATTTTGTAATCAAAGTTTATTTATGATAAGGAGGAAGAGACAGCAGTGTCTTTTTACAACGAGAGCCGTGAAGCTGTGCTGAATCGGCTGGAAGTGGAGTCTCCCAAGGGACTTGCCATGGAACAGGTTCGCCAGCGCCTTGAAAAATACGGCGAGAACAAGCTGAAGGAAAAGAAGAAAAAAACATTTTTCCAGCGCTTCCTTGATCAGTTCAGGGATGTAATGATACTGATACTGATAGCGGCGGCAGCGGTATCCTTCGTGATAGCCATCATGGAGGGCAATGCGAAGGAATTCTTTGAGCCTTCGCTGATACTGCTTATCGTTATACTTAACGCGGTGCTGGGCGTAATGCAGGAGAGCAAGGCGGAGAAGGCGCTGGATGCGCTGAAAAACCTGTCTGCTCCCCATGCAAAGGTAATCCGCGAGGGCGTTGAGCGCATAGTGGATGCGGCAGAGCTGGTACCCGGCGACATAATCCGTCTTGAGGCGGGCGACTTTGTGCCTGCGGATGCAAGGCTTCTTAAGAGCGCCAGCCTTAAGTGCGAGGAATCTGCGCTTACCGGTGAATCCGTTCCCGCAGAAAAGGACGCGGAAGCCGAAATAGCAGACCGGGCTCCCCTTGGCGACAGGGTGAATATGATTTACTCCGGCTGCAGCGTAACCTACGGCTCTGCACTGGCCGTGGTAACTGCCACCGGTATGGATACCGAAATGGGCCGCATTGCAAACCTGCTGGACGGCGAGGGCGAAGGCCCCACCCCCCTGCAGCTGCGCCTTACACAGCTTGGTAAGTACCTTGGCATAATGGCCCTTGGCGCCTGCGCCGTAATTCTGGTAATAGGCCTGATGAACGGCATACCTGCCATGGAAATATTCATGACGGCGGTATCCCTTGCAGTTTCCGCAATACCCGAAGGCCTGCCTGCAATAGTTACCATCGTGCTGTCCATAGGCGTACAGCGCATGGTAAAGCGCAACGCCCTTATCCGCCGCCTGCCCGCAGTTGAAACTCTGGGCAGCGCAAGCATTATCTGTTCCGATAAGACCGGCACCCTCACCCAGAACCGCATGACCCTCATCAAGGCATGGGCTGACGGCGGGGATGTGGAGGATATAGGCAGCGGCAATTCCGAGGCTGCCAGAAACCTGCTGATGTATGGCTCCCTCTGCTGCGACGGCACCGTGCTGCTTGAAGAGGGCAAGGAGCAGCACATAGGCGACCCCACCGAGACCGCCATAGTGCTTGCGGCCCACAATATGGGCATGCCCAAGGAAAAGCTGGGCGAGGATTATCCCCGCCTTGCAGAGATTCCTTTTGATTCCGACAGAAAGCTCATGTCCACCGTAAACCGCATTGACGGCAAAAACGTGGTAATAGTAAAGGGCGCATTTGATATGATGGCTCCCCGCTGCATAGCGGGCGATACCGCAAAGGGCAAGGAGCTTACCGAAGAGATGAGCCGTCAGGCCCTCCGCGTGCTGGCGGTCGGCTATCGCATTATTGACGAAGTCCCCGCAGAGCCCACCTCTGCTGCCCTTGAAAAAGACCTTACCTTCCTTGGCCTTGTGGGCATGATTGATCCTCCAAGGCCTGAGGCAAAGGCGGCGGTTGAGGTTTGCCGCAGGGCAGGCATCAAGCCCATAATGATAACCGGCGACCACGTGGTTACCGCGGCGGCAATAGCAAAGGAACTTGGCATACTTCTTGAGGGAGACAGGGCAATCACCGGCGCAGAGCTGGATACCATGACTGACAGAGAGCTGGATGAGGCTGTGGAAGGCATTGCCGTATATGCCCGCGTTTCTCCCGAAAACAAGATACGCATAGTTAAGGCATGGCAGCGCAAGGGCCAGGTTGTATCCATGACAGGCGACGGCGTAAACGATGCCCCTGCCCTTAAGGCGGCGGATATCGGCTGCGCAATGGGCATTACAGGTACAGACGTTGCAAAGGGCGCCGCAGATATGACCCTTACCGACGATAACTTTGCCACCATCGTTGAGGCAGTCCGTGAGGGCCGCGGCATTTATGCCAACATCAAGAAGGTTGTGGGTTTCCTGCTGGGCACCAACATAGGCGAGGTTGTTGCAGTATTCAGCGCAATGCTGCTGTGGCATAAATCCCCCCTGCTTTCCATGCAGCTGCTGTGGATAAATCTGGTTACCGACAGCCTTCCCGCAATCGCCCTGGGCATGGAGCCTGTTGAAAATGACATTATGGACAGAAAGCCCAAGCCCCGGGACGAAGGCATATTTGCAAACGGCCTTGGCATCCGCATTGCACTGCTGGGTCTGATGTTCGGTGCATTGTCCCTCGTTGGCTTCCGCATCGGCGAGAACGCGACAGGAATAGTGGAGGGCGGACGCACACTGGCATTCATGGTGCTGGCCATTTCTCAGGTAATACAGGCCTACAACATGCGCTCTGACAAGTCACTTTTCAAAATCGGCTTCTTCACCAATTCCAAGCTGAACCTTGCTTGTCTCGGTTCTGTGCTGCTGGTATCGCTGGTGCTGTTCACCCCTGTGGGCGTGGCCTTTGAGCTTATCAGGCTGCCCGGCAAGCTGTATCTTATCGGCTTTGGCCTGTCCCTTGTTCCTCTGGTAATTATGGAACTGTGCAAGGCTGTCGGCCTTATCAGGGACGCAAAATAAAACCTAATGCAAAAAGCCGCATCAATACGGTGCGGCTTTTGATATTGGATAAAATGTGGTATAATTGCATCTGTTGGCAAAAAACCATATTACAGGAGATTATGATGCAAACCATAATAACCCAGCTGGCCGCTGAGCTGAATGAAACTCAGGCCCATGTAAAGAACGTCGTTGAGCTGCTGGATGGAGGCAGTACCGTGCCCTTCATCGCCCGCTACCGCAAGGAGCTTACAGGCAGCATGGATGACCAGCAGATACGAAAGCTGGCGGACAGGCTCGCATACCTTCGGGGCCTGCAGCAGCGCCGCGAAGAAGTAAAGACCGCCATCGCCGCCCAGGAAAAGCTTACCGAAGCCCTGGAGAAAAAGATAGACGCAGCTGCTACCCTTGCGGAGCTTGAGGACCTGTACCGTCCCTATAAGCAGAAGCGCACCACCCGCGCCTCCATCGCCAAGGAGAGGGGACTTACTCCCCTTGCGGCAAGGCTCCTGATGCAGGAAAGCGGAGACCCCATCCAGCTTGCAGAAAAGTTTGTCAATCCCGATAAGGGCGTAAATAATGCCGCCGAGGCCCTTGCCGGCGCAAGGGATATAATAGCGGAGCGGCTGTCTGACTCTGCGGATATCCGCCGTGAAATAAAGGCTCTTGCCCAGCGCAAAGGCACCCTTTCTTCCGCCGCCGCCCAGGAGGACAAGGGCGTATATGAAATGTACGCGGATTTTTCTGAAGCATTGTCCACCATCCCCGGCTACCGTGTGCTTGCTATAAACCGCGGCGAAAAGGAAGGATTTCTTAAGGTATCCGTAAACATACCTGAGGATCAGGCAGAAAATATTATTGCCGGCAGCGTTGTGCGGGGCAGCAATCCCTGCTCAAAGGAAGTTGAAGCCGCAGCAATTGATGCATGGAGCAGGCTTATTTATCCCTCTGTATCCCGCGAACTGCGCTCTGCATTGACGGATGCCGCCGCAGAGCAGGCCATAGGCACCTTTGCCGTAAACCTTAAACCCTTGCTGATGCAGCCCCCTGTTAAGAATAAGGTCACAATGGGCCTTGACCCCGGATACCGCACCGGCTGCAAGGTTGCGGTAGTTGACGAAACGGGCAAGGTACTGGATACCGCCGTTATTTATCCCGTTCAGCCCCATAATAAGGTGAGGGAAGCGGAAGAAATCGTCACCCGCCTGATAAAGAAGCACAACGTATCCGTAATCGCCATCGGCAACGGTACTGCAGGCCGGGAAACCGAAAAGTTTGCCGCAGACACCGTTCGCGGTACGGATGTAAAATACGTTATCGTAAGCGAGGCAGGTGCCTCGGTATACTCTGCATCAAAGCTGGGCGCAGAGGAATTTCCCGATTACGATGTTTCTCTCAGAAGCGCCGTATCCATCGCCCGCCGCCTTCAGGACCCCCTTGCGGAGCTGGTTAAGATTGAGCCCCGCAGCATAGGCGTGGGGCAGTATCAGCACGATATGCCCCAGAAGCGGCTGGATGAAACCCTCAGCGGTGTGGTTGAGGATTGCGTAAACAGCGTTGGCGTGGATCTGAATACCGCATCTCCATCTTTGCTGTCCTATGTTTCCGGCGTAAACAGCACCATTGCGAAGAACATCGTTGCCTACCGTGAGGCCGCAGGAGCCTTTACAAGCCGCAAAGAGCTGCTGAAGGTACCCAAGCTTGGCCCCAAGGCATATGAACAGTGTGCAGGCTTCCTGAGGGTGCCTGAAAGCAAGGAAATGCTGGACAATACCGCCGTCCATCCTGAATCCTACAAGGGTGCGAAAGAGCTGCTTAAGCTGTGCGGCAATGACATATCCGCACTTAATGATTCCATAAAGGCCATGGGCGAAGCAAAGGCCGCGGAGCATTGCGGCATGGGCGTGCCCACCATGCGGGATATCGTAAAGGAACTGCAGAAGCCCGGCCGCGACCCCCGCGAGGAACTGCCTCCTCCCCTGCTGAGAAGCGACGTGGTGGAGATGAAGGACCTTGTACCCGGAATGGAGCTTACCGGCACTGTACGCAATCTGGTGGACTTTGGCGCATTCGTAGATATAGGCGTTCATCAGGATGGCCTTGTGCATATCTCACGCATATGCGATAAATTTATCCGCCATCCCTCCGAGGTGCTCAAGCCCGGCG
The DNA here is from genome assembly GCA_045592165.1 of Clostridia bacterium. Lineage (GTDB taxonomy): Bacteria > Bacillota > Clostridia > Christensenellales > CAG-138 > SFEL01. The sequence continues at coordinate 8,974 of JAZNUG010000164.1, read as the reverse complement.
ATATCGTCACGGTGTGGGTACTGGAAGTGGATCAGAAAAAGAAGCGTATTTCGCTGACCATGAAGAAGGATTAGTTTCTTTCTTTACCTTCTTTTTCTCTTTCTTTTCGCGGGAAAAGAAAGAAGAAAAAGAAGCAAAAAGAGAAAGAAAAGCGAAGGGGATAATTAATATTTAAACCGGGCTTTTCCTGGATAAAGCAATAAAAAGGCCGCACTGGGCTGTGCGGTCTTTTAGTTTGGCTATTTTCCTGTATACCGTGCTATCTTGGTCAGGTTCATGTACTTCAGGTCGGTTATCTTTACCACGTCGCCGGGCTTGGAGCTGTGGATGAATTTATTATCTCCAAGGTATATGCCCACGTGGGAAACGGGGCTGTTGAAGCACACTATATCGCCAGGACGCAGCCCTGAACGGCTTACTGATACGCCGCCTGCCGCCTGCTGATAGGATACCCGGGGGATGGATATGCCTGCCTGAGCGTGGCTGTACTGGGTGAGGCCGGAGCAGTCAAAGCCGGTGGAGGGGTTGGAGCCGCCGGTAACGTAGGCCGTGCCCAGATACTTCTTTGCGGTGGAGATGACGGTATTTATCCTGCCAACCTCATTGGATACTGCCTTGCGGGTGAGCTTGCCCGCAATGCCGTCGGGAGACAGGCCGTTTTTGCGCTGATAGGATATGACGGCGGATTGGGTCTTGGGGCCGAATATGCCGTCCGCTGCGCCTTCCAGATAGCCCAGCAGTATAAGCTCCTGCTGAAGGGACTTTACTTCGCTGCCCCGGCTGCCCAGTTTAAGGTTTGCCGAAGGAGCGGCAGCGGCGATGTAATCCGAATACACATATCCATCAGCACCGTTGTGGGATACGGATATCCAGCCGTTGGTTTCCCCCTTTACGGTAACGCTGTCGCCCTTATACAGATATCTTATGCGGGGATAGCCAAGGCCGGGGCCGGTACGCATATTTACCATATCTCCTGTGACAGAACCGGATGCGGCAAGGGCCGCGCCCGGCAGCAGCATGGCGCAGGCCAGTATAATACCAAGCATTTTCTTTTTCATATTCTTTATCCTCCTTTTACCCAAACAGGCTATCAGAGGAAGGGGAGAAAGGGCAAAGGTAAGGGGCGGAAGGGTGTGCAGCATATGGAAAATCCGGAGGGGAATTGCCGAAAATATGCCGGGACTGACAGCATTTGGCGGGATGAAAAAACAAAAAAGCCGCGGCATATACCGCAGCTTTTGAAAGAATATGGTTTATTCAGGCTTGTTTACAATATAGATATTATGGGTTTCAAAGGGACGCCTGTCGAAATAGCTTCCCCTGGCGCTGGTCTTGCCTTCGGTCTTGATATCGCCTGCCTTGGTAAGGGCAAGCTTGGTAAGGAAGGGGCCTATTATTTCGTAGATAAGTACCGCAAACAGGGTGATATTGCGCACAATCGTACCGTCGGGGCCAAGCTCCATGGCCTTAATAGCCATGCCAAGGGCAACGCCTGCCTGAGGCAGCAGAGTAATTCCCAGATACTTGACGATATTGCCGTCGCAGCCGGTTGCCCGGGAGCTGATGCCTGCGCCGAAGTACTTGCCCAGGGAGCGGGAAAGTATGTACATAAGGCCGATGATCACAACTGCAGAGTCGGAAAATACCCTGAGATCCAGCTCTGCGCCGCTGATTACAAAGAACAGAATGAGCACAGGGGCGGTCCATCTGTCCATGCGATCCATCAGCTCTTCGGATACATCGCAGATATTGCAGAATATGGTACCCATCATCATGCAGGAAAGCAGAGAGGAAAAGGCGATATGTATTCCGCCTATATTAAAGCTTGCGGAGGACAGGGCGACCGTAAGCATAACAAAGGTAACGGATACCGCGGAGCGCTTGGAACGGGAATGGAAGAACTTTTCGCAGAGGGTGAAAAGCAGTCCCATTACAAGGCCCAGGGTCAGGGAAAGGATAACCTCCAGCAAAGGCTCAAGAATTACGGACAGCACATCCACATTGCCTATGCTGATGGATTTTGCCACGCCGAAGGATATTGCAAACACCATAAGGCCAACTGCATCGTCAATGGCAACCACAGGCAGCAGCATATCGGTTACGGGGCCCTTTGCCTTGTATTGGCGCACAACCATGAGGGTGGCGGCAGGGGCAGTGGCGGTGGCAACGGCGCCGAGGACTATTGCGGCGGAAAGGGGGAGTTTATCAGGCATAGCAAGATGCAGACCGATAAGGGCTGCATCCACCACAACAGCAGTAAACAGGGCCTGAGCAACGCCGACTATGGCGGCCCGCCTGCCTACTTCCTTCAGCTGGCTGCGGCGGAATTCATTGCCCATGGAAAAGGCGATAAAGCCCAGGGCAAGGTCAGAAATTATGCCGAAGCTTTCGAGATGATGGGCGGTTATGCCTATGCCGGGGATATCCAGAGCGCCCAGCAGGAAAGGGCCTATTAATACGCCTGCCACAAGGTATGCGGTAACGGCGGGAAGGTTCACTTTCTTTGCCAGCCTGGATAAAAGCAGACCGGACAGCAGGGCTATGGAGAGACTAAGCAGTATGCTTGCATTATGGGGCACGAAAATACGCCTTCTTTCAAATTGATTTTTTATGCCGGAACAAAATGAAAGAGTCGGGACAGCGAAATCTGGGTTATCCCGGCTGTATGTTTCGGGGCACTGTTATTTCAACAGCCAAGGTATTATAACGCCGCAGAAGCAATAAATCCATGGGTAAGCATAAATATATTTTATAAAATTACGGTAAAATTCAAATAAAATACACTTTGTTCATAAATTTACTTATACGCAAAGAGAGAGGGGATAAAAAAGAAAACAGCCGATGAACGGCTGTTGTATATGATGAAGAATCAGTTTGTGAATATTGCCGCCATGCCGATGGGGGCAACCCTTACCGCAGCCCTGCCTATGAGGGCGTCAAAGGGGACGAGCAAATCTGCTTTATCGGGAATGGCATTTGTGCGGTCGTCAGGCAAAATAAGGAATGTGGCGGCGGGAACGGTGAATTCCTCCAGCTCCCATGCTGATTCGGAGGCATTTACCTCTTTGAGCTGGCAGCCGCCGATGTAAATCTTGCCTTCCTTGATGGCAACGGTATCCCCGGGCAGGGCGGCAATGCGGCCCACGGAGGTGCCGTCATTGCTGAAGGCGTAGGCATCGCCCCGGCGAGGGTGGGAAATGTGCTTCGCAAGCCTGTCGAAGAGTATCACGTCCCCTTTGTACAGGGCGGGGGACATGCCGTCATCTGCGATTTTTATGCCGGTGAACCATACTGTGAAAACCAGCCCCACAACTGCGGCCGCAACAACAATGCAGAACAGCCAGTTCAGCGCAGACAGCTTTTTATATTGGCGGCGGTTTACCTCGGCGCGGGTCATTTGCTTTCCTCCAGGGTAAGGTTCTTTTTTGCTTTTTTCATAAACTCCAGCCGGTCCAGCATTATCACTCTGTTGCAGCCGGCGCATCTTATCTTGACGTCAGCTCCTGTGCGGGTGACGGTCCATTCCGCGCTGCCGCAGGCATGGGGTTTTCGCATGAGTATACGGTGATCAAGGTCAAATTCGGTTATCATGTATGCCCTCCGTGGGATGATTTTTTTTATAATAGCCGTGCGATTGCCTCGGCAAGCTGCTCCGGGGTGCTGCCTGTGAATTCCGCATCCGCCATGCGATAAAGGGGCAGGCGGGCCTGATATATGGAAAACAGCGCATCTGTACCGTCCTTCAGAAGGGGACGGCCGGACGGGTCAAGGGTGGCGGCGGTTTCCGCTATATCTCTGTGCAGCCACAGCACTTTGCCTGTGGATGACATTATATCACGGTTTTGCTGCCGCAGCACTATGCCTCCGCCGGTTGATACTATGCCTGAGGGCAGTGCGGAAACTTCCTTGAGGATACGGGACTCCACATTCCGGAAATATTCCTCGCCATGCTGTTCAAACATATGGGATATGGTCATGCCCGTATGCTGCTCCGCCATGTCATCGGTGGAATAAAAGGGGAGATTCAGTATCTTGGCCGCAGCATAGCCCAGCTCGGACTTTCCGCTGCCCATCATGCCTGTAAGGTATATCATTGTTCCTCCATAAATGCATCCAGTATGGCCAGAAGCAGCGCCGCTTCCGCTGCCGCAAGGCCCCGAAGGGCTATGCAGCCGTCGTGACGTCCGGTGACGGTAAGGTCGGTATTTTCCATGGCGGCAAGGTCCACGCTGTGCTGGGGCAGGGCGATGGAGGGGGTGGGACGGAAGGTGACACGGAGGATAAGGGGAGCTCCGTTTGCCATGCCTGCCTGTATGCCGCCGGAGTTGTTGCTTTCAAGGGATATACGGCCGTCCAGCACACGAAGGCCGTCATTCGCCTGGGAGCCGCGCATGGCGCAGAAGTCTTTTCCTGCGCCGAATTCCACAGCCTTTACACCGGGGATGGCGTACATCAATGATGCGATGCGGCTTTCAAGGCCGCCCCATAATTCACCGCCCAGGCCCACGGGCAGGCCGAGGGCACAAAGCTCCACGCAGCCGCCTATGGAATCCCCGTCGAGGGTGTGAAGCAGGTTCTGCATATCCTGCTCTGCGGCGGGGTTTATTATGGGAAAATCCTTTTGCCTGAGGGAAGCAAGCTGCTCCGCAGTGGTTCTGATTGGGTCAAAGGGGGTATCCCAGGCATTGCCTGCGGCAAGGTAATGGCCTGCGGCAGTTATGCCCTTTTCGGCCAGTATGCTTCGTGCAACAGCCCCTGCGAACACAAGGGGCAGGGTGAGCCGGCCGGAAAATCTGCCGCCGCCTGAGGGAATACTGCCGTATTTTACATAGGCGGGATAATCTCCATGGGAAGGACGGGGTACGGTGCGGATTTCATTATAATCGGCAGGGCGGATATTGCGGTTGAAAAAACGTATATCGAGGGTATCGCCATTGGTGACGCCCTCTGTTATGCCGCTGATATAGTGGGGGGTATCCTCCTCAATGCGGGGTGTGGTACCCAAAGCACCTGCTCTGCGCCGGTCAAGGTCGCGGGAAATCACAGCCTCATCAAGGAGTATGCCTTTGGGCAGCTCCATGGTAAGGCCCAGATATTCGGAATGGGACTCCCCGTAAATATTCAGTTTCATGCTGCCCCATGGCTTCATGATATGTTTCCTCCAAGGCTTTGGAATTCCTGCAAAAACCGGGGGGCGGATTTTGCAATACAGCCTGTGTTGTCCAGTTCAATGCCGCCGCACATGCCGCCCATTACCGCAAGCATCATGGCGATGCGGTGGTCGTTATGGGCGCTGCAGCGGCAGCTGTAAAGCCGCTTTCCGCCCCGAATGACAAAGCCGTCTGCGGTTTCGGTTATGTCTGCGCCAAGCTTGTTCAGTTCCTGCACTATTGCGGCTATCCTGTCGGATTCCTTCAGCCGCAGGCGGGATGCATTGTATATGCGGGTTTGCCCACGGGCGGCGCAGGCCGCCGCGGCTATGGCGGGGACAATGTCCGGGGTATCCGATGCATCTATGTCAATGCCGGTAAGCGGCCCGCAGGATGCGGTGACAGAGTTTTGATTTACGGTTATTTTTGCGCCCATTCGGGAGAGAAGGTCAATTATTGCGCTGTCCCTCTGCAAAGGATCGGGGGCAAGGCCTGTGACGGTTATTTCACCGTACATTGCGCCTGCCGCAAACAGCATCGCGGCGTGGCTGTAATCACCGGGGACAGTAATGTCAGCGGGGGTGAATTTTGCGGGATGCACTGTGAGAATGTCCCCATTCCATGCGGTGCTTCCGCCGAAAGCATGAACACAGCTGCGGGTCATCTCGATGTAGCCGCGGCTTTGCATGGGAGTGGTGGGTATTATGCGGCTTTCTCCCTCCAGCAGGGACAGGGCGAAGATGAGGCCGCTGATAAACTGGGAGGAAATATTACCCGGAATATGAAAATCTCCATGGGAGTACCTGCCGGAAACCGAGAGCTTGTCCGCATTTATGCCCTTGCTCTGCAGCAGGGAGATAACAGGCTCCATGGGGCGGCGGGCAAGGGAAGGGGCGATAGAAAACTCCGCCCTTTGTGCAATAAGGGGGACAACAGGATACAGCAGACGGTATGTGGTGCCGCTTTCTCCGCAGGGAAGAATTGCCTGGGAAACGGCCTTTGCCATGCTGTGAATAATGACGGAGTTATCCAAAATCTCAGCTTCTGCGCCCAGGGCTTCTATGCAGCTGAGGGTTGCGGAAATATCCTGAGACAGGGCGAAGTTATTTATCCTGCTTGTGCCGCTGCAAAGGGCGGCGCAGATAAGAGCCCTGTGGCTCATGCTTTTTGAGGGCATGGCAGGGATGCCGCCCGAAAGGCTGCCGCTGAATACCGCCATGAATATCCCTCCCTCAATAAAGATGCGATTCCATTCTATACCAATATTATCATATCATATTACAGGCTGAATATCATCTGGAAAAAGACCGCGCTATGGTGTATATTGAAAGGGAAGAATATCACCTCACACAGATATTTTAAGAATTCAACACGGGAGGAATACTCATGCTTAAGCACCTGAGAGCCGCAATGGCAGCGGCAGGCGCAGATATGTTCCTTATACCCACTGCGGACCCCCACGGCTCAGAATACCCCGGCGAGCATTACAAGGTGCGCCGCTATTTTTCCGGCTTTACCGGCAGTGCGGGCACAATGGCTGTTACCGCCGAGGAAGCGGGTCTCTGGACCGACGGCAGGTATTTTCTGCAGGCGGAGAGGGAACTGAAAGGCTCCGGCATAACCCTTTTCAAAATGGGCCAGAGCGGCGTTCCTGACTTATTTGACTGGATACAGGATAATCTTAAGGGCACACTGGGCGCAGATTTCCGCACCATCACCGCCGCTGAGGGCAAGGAGCTTGTTGAGCGGGGCATAAAGCTGGCGGATTTCCCCGACCTGATAGATTCCGCATGGGAAAACAGGCCCGCCCTGTCCCCTGCCCCTGCATACAGCCTCAGCATGGAATATGCAGGCCGATCCGCCGCCGATAAGCTGGCGGCAGTAAGGGAGCAGATGAATGAGCATGGGGCTTCTGCCTGTGTGCTGACTGCCCTTGATGACCTTGCATGGCTGTTCAATATCCGCGGCAATGATGTAAAATACCTGCCCGTTGCCCTGTGCTACGGCATTGTGGAGATGGATAAGGCTTATATCTTCATGGATGAAAGCAAGGCTGCTCCCGTAATGGATGACCTTAAGGCGGCAGGCGTGGAGCTGCTGCCATATAACGGCATATACTCTTTCGTATCCCGCTACGGCAAGGAGCAGAAGGTTATGGCTTCCCTCGGCAAGCTGAACTACCGCCTTTTCCTTGACCTTTCAAGCTGCGGCGGCATAGTGGATCACGATGCCATATCCCTTATGAAGGCCATCAAAAACGAGGCGGAGCTGAAGTATTCCCGCCTGAGTCATCTTAAGGACGGCGTGGCGGTAAGCCGCTTTATCCGCTGGGCAAAGGAAAACGCCGCAAAGGGCTTTACCGAAATGCAGGCCGGCGAAAAGATAAGGGAGCTGCGCTATGAGCAGGAAGGCTGCATTGATGAAAGCTTCTCCACCATCTGCGGCTACGGCCCCCACGGCGCAATAATACACTACTCTGCAAATGAGGATACCGATATTCCCGTTGAACCCCATGGGCTGATGCTGCTGGATTCCGGCGGACAGTATTACGGCGGCACCACAGACATTACCCGCACCATAGCCATGGGCCCTGTAAAGGCGGAGCAGAAGCTGGGCTTCACCCTTGTGCTGGAAGGTATGCTGGCTCTGATGGATGCAAAGTTCCCCAGAGGATGTGCCGGATACCATCTGGACGCCATCGCCCGCATGCCCCTCTGGGAGCGGGGAATGGACTACAACCACGGCACGGGCCACGGCGTTGGCTGCATGCTGTCTGTACACGAAGGCCCCAACGGCTTCCGCTGGCAGAAGACCGCCCGCTCTGATCGTGCACCCCTCTGCCCCGGCATGATAACCTCTGACGAGCCGGGCGTATATGTGGAAAACGAATACGGCGTACGTCTGGAAAACCTCATAGAATGCGTTGAGGAGCAAAACGGCTTCCTGGGTTTCCGCTGCCTTACCTTCGCCCCCATTGACCTTGATGCGGTGGATGTGAGCGTGCTTACGGAAAAGGGAAGAGAGCGGCTCAACAGGTATCACAACAAGGTATACGAAAAGCTGTCCCCCCTGATGAATGAGGATGAGCGGGAATGGCTGAAGGAACAGACCAGAGCAATATAGAAACAGATAAAACCGGCACACCTGATGGTGTGCCGGTTTTTTGTATATGATGTGTTGACTATATGAGGCTTTATTCCGAATTTGGCGACATGTGCGGCAAATTCGGAACCATTCCGTAAGGAATGGTATACCGCAAAAAAATCCAAAGCGAAGCGACGATTTTTTGCGGAGAGGAGGAGCGACGGAGCGAATGAGAGGGGGCATTCGCAAATGACGCCGCGAATATTGCGAAGTCCGCGACGACGAACCGCCCGGGAGGTAATCATGTAAAAACCACCGTAAGGGATTTCAATCGCGCACATGCACAGCATTTGCGCGCTATCTCGCGGAAAACCCTACAGGTTTTTCGCGAAAGCCTTGCTGAATGCATCGCTGGGCATGCGCCAATCCCCTCTGGGGGAGATGCCTACGGAGCCCACCTTGGGACCGTCGGGCAGACAGCTGCGCTTGAACTGCTGGGCAAAGAAGCGGCGCAGGAAGGTGGAGAGCCACTTGCGGATAACATCCTCGCTGTATTCTCCCCTGAAGGCATGGCAGGCCATTGTGAATATCTTTTCCGGGCTGAATCCAAAGCGCAGGAAGTAGAACAGGAAGAAATCATGCAGCTCATAGGGCCCCACCAGATCTTCGGTAAACTGGGTCATATCGCCGTCTTCTTCGGCAGGCAGCAGCTCAGGGGATACGGGTGTATCCAGAATATC
>JAZNUG010000163.1:0-11930 GCA_045592165.1 Clostridia bacterium | reverse complement strand
TAGTCAATTTTTTCTCCTTTCTATAAATATGAAAAAAGCACCCTGTAAGGGTGCTTTTTCTTATGGATTTTTTAGCTGAGGGGAGTCGAAGGGCGGAAAAGCAAAGGCGCCGGTGACGCCTTTGCCCGCCCCGGCTTTGCTCATGTAGGCGGAGGGCGCAGTGTGGAACACAAGACCGACAGCCGATATATGAGCAAAGGACTCCCATCACCAGCTCCAAACGAAAAACCACCCAACAGGGTGGTTTTTTCGTTTGGATTTTTTAAATGAGGGGAGCCGGAGGGCGGAAAAGCCTTGAATGGCAGGGGAATTCAGATAATAAAAACCGGATTTCCGCGGCGTACCCTGCAGCAATGGCAAAAACTGACAAATCTCCTTAAACTACATATTGTGTTCGCGCTGATCTCCATACCACAAGACTAACAATTGTTTACATATTTTTCTTGTATTATGCCTACTATTTGCTTTGGTTTGGGGCTATAATAAAGGCAGCGCAGGGAAAACCGCGCCGATTATTCCACCGGGAGGTATTTTCATGAACAGGAAACTTACCAGGGCAGCAGCTCTGATGCTGGTCCTCGTGATGGCCCTCAGTATCATGACCATGGCGGGCGCCGCCACAGTAAAATACGCAAAGACCGCCGTTAACGTACGCAGCGGCCCCGGCACCAACTATACAGTGCTGGGCTATCTGGAAAAGGGTCAGGCGGTTACTGCTACCGGCACCGTTGTTGGCAATTGGACCCAGATACAGTACAGCAAGTATGAAATCGGCTATGTATCTTCCTCTTACCTTGTGAACAGCAAGGGCAGCAGCAACAGCAGCAGCTCTCAGGTATGCGTGCCCTCCGGCACCAAGCTTAAGGTATGCTCTGACTGCGGCGATATCTACTATGCCACCACCGCGCTGAACGTTCGCTCCGGCCCCGGCACCAAGTATTCCATCGTGGGCTCCCTGAATAAGAATCAGCAGGTTACCCGCATCGGCAAATCCGGCAACTGGTATAAGCTGCTGACCACCGACGGTTCCACCGCCTATGCCAGCGCCAGCTATCTGAAGCTGTACAAGTATGCCACTAACGGCAAGGACCAGTGCGAGGACACCACCGTTTCCACCAGCGGCTACTACTATGCCACCACCGGCCTTAACGTTCGCAAGGGCCCCGGCACCGGCTACAAAATCGTGGACGGCCTCAACAAGGGCGACCGTGTTGTATGCCTTGGCAAATCCGGCAACTGGTACAAGGTACGCACCGCCCGCGGCATCGAGGGCTATTGCTATAAGTCCTATCTGTCCGCAACCGCCGTCAAGCCCGCAGCATCCAGCGGCAGCAAGAACTACTGCTGCAAGTGCGGCATCGTGGTATGCAACAGCAACGGCTGCTATACCAATGGCGGTATCCGCTACAACAACAAGTACTACTGCGGCTCCTGCTTCGGCTACGCCAACAACCGTCCCAACACTTCCTGCCCCAATAATTCCTTCACCCTGAAGGTTGGCAGCACCTACAAAACCCAATACGGCATAGTGCTGTATTCCGAGCCCACCACTTCCAGCCCCGCCACCCACACCCTGCTGGCCGGCACCAAGGTCACCCTGATCTCCGGCGTTGCCTCCAAGCAGGCATGGGTAAAGGTAAAGGTCAATGAGTGCGGCTGCTATGGCTACATCCCCATGGATGTAATAGTATAACAGCATAAAAGCAAAATACAGATTCACCCGATCGGTTTCCGTTCGGGTGATGTTTTTATTTGAGGAAAGATGTCAGGAGAAAGGGACAGCAAAATAAACCTTCCGCCTGTAAACCATCCAATACAGAGAAAGCGGATTGCCGCGCCGGTTTGCGCCCTTTTTGCAATGGCAGAGAAAGCATCGGCAGTGCGGCCGCTTCTCCCGTAAGGGAGAAGTATCCTAAAGGGGCGGTTGGGCGGGGAAGTAAAATAATCCTCCCGCCTGTAAACCGTCCAACACAGAGAAAGCGGATTGTACGGACTGATCCCTTCTTCCCGATGACGCAGCGGAGATTTAATTCCACACAAAAAGCCCCATCCGTCATGGGGCTTTCTGATTATTTGTTTTTCCGTTTCGCTTTTCTTCTTTCTTTTTTCGAGAAAAGAAAGAAGAAAGAAGATAAGATGAATTTACTTTAATATGCAACCCTTTCGCTTTCGGTGCCGTTGCGGCGGGTGACGCGGACGGAGTCAAGGTACTCCAGCAGGGGCTTGGCGTTCTTGCGGCTGGTGCCTATCATGTCCCGGATACCGGCGATGGTGATCTTGCCCTCTGCGGCAAGCACTTCCTTTGCCTTGACAATGACTTCATCGGTGTACTTGGGCAGGGTCAGCAGGTCCTCCGCAAGTATGATGACCTTGCCCTCGTAGGACAGCAGCTGAAGTATATCCTCCGCATATGCGGGATTGATGCCGGGGAGGGGTATGTCGCTGAGCTTGAGGAACTCAAAGCCTGCGCCGTCCAGCGCTTTGGTGAGGGCGGACTCTACTTTGGTGAAGGTATCGTCACGGGGGATCTCATAGTCGCCTGCGGCGATGAACTCACCTTCACGCTTGATGGTGCCGTCGTTTTCAAGGCGCTGAATGAATTCGTCAAACACATTCTGCTTTACTTTGGAAAGGAAGCGTACCCTCAGCTCCGCCTTGCGGCTGCCCTGTTTGTAGGGGTTTTCCTTATGGAAAGCTGCAAGGTGATCCTGTATGTTTTCCACCATCTTCTTCTGATAAACGCTGTGCCACAGGTGCAGGTCCTTCTTCATCTGGAAGGAGATGACGAGGCCCTGCTCTTCCAGCTGAGCCACTTCGGAGAGGGTTTCTTCCATGGTAAGGCCGGTTAGCTTGGCAACCTCTGCGGCGGTGACGGCGGTTTCGCTGTGCTGCTTTATCAGCAGCTCTATCATGTCGCCGTGGCCGCCCTGTTCCTTGATGGCCATCTCGGAGAGGGTTTTCTCGTCAAAGCGCTTTTTCTTGGTGGGGTTGGCCTCGATTACCACGCCGCCGCCGATGGTTTCCATGGGGGAATAGAAGCGGACGATGAACCTGTCTCCGCGGCGTACGGCGATTTCATCCTCAAGGCGCAGCTGCACAAGGCCGCTTTCACCGGGGCCAAGGGTTTCTGAATCCAGCAGTATGGCGCGGCAAAGCACTTCACTGGTGCCGGTGAAAAGGTGCAGACGGGTGCGGTTTTCTATGGTGCGGTTGGATGAGGGCAGCATGCTGAGGCGCACGTCCAGCATCATGGTGTTCTTCATGCTGCTTTCCGGAGCCAGCACGCAGCCGCGGTCGATTTCGTTCTTTTTTATATTGGAAATATTGATGGCAACACGCTGGCCGGCAAAACACTCCTCGGAATCCTTGCCGTGAACCTGTATGCTGCGTATCTTGCAGGGCTTGTTAACCGGGAATACCGCAAGGGAATCCTCCTTGCGTATGCGGCCGGAGATAAGTGTGCCGGTGACGATGGTGCCAAAGCCGGATATGGAAAATACACGGTCGATGGGCAGCCTTGGTATAGTATCGATATCCTTGGGGGTGACCTCGTCCGCGGTCATGCGCTCAATGAGGGAGATAAGCTCCGGCAGGCCCTGTCCGGTTACGGAGGATACTTCCGCTACGGGAGCATTTTCGCAGAAGCTGCCCTTCAGCTCCTGTGCAATGTCTTCCTTTACCATTTCCAGCCAGTCACTGTCCACAAGGTCGCATTTGTTCAGTACGATTATGCTCTTTTCAATTCCAAGCAGGCCAAGTATGTCTATATGCTCGCGGGTCTGGGGCATAATGCCCTCGTCTGCGGCGATAACCAGCAGCACAAGGTCCATGCCAACCACGCCTGCCACCATGTTGTTGATAAACTTCTCATGGCCCGGCACGTCGATTATGCCCACCCTGTCCCCACGGGGCAGGTCAAACCAGGTAAAGCCCAGGTCAATGGTTATGCCCCTGCGCTGTTCTTCCTCCCAGCGGTCGGTATTGCGGCCGGTGAGGGCCTTGATGAGGGTGGTCTTGCCGTGGTCGATATGGCCGGCGGTGCCTACGATGATGTTTTTCATATTAATATACTCCTGTGGGGGCTGCCCTGCGGATATTATTCCCATTCTTTCTTCTAATTTTAATTGAAAACAGTAAGGCAGTCAACGGCAGGGGAAGGGAGAGAGGGAATAGTGAATAGGTTTAGGTAATAAAATATCCGCGCACGGATAATGTTTCCGATTTAGGAGGACGCTCCGCTGGGCTACTTTCTTTAAAAGAAAGTAGCAAAGAATGTTCTTTGTGCGGCCAAAGAACCAAAGGCCGAAAATTCCAGGCAAGAATCCGCATACCTATTAGCTTGTGAGGCAATCTTCTCAAGCGAAAGAGGGTATCCATCTGAGCACCACGCCAGCCAGGCGGCGGCGGGGCGCCGCCATTCAGTACGGTGGTTTTCCATCTGCATCTCCCGCAGGGCATCCGGTATCTATTTAAAGCTATTGCATTCTTTTTCTCACACAAAAAGCGAAACGGAATTGATTATTTCCCATTTCGCTTTTCTTTCTCTTTTTGCTTCTTTTTCTCTTTCTTTTCTCGTGAAAAGAAAGAGAAAAAGAAGGTATAACTATCTCTTACTCCAATGCCTTCTTAACGCCCTCTGCTACGGCAACGAACAGTTCGTCGGCAATGGTGCGGACGTCCAGGGCCACCCGATCGTCATACACACGGCCCACTATGGGCAGGGGCAGATTGCGGAGACGCTCTTCAAAGGCGGCGGTGGTTATATTGCGGGGCTTGATGGTTACGGCACGGCTTGCAAGGCGGGCGAGGGGCATGGAGCCGCCGCCAACCTGAGACTCACATTCCTCAACGGAGATATCCGCACTTACGCCCTTCAGCAGGGCGGCCAGCCTGTCGGCGCTTTCGGCGATATCATAGGGGGTGCGGGTGAGCATGCGCAGCACAGGTATGTTCCTGATGGCCCGCTCTTCGCTCAGGTATTCCTGGAAGGTCAGCTCAAGGGCGCCTGCGGTGAATTTGTCGATGCGGAGGGCGCGGGTCATGGGATGCTTCTTTATCTTTGCGATGAATTCCTTCTTTCCAACGATCATGCCGGCCTGGGGACCGCCCAGCAGCTTGTCGCCGGAGAAGCAGACTATGGATGCGCCGGCCCTGAGGGATTCCTGCACCGTGGGCTCATAGGGAAGGCCGTACTTGGAAAGGTCGATAAGCACGCCGCTGCCGATATCCTCGATGACGGGGATATTGTGCTTTGCGCCGATCTGGCACAGCTCCCCGATCTCCACGCTTTCGGTGAAGCCCACAATGCGGAAATTGCTGGTATGCACCTTAAGGAGCGCACCGGTATTTTCATTTATAACGTTTTCATAATCGGAAGGATGGGTCTTGTTGGTGGTGCCCACCTCAACCATTATGGCGCCGCTCTGGGCCATAACGTCGGGAACCCGGAACTTGCCGCCGATTTCCACCAGCTCCCCGCGGGATACGGGGATCTCCTTGCCCACGCCAAGGGCGGACAATACAAGGAACACCGCCGCCGCGTTGTTGTTTACCGCCATGGCGGCTTCTGCGCCGGTTATGCGGCAGAGGAGCTTTTCAAAATGGGAATATCTTTCGCCCCTTGCGCCGGCAGCCAGGTCATATTCAAGATTTGAGTAGCCGGACACCAGGGCCTGCATGCGCTCGGAATGTTCCCTGGAAATGGGGGCGCGGCCAAGGTTGGTATGCAGCACTGTGCCTGTGCCGTTGATGACGGGGCGCAGGTCGGGGGTAAACAGCCTTTCTGCGGCATTGCAGATATCCCGCACCAGAGAATCCGTGCGGCGCTGAATGGCTTCCATGTCGTCGCTTTTGCCGATGAATGCGCGGAGCTCATCGGTGCAGCTGCGTATGCAGTCCACCGCGATGTCACGGCCGAACTCTTCGCACAGGGCAACGATTGCAGGGTCTTCCAGCAGTATATCCACCTTGGGAATGTTTCTGAAGCAGGCGTTTTTATCCATAGGGGCCTCCCATTTGCACATATATAAAATATTTTACCATATTGAAGGAGGGGAGGGAATAGGGGGATTATCTGAATCCGATCGCTATCCCGGCCGGGTTTTGTCCTTTCCTCAATTACAGTATTGCCGCCGCCGCTTTTATAAAACAAAAAGGCCGCTCATTCCGGGCGGTCTTTTTTATTTGCGCAAAGGCAGGTTCTTATAATGTTTGTCCTTATTTGGGTTTTTCTAAAAGGAAAAGAAGACCAGACCGGATAACCTTTACAGCCCCAGATACTCCAGTATCTCCGCGGCGTTTGTATCGGGCTTTACCTTGGGCATTACCTTTTCCACGGTGCCGTCGGGGGAGATTATGAAGGTGCTGCGGACAACTCCCATGGATACCTTGCCGTAGAGTTTCTTTTCCTGCCATACACCGAAGGCCTGAATTGCAATAAGGTCGGGGTCGGAGAGGAGAATGAAGGGCAGATCATACTTTGCGGCGAACTTCTGATGGGATGCCACGCTGTCGCGGCTTATGCCGATAACGGCCACGTCATTGCTGCGGAAGCCGTCGTAGGCGGCGGCAAAGGCGCAGGCCTGGCGGGTGCAGCCGGGGGTATTGTCACGGGGGTAAAAGTAGAGGACTACCCGCTTGCCTGCAAAATCCGACAGGGAAACGGGATTGCCATCCTTGTCCATAAGGGTGAAATTCGGGGCTTTATCGCCGGCTTTAAGCATATTATTTTTCCTCCTGTGGGGTTTTTCCCTGTCCGTAATTGGCAAAGCGGCGGCAAACATCCGCCATCTGCTGTGAATTGAGGGGGGCGGCGCCGTCCATGGCTTGCGTCCGCCAATAAAGCTCCGCAACAAACTCCACTTCCTCGGCGGCGGCAAAGGCACGCTCAATATTGGGGCCCACGGCAAGCAGGCCGTGATGGCCAAGGAGCAGGGCGTTTTGCTCCATTGCCTCTGCGGCAGCGGCGGCAAGCTCCTCCGAGCCGAAGGGGTAATAGGGTATGCAGGGTACATGGTCGCCTGCGTAGCCTATAAGGTAATGCACCGGGGGGAGAGGCTTTTCCATGCAGGCCAGCACCGTAGCAAAGGTGGAATGGGTGTGGACGATTGCGGAAATGTCGCAGCGTTTCTTATAGCAGGCAAGATGCATGCCCAGCTCGCTGGAGGGGGCAAGGACGCCGTATACCGCGTTGCCCTGCATATCCACCACCGGCACGTCTTCCGCCGCCATGGTTTGGTAATCCACTCCGCTGGGGGAGATGGCAACAAGATCTCCATAGCGGATGCTGATGTTGCCGCCGGTGCCCCGGGTAAGGCCCCGCTTCTGCATAAGGCGGCAGTAATGAACAACCTGTTCGCGTTGATTTTTCAGCATAAGTCACCTATTTCTCAAACAATGCCTTAAGGCTTTCCGTATAGGGGGGACGGCAAATGCCCTTTTCAGTGATGATGGCGGTGATGAGGCTGTTATCCGTCACGTCAAAGGCGGGATTGTAACATTTCACCTCAGGCAGCGCCATGGGCTTGGAGTAGAATTTCTCCCGGATCTCAGCCTGGGGGCGCAGTTCGATTTTTATATCATCCCCGGTGGGGCAGTTCATGTCGATGGTGGAGGTGGGGCCAAGGACGTAAAAGGGTATGCCGTAATGCTTTGCAAGTATGGCAACGCCGCTGGTGCCTATTTTGTTTGCGGCGTCTCCGTTGGCGGCCACCCTGTCGCAGCCCACCATGCAGGCGGTGACCCAGCCGTTTTTCATAACCATGCTGGCCATGTTGTCGCAGATGAGGGTAACATCCGCCCCTGCCTGCTGCAGTTCATAGGCGGTGAGCCTTGCCCCCTGCAGGAGAGGACGGGTCTCATCCGCAAATACCCGAAGCTTAACTCCCTTTTCAAGGGCCAGGAACAAGGGGCCCTGGCCTGTGCCGTAGCGGGAGGTGGCAAGGGGGCCTGCGTTGCAATGGGTCAGCACACCCTCCCCGTCCTTCAGCAGGGACAGGCCGTATTCGGATATTCTGCGGCACATATCCATATCTTCGTTATGTATGGCCGCCGCCTCGTCGTAGAGGGCATCCGGGATATTTTCCACAGGCAGATCACAAAGGGATTTTGCCTTATCCATAATGCGCCCCGTTGCCCATGCAAGATTCACAGCAGTGGGGCGGGAGGAATTAAGGTATTCGCAGCTTTTCTCAAGATGTGCGAAGAAAGCGTCAAAGCTGTCCCTTGGGCCCTGCGCGCCTAAGATGGCCGCAGCATATCCTGCAAATATCCCGATGGCGGGAGCGCCCCGCACCTTCAGCTGGTATATTGCATCGTAAAATTCCTCCGGGGAGGAAAGGCTGATGTACTCAAGGCTGTTTGGCAGCTTTGTCTGGTCCACTATGACAAGGCTGCGCCTGTCGCCGTTCAGCCGTATGTTCTGCATATGAGTCACATTGCGAAGGTTATCCATGACGGGCCCTCCTGAGGTGTGGTGATGTTATTATACTATCTTCTTTTTCTCTTTCTTTTCAAGAGAAAAGAAAGAAAAAAGAAGCAAAAAAGAAAGAAAAGCTGAATGGGGAAAAATATAAATCATACCCCGGAATATAAAGAAGGCTCCGCAATCCTGCGAAGCCCTTTCTTTTACATCAATGCAAATATCCTTTTTCTCTTTTCTTTTCTTCTGAAAAGAAAAAGAAAAGCAGACTAAAACAAAATCCAAAACATCAGGGCCATTGTTCCCACAGCCCGCCCTCGCGTATACGTCGGCATCAGCGGTAGTAAAAATGCAAAGTAAATGTGCCCCTGTAAAGGTGCTGAGCATAAAAGTGAATGGGGATTCGAACCCCGCGCAAGCTCCTTTGCGCCCACTGTCTGCGGCGTGACTCTGCCGCGGAGGATGCCCGCCCGTATCCGCTACGCCAAAGGCCCTGTATAAATTACAGAAGTTCGGTGGTCCAGTTCAGCGCCTGAATACGGTTATCCAGGGCGCGAAGCTGGGCGGAAAGTCCGTCGGTGTCCTTGCGGAGTTCCGCCACGGGGACAGTGCTGCGGATGACTATCTCAGAGCGGGTGGCCCGGGCTGCGGTGGCGCCGGCCTCATGAAGGAAGCTCTGCATAATGCCCACCTTTTTCGCCAGTATATCCCGCCTTGCAAGGAGGGCGGTAAGGCTTTTGCCGTTATCCGTAACGGCAGCATTGGTAAGGTTTATGCGGCAGATCAGCTCCTCCAGCCGGCAGGATATCTGTTCCAGCTCAGCAAGCAGAGCCTTGGGGTCCTCGGCGGGGGATTCCCCTTCCTGCACCCGTGAATTCTGGCAAAGGCGGCTTTCCAGCAGGCTCAGTCTTTTCTGCAAATCTGCCCTTTCAAGCAGCGCTTCGGCAAGCTTCATATATTTATACCTCCACAGGAAATATTGTCTTTATCAAAGCATACCATATCATTATGCAAAAGGCAAAGTTGACCGATACAGGCCTAAGGCCATATAATCAGAATATCAAATCAGGAGGGATTCATCATGTCCAAGGTTTTGCTCATAAACGGCAGCCCCAATGAATTCGGCTGTACATATACCGGCCTTAAGGAAATTGCAGAGGTGCTGGAAAAGCATGGCATAGATACCGAAATACTCCACGTCGGCAGCGATCCCATTCCCGGCTGCAATGGCTGCAACGCCTGCGTTGCCACAGGCAGATGCCGCCACAGGGATGACAAGGTGAATTACATACTGGATAATCTGGACAGCTATGACGGCATAGTTGTGGGCAGCCCTGTATACTACGCCGCCGCATCCGGCCAGATCACCCCGTTCCTTGACAGGCTGTTCTGGTCCGGCGGATACCGCATGCGGGGCAAGGTGGGCGCGGCCATAGCATCCTGCCGCAGGGGAGGCTCCAGCGCGGCGCTGGATCAGCTGCATAAGTACTTTTCCATCTCCGCCATGCCCATCGCCACTTCACAGTACTGGAACATGATTCACGGCAATACCCCCGAGGAGGTAAGGCAGGATCTTGAAGGCATGCAGGTTATGCGCTGCCTCGGTGAAAACATGGCATGGCTTATCAAGAGCATCGCCGCAGGCCGCACCGTCGGGGTTCCCGCCCCCGCAAAGGAGAAGCGGGTAAGGACGAATTTTATCAGATAAACGGCAAAACAAAGCGAAACGGAAAAACTTCCGTTTCGCTTTTCTTTTTTATAGATTAAGGAAGTTGGAGCCGGGGGGCGGCTCCAGCGAACCGGCTGCGGCCGGTCCTCTTTTCCCGTCGGAAAAGAAAAGAAGATACTAATACCTACATACCCTTCGCCGCTTCTTCCTCTTCCAGCACCCTGTATGCCACCTTGCCCACAAGGGTCTTGGGCAGCTCGGCGCGGAATTCCAGTTCCTTGGGCATGGCGTACTTTGCAACGGACTTTTCGCAGTGTGCCAGTATATCCGCCCGGAGAGAATCCGAAGGTTCAAAGCCCGGCTTGAGCATGACGAAGGCCTTTACCCGCTGCATGCGGATATCGTCCTTTACGCCGATGGCGCAGGAAAGGTGTACGGCCGGGTGGGATTCCAGCACGTTCTCGATCTGAGAGGGGTAAACGTTGTAGCCGTTGGTGATAATCATGCGCTTTATGCGCTGGCGGAAGTAGATAAAGCCTTCCTCGTCCATCATGCCAAGGTCGCCGGTATGCACCCAGGTAAGGCCGTCGGCATGGAGGCGCATGGTGCTGGCGGTCTCCTCGGGATGGTTTACATAGCCCAGCATCATGGTGGGGCCGGTAAGGCAGATCTCGCCCTCGGTACCGTAGGGCACTTCGTCGGTGGTGCCCACGGCCACGATTTTATAGTATGTGTCGGGGAAGGGCTGGCCGATGCTGCCCTCCTTTGCATAATGGAGGGGGGTAAGGCAGCTGGCAGTAACGCACTCGGTGGTGCCGTAGCCCTCGCGTATCTGCACAGATGCGCCATGGGATGCAAGGAATTCGTCAAAGCGCTTCTTCAGCTCCACGGAAAGGGAATCGCCGCCGGAGAATACGCCCTTGAGGCAGGAAAGCTCCAGCCTGTCCGCTTCCGGCACTCTGAGCAGCGCCTCAAACAGGGAGGGCACCCCTGCGATAAGGTTGGGGCGGTGCTTTTTCAGAAGGCCTGCGTAGGTCTTGGGGGTAAAGCGGGGTATGAGTATGCAGTGGCCGCCGGATGCCATCATGGTATGAATGCTGACCCCAAGGCCGAAGCCGTGGAACATGGGCATTATGGCAAGCATCTTGTCCCCAGGGCGGAAAAAGCTGTTGGTGGCGATCACCTGCTTTGCCAGTGCGTTGAAGTTCATATTGGAAAGGTAAATGCCCTTCATGGTGCCGGTGGTGCCGCCGCTGTAAAGTATGGCGGCAGGGTCGTCGGCTGCCATATCCCGGCGGTAATCCTTTACGGATTCTCCCCCTTTGAGCATATCCTTCCACCAGATAAAGTCTGCGCCGTCAGGCTTTGCGGTTTTCCTGCCCTCGGTCAGCTGATAGCCCAGCTTCATCACAGGGGAAAGTGCGTCCTTTATGGAGGTGAGGATAAGATGGGGCAGGTCGCACTGCTTGCGCACCTCTTTGAATTTGCCGTAAAACTGGTCCAGAGTAATGGCGGCAACGCTGTTTGAATCATTGATGCAGAAGGCGATTTCATTTACCGCAGACAGGGGATGCACCATGTTTGCAACGGCGCCGATAAGGTATACCGCATAAAACACAGTAGGGGTCTGGGGTGCGTTGGGCATGCAGATGGTAACCCTGTCTCCTGCGTTTATGCCCAGGGCCTTAAGGCCCCTGGCGCAGCGGTGAATTTCCACAACCGCCTTTTTATATGAGGTATTGCTGCCCATGAAATCATAGGGGGTAACATCCGGGTAAAGCTTTGCGGCCTCTTCCACCGCGCCTGCCAATGTTCCGGTGTAATAGTCAAGGTGGGCAGGCA
>JAZNUG010000162.1:0-2378 GCA_045592165.1 Clostridia bacterium | reverse complement strand
TTCTAATGTCATTCGACCTCTCAGTTCGCAATGGTCGCCATACGTTGCCGACGGAGCGGCTTCCTTTGGCTCCCTTGCTCTCTGGGCTTCCGCCTCGCTCCTCCCCGCACTGCGGGCGCTCCGCTCCGCCCTCTTTTTGCTTCTTTTTTTCTTTCTTTTCTCGGAAAAGAAAGAGAAAAAGAAGATGACAACACCTTTATATCCCAAACAGCCTCTTTGCATTCTCTGCGGCGATCAGCTCCATCCCGGCGGGGTCGATGCCCTTTATTTCCGCCAGCTTTTCGCAGGTGATGGCGGTCATGGAAGGCAGGCAGCGCTTGCCCCTGTGGGGCACCGGCGCCATGTATGGGCAGTCGGTTTCCAATAGCAGCCTGTCCAGGGGCACCGCCGCTGCTGCGGCAGGGCCTTTTTTGTTGTTCTTGAAGGTGAGGGATCCGCCGAAGGCCACATACAGACCCATCTTTACGCAGCGCTCCGCGATCTCCGCAGAGCCGGAGAAGCAATGCATAACCCCCTTAAGGTTTGGGTAGTCAGCAAGTATATCCATGGCATCGCCGTAGGCTTCCCGTATGTGCATGGACACAGGCATATCCAATTCAACCGCCATATCCAGCTGGCGGCGGAACAGCTTTATCTGGGCATTTCTGTCATAGGGCTCCCAGTAATAATCAAGGCCGATCTCGCCAATGGCAACGCACTTGGGGTGCTTCAGGTAATCCCTTATGAAGGACAGATCCGCATCTGCCCACTGTGATGCATACTCAGGATGTATGCCGAAGTTAAGGTATATGCAGTCATGCCTGTCCGCAAGGTCTTTTGCCTTGTCAAAGTCCGCGGGATTGCAGGCGATTTCTATTACTGTTTTCACTCCCTGCTCCCGGAAGGCTCCTATGACCTCCTCCCGGTCCCCGTCAAAGGCCCCGTCGCACAGATGGGCATGGGTATCTGTAAGCATGCTAAAACTCCTTCTTCAGGCTGCGCATGAACAGGCTGTTTATCTCCTCCCGGGCACATGCGCCACCGTATATCACATTGTGAACGGCGGTTGATATGGGCATATCCACACCGTACTTTTCCTTGAGCAGCATCAGCGCCTCCACGGTATAGCAGCCCTCTGCCAGTTCTTCGTAAGGATTGCCGCTGACCAGCGCCTCGCCGTAGGCCCTGTTATGGCTGAAGGGAGAAAATACCGTTGCCTGATAATCTCCAAGGTGGCACAGTCCGTAGGCAGACTGCTCATTGCCCCCCATGGCAGCGATAAGCCGGGCAACCTCCCTTGTGCCCCGGGCCATCAATGCACCCTTAAGGTTGGTAAGGCCAAGGCCGTCCAGCACGCCGGCCGCAACGCCTATTACGTTCTTTGCCGCCGCACCCACCTCGTTGCCGATAAGGTCATAGCCATAGTAAAAGCGGATAAGAGGAGAGCTGAAGGCCTCCACCATCCTGTCCCTGATGCCGTCGCTTGTGCCGTCTATTACCATGCAGTTTGGTATGCCTGCGGTGAACTCCTGCACATGGCCGGGGCCTATCCATACCGCCACGTCGTTATCCGGCAGGTATTCCTTGGCGATCTCTGTAAGCCGCTTGCCTGTGCCGGTCTCTATGCCCTTCATGCACAGCACAAGGTCTCCCCTGAAGCCGGCCATGGCCAGCTCCGCCGCCACATTGCGGAAGGACTGGGCGCCAACGGATACCACAACGGTTTCCGCCTTTGCGGCCTCGGCGGTATCATAGCCCAGCCTTATGCTGTCCCGCAGGATAACAAGGCCGTTGGTGCGGGTCTGCTCAAAGGCCGCCATGTGCTTTGAGCCATTGCGGCCGTACAGCGTCACGTCGTGGCCTATGCTGTCCAGATACCAGGCGATGAAGCTTCCCCACCGTCCGCAGCCTATCACGGATATTTTCATGTGTATGCTCCTTGGTTAAGATAGGTTGGCTCTTCTTTTCTTTTTCTTTTCTGAAAGAAAAGAAAACAGAAAAGAAGCAAAAGAAAAAGAAAAGATAAATGGGGGGGGTTATATGGGTATAAGTTACTTTATATGCGGCTTATGTACTCAGTATTAGCGAACAGGCAATTTTCTGTGAAACGGCCAAAATGTTTCACGTGGAACATTTGTTCGGTTGCCCCGTTTTCCCCATGTGCCAAATTTGCCCTCGGAAAGAGGGCAAACGGTGAAGTAATAAGCAATAGTGAAAAGTGAAAATGGAAAACGGATTGCCGCGCCGGTTTGCGGGATGACTCTCAATGGCAGTGCGTCATTGATGCTTCCAATCCGTTTTCGGCGACATGTGCGGCGAAAACGGAACAAAGCCGCAAGGCTTTGGTTCCCTGCATGATTTTCTGCCCGGTGACGGCCGCAGCCGTCATAAGAAAATCA
>JAZNUG010000161.1:0-8652 GCA_045592165.1 Clostridia bacterium | reverse complement strand
ACATGTCACGAATCGGAAAACTTCCGATCAACATTCCCGGCGGAGTGACAATCACGGTTGGCGACGATAACACCGTTGTTGTTAAGGGCCCCAAGGGCGAGCTGTCCGAGAAGATCTCCCCCAAGATGGAACTGTCCATGGAAGATGGCGTTCTCACCGTTAAGCGCCCCAACGACCTGAAGGAAAACAGGGCTCTGCACGGTCTCTCCCGCACTCTGATCAACAACATGGTCGTAGGCGTAACCACCGGTTACTCCAAGACCCTGGAGATCGTTGGTGTAGGTTATCGTGCTCAGAAGCAGGGCAACAAGCTGGTTCTCAACTTGGGTTATTCCCATCCCGTTGAGTTCGAAGAGCCCCAGGGCATTACCTTTGACGTTCCCACTCCCAACAAGGTAGTGGTTTCCGGTATCAACAAGCAGCAGGTCGGTCAGATGGCTGCGGACATCCGCATCAAGCGCGCTCCCGAACCCTACAAGGGCAAGGGTATCCGTTATGAGGGCGAGCATGTACGCCGCAAGGAAGGCAAGACCGGTAAATAGTGCATAGAGAAGGAGAATAAATCATGATTTCTAAGATCGATAAGAACTCTGTGCGTAAGGCTCGCCACGACCGTACCCGTCGCTATATTTCCGGCACTCAGGAAAGGCCCAGGCTCAACGTTTATCGCAGCCTTAACAACATCTACGTGCAGATAATTGACGACGTAGCCGGCAACACCATCGCTTCCGCTTCCACCCTCGACGCCGAAGTAAAGGCTCAGCTGGAAGGCAAGACCAAGAAGGAAGCTGCCAACCTGGTTGGCGAAACCGCAGGCCGTCGTGCTCTCGCCAAGGGCGTAACCAAGGTCGTATTTGACCGTGGCGGTTATCTCTACACCGGCCGTGTAGCAGAGGTCGCCGAGGGCGCCCGCAAAGCCGGACTGGAATTCTAAGGAGGTACAACATGCAGAAACGTATTGATGCATCTACAATGGAACTGCAGGAAAGGCTCGTATCCATCAACCGTGTTGCCAAGACCGTTAAGGGCGGCCGCAATATGCGCTTCTCCGCTCTGATGGTAGTAGGCGACGGCAACGGTCACGTTGGCGTAGGCATGGGCAAGGCAGTTGAAATCCCCGAGGCCGTTCGTAAGGGCATCGAGGATGCAAAGCGTCACCTCATCGAGGTTCCCATCGTTGGCACCAGCATTCCCCACGCCGTAGAAGGCAAGTTCGGTAAGGGCCATGTTCGCATGATCCCTGCCGAAGAAGGTACCGGCGTTATCGCCGGCGGCCCTGCCCGTGCGGTTCTGGAAATGGCCGGCATTAAGGATATCCGTACCAAGAGCTATGGCTCCAACAACCCTGCAAACTGCGTTAAGGCCACCATCGATGGTCTCAGCCAGCTCCGCACCGTTGAGGAGATCGCTAAGCTCCGCGGTAAGACCGTTGAAGAGATCCTTGGTTAATTAGGAGGTTGCAAATGGCTAATCTGAAAATAACTCTCGTTAAGAGCACCATCGGCGCCCTCAAGGATCAGAAGGCTACCATCGCTGCCCTGGGTCTGCACAAGACCAACAGCGTTGTTGTAAAGCCCGACAATGCCTGCATCCGCGGCATGATCTTCAAGGTAAAGCACCTGGTAAAGGTCGAAGAAGTATAACACGGAGGTGCACAAATGAATCTTCACGATTTGAAGCCCACTGAGGGCTCCACTAGCGCAAGAAAGCGCGTTGGTCGCGGCACCGGTTCCGGCCTTGGCAAGACTTCCGCCAAGGGTCACAAGGGCCAGAAGGCCCGCAGCGGCAGCAAGAAGAACGGCTTCGAAGGCGGCCAGATGCCCCTCGCACGCCGTCTGCCCAAGCGCGGCTTCACCAACATTTTTGCTAAGGAATACAGCACCGTTAACGTAGAGAAGCTGAACTGCTTCGAAGACGGCACTGTTGTAACTGCTGAACTGCTCAAGGAGACCGGCATTCTCAGCAAGATCGAAAAGGACGGCCTCAAGGTTCTGGGCCGCGGCGAATTGACCAAGCGTTTGGATGTCAAGGCTGCAAAGTTCACTGAGACAGCCCGCAAAGCCATCGAGGCCGTGGGCGGAACTGCTGAGGTGATCTAATGCTTAAGACCCTCATCAACGCCTGGAATATCAAGGACATTCGCTCCAAGATGCTCTATACGCTGCTGCTTATAGTCATCTACAGGTTCGGTTCCTTCATTCCTGTGCCCGGCGTAGACGCTGCCAAGATCGCAGCCGCCGCCAGCCAGTATGATATTCTGAGCTTCTTGAACCTGCTTTCCGGCGGCAACTTTGGCCAGTTCACCATCTTTGCCATGGGTATCACACCCTACATCACCGGCAGCATTATCATCCAGCTCCTCACCATTGCCATTCCCGCTCTTGAGCGCATGGCAAAGGAAGAGGACGGCAGGCAGAAGATTGAGCGTATCACCCGTTGCACCGGTATCGGTCTTGCTCTGGTTCAGAGCATCGGTATCGTAATGGGTCTGCAGAATCAGTACGGCGTTGTTTCCAACCCTGGCTTCCTTACCTACCTTACCATCGGCATCGTCTGCACCGCAGGTACTGCCTTCCTGGTATGGCTGGGCGAAAGGATCAGCGAGAAGGGCATCGGCAACGGTATCTCCTTCATCATCTTCACCTCCATCGTTTCTCAGGTTCCCACTGTTGTGGTTAGCATGATCAGCGGTGTTATCGGTGGTATGTATAAGTGGTGGATCCTGCCCGTGCTGCTGGTATTCGTACTCATCATGGTTACCGGCGTTGTAGCCGTAGACCGTGCAGTACGCCGCATTCCCGTTCAGTATGCAAAGCGCGTTGTAGGCCGTAAGATGTACGGCGGTCAGAGCACCAATATCCCCCTGAAGGCCAACGCAAACGGCGTTATGCCCCTGATCTTCGCGATGACCCTTATGCAGGTCCCCGCTATGATCGGTCAGTTCTGGCCTAACGGTACCTTCTATGCCTTCTGGCAGAAGTGGATGATGCCCGGCCAGACTGTATTCGGCGGTGTAATCTACTACGTGATCTACGCTATGCTCATCGTAGCATTTGCCTACTTCTACAGCTCCATCTCCTTCAACCCGATCGAGATAAGCAAGAACCTGCAGCAGAACGGCGGCTTCATTCCCGGCATCCGTCCCGGTAAGCCCACCGGCGAATACCTCGGCAAGATCTGCAACCGCCTGACTCTGTTCGGCGCTCTCTTCCTGATGGCTATCGCTATCATCCCCTCTGTGCTGATGAGCCTGTTCGGACTCCAGTCCCCCTTCGGCCCCACCAGCGTACTGATTATGGTAAGCGTAGCTCTGGAAACCGCATCCCAGCTTGAGTCTATGATGCTTATGCGTCATTACAAGGGCTTCCTCGGTTAATAGAAAAGGGATACACGTCCATGAAACTGGTATTTTTAGGACCTCCGGGTGCGGGCAAAGGCACCCAGGCTGAAAAAATATGTGAGTATTTCGGCATTGCCCACATCTCCACCGGCGATATGCTTCGCCGGGAGATGAGGGAAGGCACTGAGCTTGGCGCAAAGGCCAAGTCCGTGATCGAAGCGGGAGGCCTTGTCAGTGATGATATCATCATCGGCATGGTAAAGAACCGCGTAAACGAGCCGGATTGCGTAAAGGGTTTCCTTTTGGATGGCTTCCCCAGGACCATTGCCCAGGCCGATGCCCTCTGCGAGATAGAGAACATCGACATGGCAGTAAACATTGACGTTCCCGCCCAGGTGCTGGTGGACCGTATCAGCGGCCGCCGTATGTGCAGCGGGTGCGGCGCCGGCTACCACATCTCCATGTATGATAAGGACGTCTGCGATAAGTGCGGCGCTGCCCTTTACATCAGGGATGATGACAGGCCGGAAACGGTTTTGAACCGCATCAACGTCTATAATGACAAGACCCAGCCCCTCATAGACTATTATGAGAACAAGGGCCTGCTCAAGAATGTTGACGGTAACAGAACACCCGACCAGGTGCTTGCGGATATCAAAGCACTTGTGGAGAGTATCTGATGCTCACCATTAAAAATGCCGCTGAGATCAAAAAGATGCAGGCGGCCGGCAGCGTTGTACAAGATGTGCTGGAGCTTATGGCTAAAATTGCCAGGCCCGGCATTACCACGGAAGAGCTTGATGCCGCCGCCGAGGAGTTAATACGCTCCCGGGGCGCGCTCCCTTCCTGTCTGGGCTACAACGGCTATCCCAAATCCATCTGCACCTCGGTAAACGAGCAGGTGGTACACGGGATTCCCGGCAAGTACAGACTGAAGGACGGCGACATAGTCAGCTGCGACGTGGTTGCCAAGCTGGATGGATACCACGCAGATGCCACCCGAACCCTGCTCATAGGGGATGTGGCAGATGAAACCAGAGAGCTTGTTAAGGTCACTGAGGAGTGCTTCTTCAAGGGACTGGAGTTTGCCAGAGTAGGATACAGAATATCCGATATTTCCCAGGCCATACAGGCCCATGCCGAAGCTCATGGCTATGGCGTGGTGCGGGATATGATTGGCCACGGTATCGGCCGGAACATGCATGAAGCACCGGACGTACCCAACTACGTGGGCGGACACTACGGCAGGGGAATGCGGCTTATGGCCGGCATGACCATTGCAATAGAGCCCATGATAAACCTGGGAACCTGGCAGATAAAGGTGCTGCCCGATGGCTGGACAACAGTCACCGCAGACGGCAGACCCAGCGCCCATTACGAAAACACCGTCGCAATTACCGACGGAGACCCCATCATTCTTACTCTCAGCGAGGCAAACCATGCATAGCGGAGTGGAAGGAAGGATAGTAACTGCCTTAGCCGGCAGGGACAGGGGAAGGAACTTTGTGGTAACAGCCGCAGAGCCCGAAGGATTCGTAATGCTGGTGGACGGCGACACAAGATGTTTCAGCCGCCCCAAGAAAAAGAAGCTTAAGCACGTGGAGTTCCATGGGGAGCAGGTGGATATGACCCAGCTTCCGACGGATAAGGCCTGTGCAGACGCATTTATCCGCAAAGCCCTCATAGAAAAGGGCTATAACAACAAAACCGTATCCGAGGAGGGATAGCTTGTCTAAGACGGACGTTATTGAAGTTGAAGGCGTAGTTACCGATTCATTCCCCAACGCCATGTTCGAGGTAGAATTGGTTAACGGCCATAAAATATTGGCTCACATTTCCGGCAAACTCAGGATGAACTTCATCCGCATACTGCCGGGTGACAAGGTGACAGTTGAACTGTCTCCGTACGATCTGACCCGCGGCCGCATTACGTGGCGCACCAAGAATTAACAGGAGGAAGACACGATGAAAGTAAGGCCTTCGGTAAAGCCCATTTGTGAAAAGTGCAAGATCATCAAGCGCAAGGGCCGCATCATGGTGATCTGCGAGAACCCCAAGCATAAGCAGAAGCAGGGTTAATGGCATAGCCACACCTGTTTAACATCCGCAGGGCCGTCGTTTGCGATGGAGTTATCCTCGCAAATGACCGCCGAAGCGGGATTTGGCCGAACTGACGAATATATTCGCCAGTTTTTGCCCTTTTTTGGGCAAAAAATCGATATTTTACTGTTGACAAAGCCCAAGTTGAATTGTTAAAATAAGTAGGTTGCCGCAGTAGCGTTTACGCTGCTGCATTCG
Source organism: Clostridia bacterium (assembly GCA_045592165.1). Taxonomy (GTDB): domain Bacteria; phylum Bacillota; class Clostridia; order Christensenellales; family CAG-138; genus SFEL01. Next base: position 3,014 of record JAZNUG010000161.1, on the reverse strand, counting down.
GCCTGTTTAAAAGGCAAATTTTCCTGTGGTAGATACTCTTTTCGGGCGGCTGCCCCGGTATGCTGGCCGGGGAATTCCGAAAACGAGCAGCTATATATCTCCGATGCGAACATTGTGGATTCGCAAAGGGACGGGATGTTCTTCAATCCGGAATATCCCCTGCGGAGGTGAAAGCCTGCCGCGCGCGGCGTTTAACCCACGCCGTGAAAACCCACAGGCGGGCAGTACGAAACCCACTGCCCCTGCGAAGGACATAGTCCCTCGCACACAGCACGCCATAGCTGTGAAACCAAATATTTTACGGAGGTAAATGAATCAATGGCACGTATTTCTGGCGTTGACCTGCCAAGAGACAAGCGGATTGAGATCGGCCTGACCTACATCTACGGTATCGGCCGCAAGACCGCTGAAGACATTCTCGCTGCTACCGGCGTAGATCCCGACATCCGCGTTCGCGATCTGTCCGAGGACGACGTAAGCAAGCTGAGAGAGTACATCGATCACAACGTTAAGGTAGAGGGTGACCTCAGGCGTGAGACTTCCATGAACATCAGGCGCCTCATCGAGATCGGCTGCTACCGCGGCGTTCGCCATCGCAAGGGCCTGCCCGTTCGCGGTCAGAGCACCAAGCAGAACGCACGTACCCGCAAGGGTCCCAAGCGTTCCGTAGGCGGAAGAAAGAAGTAAGGAGGAGATAAGCAATGGCTAAGGGCAAAATCAAAAAAGTAGTAAGCCGCAAGCGTCGCGAGAAGAAGAACATCGAGCGCGGTGCAGCTCACATCCGTTCCTCCTTCAATAACACCATGGTAACCATCACCGACGTAAACGGTAACGCCCTGTCCTGGGCTTCCGCTGGCGGCCTCGGGTTCCGCGGCAGCAGGAAGAGCACTCCCTTTGCAGCACAGATGGCTTCCGAGACCGCCGCTAAGGCCGCCATGGAGCATGGCCTTCGCACCGTTGAGGTCTATGTAAAGGGCCCCGGTTCCGGTCGTGAAGCAGCCATCCGCGCCCTGCAGAGCGCCGGTTTGGACATTACCCTCATTAAGGACGTGACCCCCATCCCCCACAACGGATGCCGTCCGCCCAAGCGCAGAAGAGTTTAAGGAGGCAGCACAACAATGGCAAGATATACTGAATCCGTTTGCAGGCAGTGCCGCAGGGAAGGCGTTAAGCTGTTCCTTAAGGGCGATCGCTGCTACACCGCAAAGTGCGCCGTCGTAAAGCGTCATACCATCCCCGGCCAGCATGGCCAGTCCCGTCAGCGCAAGCAGTCCGAATACGGCATCCAGCTGCGCGAGAAGCAGAAGTGCCGCAGGGCCTATGGTATAGTAGAGTCCCAGTTCAGGAAATACTATGACATGGCTTCCAATATGCGCGGCGTAACCGGCGAAAACATGCTTTGCCTGCTCGAGCGTAGGCTTGACAACGTTGTTTATCGTCTTGGTCTGGCCGACAGCCGCCCCATGGCTCGTCAGATGGTCAACCACGGTCACATTCTGGTTGACGGCAAGAAGGTTGACATCGCCAGCTTCCTGGTAAAGCCCGGTCAGGTTGTATCCGTACGCGACAAGAGCCGCGATATGGAAAACCTCAAGGAGCTCCGCGAGCAGGGCGCTTCCAAGCCCGTTCCCAAGTGGCTTGAGCTGGACGCTGACAAGCTCGCCGGCAAGGTTGTAACAATGCCGCAGCGTGACGATATCGACCTGACCGTTGAGGAACACCTCATCGTCGAGTTCTACTCCAGGTAATTGAAATCGTAACGCTTACTGCCCTAATCGACTGACCAAAAAGCAAGAGAGGGGATATGTAAATGATAGAAATTGAAAGGCCCAAGATCGAGTGCGTTGAACTTAATGGCGACTACGGCAAGTTTGTAGTAGAGCCTCTTGAGCGCGGCTTCGGCATCACCCTTGGCAACTCTCTCCGCCGTGTGCTTCTTTCTTCACTGCCCGGCGTAGCGGTTTCCTCTGTGAAAATCGATGGCGTACTCCATGAGTTCTCCACTGTTCCCGGCGTAAGAGAAGACGTAACCGAGATAATCCTCAACCTCAAAGAGCTCTGCATGAAGATGCATTGCGATGGCTCAAAGAAGGTCATCATCGATGCTGCCGGCGCATGCGAAGTGAAGGCTGGAGACATGATCGTAGACTCCGACGTTGAGATCGTAAATCCCGAGCTGCACATTGCCACGCTGGACGAGGGCGCTAAGCTCTATATGGAGATCGTAGTTGAGAGCGGCCGCGGCTATGTATCCGCTGACAAGAACAAGCGCGATGACATGCCCATCGGCCAGATCGCCGTTGACTCCATATTCACTCCTATCCGCAAGGTAAACTTCACCGTTGAAGACACCCGTGTCGGTCAGATCACCGACTACGACAAGCTCACCCTTGAAGTCTGGACCGATGACACCATCAAGCCTGACGAGGCCGTAAGCCTTGCCGCAAAGATTCTCACCGAGCATCTGATGCTGTTCATCAACCTGACCGAGCATGTTCAGGGCGTAGAGATCATGGTGGAGAAGGAGGAGGACAAGAAGGAGAAGATCCTCGAGATGACTATCGAGGAACTGGATCTCTCCGTACGTTCCTATAACTGCCTCAAGCGCGCAGGCATCAACACCGTTGATGAGCTGGTACAGCGCAACGAGGAAGAAATGATGAAGGTGCGCAACCTTGGCCGCAAGTCCCTTGAGGAAGTCCAGCAGAAGCTGGTAGGCCTTGGTCTCTCCCTCCGTCATAGCGAAGACTAATTCACTAACCAACGATATTATCAGGAGGAACTAACATGCCAAACCGTAAACTGGGTAAGGCGAGCGACCAGCGCGACGCGATGCTTCGCAACCTGACCACTGCTCTCCTGTGGAACGGCAAGATCGTTACCACCGAGAAGCGTGCCAAGGAAGTTCGTCCCATCGCCGAGAAGCTCATCACTCTCGCCATCAGCGAATATAAGAACAGCACTACCGTAGAGAAGGAAATCCTCAACGACAAGAAGCAGGTCGTTAAGGTTGA
>JAZNUG010000160.1:0-23777 GCA_045592165.1 Clostridia bacterium | reverse complement strand
GCCGCTTGGCACAGCCGGCGGGGGACTCCCGGGTCCACTCGTCCCCCGTTTCCGGATGGCGGCGGGACATTCCTTCGCCGCTGCAGGGGGCATCCACCACCACCCGGTCAAAATATTCCGTCAGTGCGCTGCACAGTGCATCGGGATGGGCGGAAGTAACAACGGCGTTGCATACGCCAAGCCGCTCCAATGTAAAAGAAAGCACTTTAGCTCTGTTCGGCACAATCTCATTTGAAACCAGCAGCCCTTCCCCGCCCATGCGGGCGGCAATACCGCCGCTTTTTCCGCCGGGAGCGGCGCAAAGATCCAGTATCTTCATGCCGGGTTCAGCCTCAACGGCCTCTATGGCCGCCATGGCAGAAGGTTCCTGCATATAAAACAGCCCCGCCATGTGATAAGGATGAGTGCCTATGCTCTGCACCTCGGAGCGCAGAACAAAGCCCTCCTCAAGGGTATCCGCACTTTCCAGCTCAAAGGGACACAACTCCCTCAGTTTTTCCGGGGATACCTTTAAAAGGTTGGCCCTCAGCCCCCTTACAGGAGGCTTGTCATACTCTGCAATAAACGCGTCATATTGGTCTCCCAGCATCTGCTTCATGCGGGAGATAAATTTTTCAGGCAGTGTTTTCATGGCAAAAGTATACCATATTACATCAGCATTTGACAGCAGCTCCTTTTGCCCATATAATCCTTTGTGGACCACAAAATTCATCATACACAAGAGGAAGCAATGCAAAACAAGACCCATATGGGCATGGCCCTTACCATACTTGGCGCCGCTCTGTTCAGCCTCAACGCAATACTTTTGAAAACCATAACCGTGGACGGTCTGCTGCTGTCCGCCCTCAGGGGCGCCATCGGCGGATTGGTGCTGCTGCCCTTCCTTCAGGTGAAAAAGATAAACTGGAACCTTAATACCCTGCTGCTGTTCATCGCCTTTACAGGACAGTGTACCCTTATAATCTACTCTGTACGCATGACCAGCACCCCCGTGGCGATAGGCATACAGTTCACCTCTCCCATATGGCTTTACCTTGCGGAGCGCAAAAAGGGCGAGCGTTTCTCCATCCGGCGCACATGGCCTCTTATAGTGCTGCTTATCGGCATAATACTCTTCATGTTCTCCAAGGGCGAAGGTGTCACCATGACGGGCAATCTCATTGCTCTGTGCACCAGCTTTACCCATGCAGCCATGACCTACTTCAGCAAGCGGGTAGTGGGCGACTGCCCCATCGGCACCGCATCCCTCTGCTGCCTGTTCCTGTCCGCAGTGATATTCCTCTTTATGATACCCGCCCCCGTACAGGCGGTAATGTCCGTCCCCTCCTCCGCCTGGTTTATGATATTTGTGCTGGGCATTGTCCAGTTCGGCGGCGGCTACGCCTTCTACTACATGGGCGTAAGGCACATCAGCAGCAAAACTGCAGGCATGCTCGCACCCATCGAGATGGTGCTTGCCCCCACATGGGTTGCCCTGTTCCTCAATGAATGGACCGACACAATGGGTCTCATCGGCTTTGTGGTGGTTATCATCGGCGTTATCGGCGAGGTAATGGTGGTAAGCAAAGAGTCAAAGGAAATCACCGCACAGTAATTCAGCGCAAAGCAAAAGCCCGGCATCAGCCGGGCTTTTTATATTGCAAAAATCATTCATCTTTCTCAGCAAGTTTTTTGATAAAGTGGGAAACCTCCACATAGGTTTCCACATATCCGCACTGAGGGCATACCGCACATTTGATTTTTTCCAAAGGCATTTTGAACATGCCCGGTTCTCTCACCTCAATGCCAATTGGCTTGTTTGTTACCATCACAGCCATGTCTTCAACCATCTGGCTTTCGCATCTCAGGCATTTCCTCATGTCCGTACCTCCTTATCCAAAATTTTATTCGTCTTCCTCAGTTTGTGATTTATCTTTTTCTGCCTTTTGGTTTTTTGCATCGATAAGAGAACCGATACACATGCCAAGGCTGAGACCAACAGCCATACAAACAGGAATATTATCTATCGCGGCCCCTATTGCCGTACCAACAGAAATGCCAAGGCACATTCCTATCGGCATGTATCGGGGTTCGTTTTGATTATCATTTTTCTCCATCCATATACCTCCTTTTACAGCTTTTTCAGCACATCACTCCGCAGAAATGCGCCGCTATTTTCTCGCAACTACAATAGGCTGATAAAAACCTGTTTCCTCAGGGAACTTCCACTCTACCCTGCTGCATCCGTTGGAAATAAGCAGGTTCGTAAGCTCTTCCCTTCGGGTAGCTCTGTATTCGCATTCAAACCTGCTTGTGCTGAGAGATTCCCCATCCTCGATGATATACTGGATAAGCCTGTAATTGTCTCCCTCCCAGTTCCATGTCTGGAAAGATACTCTTTGCCCCTTGCCGGTCTTGTAGATGTATGGCGGAGAATAGGGCGGCTTATCCTTAAGCAGCATATCGTAGTCCCTGATGCTGGCAACAAACATGCCGCCTGCCGCCAATTGGCCGGTAATGCTCCTTACAGCTGCTTCCAATGCTTCCTTTGACAGCATGTGGGGCAAAGCATTATCCATGGCGATAACAATGTCAAACTGTTCCGAAAAAATCTCTGACAGGATGCAGAAGTCGGCGTGTTCAAAGCGTATATTCACGCCGTTCCCGGCTGCCCTCTCCTTTGCCTCTGCCAGTTCTCCGTCGCTTATATCCGAAGCTGTTACATTATACCCAAGTGATGCCAGTCCTATTGCCTGTGTTCCTATTCCGCAGGCGCAATCAAGAATTCGAGCGGTATCGTCAAATCCGTTATCCAAAAAGAGTTTATTCAGAATTACGGCTTGTTCCTGTGTTGCGGATTGCCAGTCCAGAAAAAGCTTATCGTATTGGGGAGTGAGATTATCGTAAAAAGTCTGGGTAATATCCATGGCAATATCTCCCTTCGGATTGCGATCTGTCAGTTGTAACAAAGTATACCACAAGAATGCGAAAATGCCATCACATTGCATAAAAAACGCCGAAGCTCTCGCTTCGGCGTTTTTTATGCTTTTGTTTATTCTTTGGTGTTCAGCTTCTTCAGCTCGTTCTGACGGACTCTGATGGAGTATATTACCAAGCCCACGAGGGTGGCAAGGTAAGGCAGGGTGGTAACCAGCTGATCCGGAATGTTCAGCGTTCTTGCGTAGGTGGACAGCGCATAGAAGAAGCCGAACAGTATGGAGGTGAGCATGGAGCCAAGGGGAGTGGCATTACCCATAGCGCAGGCGGCAAGGGCAATGTAGCCGCGGCCGGCGGTGATGCCCTTTGCAAAGTAGGGCAGATATGCCATGGACATGAATGCGCCTGCAAAACCGCCCATCAGGCCGGATATGGCCAGAGCGATGGTCTTGGTCTTGTTTACGCCGACGCCTACGGAGCTGGCTGCATCGGGATTCTCACCAACCGCCCTGATACGCAGACCCAGACAGGTCTTATACATCAGGAATGCCATAATCGCTACCATAATATAGGACAGGTAGGTAAGCACATTGTGCCCGGAAAGTATGCTGCCAACTACGGGAATATCCTGAAGACCAGGAATATGCAGCTGAGGCAGTACGCCGCTCTGGAGAGAAGTAGTAGTGGAACGGTCTCCGGTAAATACATAAATCAGGAATCCCGTAAGGCCTGTGCCTATGAGGTTTACCGCTATACCTACAAGGATGATATCAACCTTGAGCTTGAGGGCAAAGTAAGCCACAACAAGACCCATGGCAACGCCGGCTATAAGGGCGGCGATAAGGCCTACCCATATGCTGCCGGAGAAGGCTGATGCGATAACGCCCGTAAAGGAAGATACCAACATTATACCTTCCATACCCATGTTGGTGCTGCCGGCCTTTTCGGCTATGGCGCAGCCAAGGGTGGCAAAGAGTATAGGCGCAGTTACGCGGATAACCGCAAAATAGAAATTCGCATTGGTGAATATGCCTGCTAAATTTTCCCAGAAGGTATTCATGCCTGTGCGCCCTCCTTATCCATATTGCTCTCAAGGGCTTCCCGCTCCTTACGCCTGCGGTCGGCATCCTCAAATACCATCTTCTTGTATGTTCCGGCCAGGAATCGTTCTGCCAGCAGGAACAGTACCATTATGCCTTCGAATACAGATACAAGATCGATCTGAACGCCGGCTTTAAAGGACATTACCCATGCGCCGGTACGGAAGTAGGCTATAAACAGGGTGGCAAGGGGCAGATATTTAGGATTGTTCTTTGCAAATATTGCAATGGTAACACCGTCCCAGCCGAAGTTGGTAAGGTCTACCCACTGGAAACGTTCATACAGTCCCAGCATCTGAACAGCGCCGCCCATACCGCCGATAAAGCCGCCGATAACCTGGCTGAACAATGCAAGACCGCCTACGCTGAGGCCGGAATACTTGGCAAAGATGGGATTCTGGCCGGTGGCTCTGAGGGAGTAACCGACGCGGGTGCGGTACAGCAGCAGATAGGAAAATACGGTTACAAGCGCTGCGATGATTATACCGGAATGTATCTTGGTGCCCTTGAAGAAGGAAGTAAGAGCCGCTGCATCGCCGATGGGATAGGAATGCTGGCTGGATGCAGGATCCTTAAAGTAATGGAACAGCAGGAACAGGCCGACATACAGGCAGATATAGTTCATCATCAGGGAGGATACCAGCACGTTTGCATTCCACTTATACTGGAGCAGTGCGGGAATCAGGGTGATGATGGCGCCTATGATGCCGCCCAGCAGTATACCTACCAAGGGGCTGATAAAGGGCACATCCGTTACAAGGTAAATGCCGGATACTGCCGCAACAAGGCCGCCCAGATAGAATGAACCCTCAAGACCCAGATTGAACTGGTTTGCAGAGAACATTATACATACGGCGCTGCCTGTAAACAGCAGGGGGATGATAACTTCAATCAGGTGAGAGAAGTAGGACTTGCTCATAAAAGGAGCGGCAAGGAAGTACTTTACTGCCTGACCGGGGTTCTTGGCAGTGAGCAGTATCAGCACCAGCGCCACGCCAAGGCCTATGCCTATGGCGGCGGCAGTACGCAGCAGGTTATGCTTGGACTTAACGCTAAGGCTGTTATAGTCCAGCATCTGCCTGATGGTCTTTGTGTTCTTTGTCTTTTCAGCCTTACTCAACGTAAGCACCTCCAATCTCCTCGGCGGACATCCTCTTGATGCCCAGCATGTAGAAGCCCAGATCCTCTTCGGTAATGTCAGCAACATCGGGGAAATAGGCTACTATTTCGCCGCCGTACATTACGATAAGCTTATCCGACAGATTCATTACCTCGCCCAGGTCTGCGCTGACCAGCAGAATTGCATTACCTTCGTCCCTCTTCTGAACAAGGCGCTTTCTGATGAACTCGGTTGCGCCAACGTCAATGCCTCGGGTGGGCTGATCGCATACGATAAGCTTGGTGTAGCTGGTAAGCTCGCGGGCAACTACAACCTTCTGAACGTTGCCGCCGGACAGCATGCCAACCTGCTGAAGGCTGTTTGCACATACCACGTCAAAGTCCTTTATCCACTGATTGGTATCAGCATCAATGGCTTCGTCATTGAGCGTAACACGATTATTGTACCTGGGCAGGTTTATCTTATCCGAAATCAGGTTTTCGCGGATGGACATATTCTTGGCCACGCCCATTACGTTGCGGTCTTCCGGAACATGTACAAGGCCTTCCTGGCGCAGCTGCTTGATGCTGAGGCTGCGTATATCCTTGCCGTTTATGCTGACCTCGCCGGAGCCGCCCTCGCCAAAGCCGGTTATCATGTTTATGAGGGCTCGCTGGCCGTTGCCTTCTACGCCGGCAATGCCGAGAATTTCGCCCTCGCGTACGGTGAAGGATACGCCGTTAAGGGTTTTCTTACCCACCTCGTTATAGGTAACAAGGTTCTTTACCCTGAGAACAGCATCCTTGGGCTGGGCCTGAGTTTTGCTGATCACCAGCTCAACGTCAGAGCCTACCATCAGGCGGGAGATGTCCGCTTCGGTAACATCTGCCACGTTATGGGTGCCCATTGTGCGGCCGTGACGGATAATGGTAACACGGTCGCAAAGGTACTTAACCTCATTGAGCTTATGGGAGATGAAGATTATGGTATGGCCAGCTTCTTTGAGGAGCTTAAGCTGCTCAAACAGTTCCTTGGTTTCCTGAGGGGTGAGAACTGCGGTGGGCTCGTCCAGTATGAGAATCTCAGCGCCGCGTATCAGCGCCTTTATTATTTCAACCTTCTGCTTGACGCCGACCGAAATGTCTTCGATCTTTGCCAGGGGATCGATGTCAAAGTTATATTTTTCGCATATTGCCCGGGTCAGCTCCACGGCCTTTTCCTTATCGAAGCGTATTCCCTTCTTGGGCTCAATGCCCAGCATTACGTTTTCCGCAATGGTAAGAGAGGGCACCAGAACAAAGTGCTGGTACACCATGCCTATTCCCATTTCGATGGCCTTGAGGGGGGATGTGAGCTTTACTTCCTCGCCCCTGAGAATAATACGGCCCTGGTTAGGCTGCTCAACGCCGAACAGCAGCTTCATAAGGGTGGACTTGCCGGCGCCGTTTTCGCCGCAGATGGCGTGTATTTCGCCCTTTTCTGCGGAGAAGCATACATTATCGTTGGCCATTACGCCGTTATCGTATACTTTTGTGATGTTTTCCATCACAAGGAAGTCTTTCATCTGCAGATCTCCTTTTGGTTTGTTTAAAAAGGAACTCTGGCCGTCAGCACATAGTGTAACGGCCAGAGCTTTTCTCTTTACCGTTTTGTATTTACGGTGAAATCTCCGGTTTCAGCTTTAGAAAGCGGTGTCAACGGCGATAGCGCCGCTGATGATGTCAGCCTGAGCCTTTTCCATAGCTGCGATTACTTCCTCACCGAGAACAGAGGTGGTGGTATCGGTTACGGAGAAGCTTACGCCGCCTTCAGCAAGACCAAGGGTCTCGTTGGAGCCGTAGGGGCAGGTGCCTTCCAGATGGAGGCCGGCAGCACGCAGGAAAGCGTTGTTAACGTTCTTCTGCATGGAGGTGATGGTGTGAGCAGCCTTTTCGGTCTCGCCGATGGACTCCCAGTATGCACCCTGGTTGCCGTCAACGCCTACTACATAGTAGCCATCGCCCATCTCTACAACAGCGTCAAATGCGCCGAGGCCGCAGTTGCCGCAGCAGGAGAATACTACATCGTAGCCCTGCTGATAGAGACCGAGGGAGATATCCTTGCCGATGGAAACATCGTCAAAACTCTGGGTCCAGCTTACGTTAACGTCAGCATCGGGGTTAACAGCCTTGGCGCCCTGAGTGTAACCTACTGCAAAGTCCTGCAGAACGGTGTTCTCATAGCCGCCCATGAATGCAACCTTACCGGTCTTGGAAATGCTGGCAGCAGCCATACCTACCAGGTAGGAGCCTTCGTTCTGAGCGAAGAGCATGCCGTATGCATTTTCTGCGGGGTTGGCTTCAAAGTCCCACTGCTCGTCGAAGAACCAGATCTTGGTTTCAGGATACTCTGCAGCAATCTTTGCAGCGATAGCTGCCATATCCCAGGTACCCATTACGATGATGTCCCAGCCCTCGGAAGCGATATCCATAGCGGAGGACTCCCATACGGAGGAATCGTAGGACATTTCGCGAACTTCAGTATAGAACTTGTCGCCATACTGCTCGTTGATCATGTCAAGGCCTTCCTTACCGGAATCAAAGAAGGACTTGTCACCCAGAGTACCATTAACGATGTAAACCAGGCGGATCTTATCGCCAGCGGCTTCCTCAGCAGCGGGTTCCTTGGCACAGCCTGCAAAGGCCAGTACCATTGCCAGTACCATCAGGACAGCAATCAGTTTCTTCATTATTTTTCTCCTTTCAAATTTGCACCCTTTTCGGGCATTATAACATCCGGTTTCCGGATATTAACGTAAGTTATTCCGCCAGAGTTCTGGCAACATTTGCCGTGCGTTCGGACAGCTTCTGGATGCTCAGCACCCTCATGCCGCGCACGTAGGTATCCAGCTTGTCGCCGATGGGATCCTTCCAGTAAGAAGGAATGGCGTCAAGGCCGAATATGGTGCCCCATACGGTCATGATCTGGGCGGCGTTGCAGTCAACATCCTGACCGCACAGGCCGCATACTTCCAGGGTGCGGGTGAAATCACCCTCGCCGAACCACAGGGCAACAACCTCTGCGGCTGCATTGGGATAGCTGTGTACCCAGTTATAACGCTCAACCTTCTTTTCGCAGGGCTTCCATGCGTCTTTCCAGTTGTCGCTTTCCTTGCAGCGGTCAAGTGCAAACCTGACTATGCTGTAATACTCAGTGTCTGCAGGGATAAGGGCAATGGCCTTTTCCACAAGTGTCTTGATATCCTTCTCATAGAAGGCCATGGAGCAAAGAACTGCGTTGAATACTTCGCCCAGTATGCCGTTGTGGTAGTGGGAAATCTCAGCATCCTGCCATGCTGCCCTTGCGGCCTCGCGGGGATTGCCGGGATACAGCTGGCCCAGTATTACGCCGCGCATCTGGGCGCCTATCCACTCACGATAGGGGTTGTTGAAGCGGCCGCTTTCGGGAGGAAGTATGCCGCAGCGCAGATTTCGCAGAGCCATATCCTCTGCGGACCAGCCAAATCCTATGCGGGCCAGCCATTCATCGGCGATATCATGGCTGTTGGTGGCCTTGCCGTTTTTTTCGTATGCGCACAGCAGGGCAAGCTCGTAGGTGATGTCGTCGTTGTAGGTATTGGGCTTGCGAAGGTATTTATCGATGCGGTTGTATGCCTTGAGGATATTATCCGTCTTATAGCCTTCAAGGCAGGTGCCGTATGCACCGCCGATTATCTGGCACAGCCAGCCGGCATGGATACGGTCCATAAGGCCGTCTCCCATATCCACCTTCTGAGCCTCGGGGAAGGATACGGCTTTTTCATAATCTTCGAAGGTTTCGTAGAAATTGAAATTCCAGTAATCGGAGGATTCATCCTTTACCGCATTGCGGCATCCCTCAAAGAGGGCGTAGGTCGCCCTGTGAAGTCCGGAAATATCATCCTCGGTCACGGCACGGAAGCCTGCCAGCAGCAGCTGTTCCGCATTGGGCACGATGGTGCCCTGGTTTTCCTGGGCCTGTATGGCGGCAACCGCCATGGTATCACGCGCCAAAGAACCGGGAACTCTGGAACCCCAGTAAATCTTAACGGCAGCATCCAAACGCTCTTCTACGGAATTAGTCTGCTCCTCCCAGAGAACCTCGTTGTCATCCTCAAGCCTGACGGGAATCTGGCTTTCGATGGACATCTTTTCGATTTCCCACGCCCGCATTAATGCGACCTCCGTTTGTAATTTTTATTGGTGGTTAAATATAATTGACTTTTTATGGACACAAACCGGATATCTTATCTTATATCATTATTACCTATATATTTTGCATTATTTTCATTGCAAAGTCAAGCCTGACAAGACCGTGCATGTCCGTCCGTTTTTATCAGGTATTCTCTTTCTTTTCCGACTTTTTTCCATCCGTTCCGGAAGGAAAGTATATAAAAAAAGACCGATACATTTTTTATCGGCTGTATATATTGAAAATCACACCGGCCGCCTTATGTAAAAAAACAAAACACAGGCTTGCAGTCCGGCCCTTTGTTTCTAAAATAAAAACACTTGTATTTATTTCGCAAACATCGTATAATCAATCCATTGTTGTGATAATACATGGAGGTTTACCTAATGAAATACACCTGCACCCGCGACAGCGGCGTTTCCGTATCCGCATCCAAGGCCATACTTACCGGCATATCCCCCGACGGTGGTCTTTTCCTGCCGGAAAGCTTCCCCGCTTTCTCCGCCGAGGATATTTCCGCCATGGCAAAGCTCAATTACGCCGGCCGTGCCGCAGCCGTGATGGGCAGATTCCTGGAGGACTTCTCTGCTGAGGAACTGGAGCGCTACACCAATGCCGCATACGCCCCGGACCGTTTTGGCGAAAACACCGCCCCCGTGGTAAAGATAGGTGATTCCGCATACATTCTGGAGCTGTTCCACGGCCCCACCTCCGCCTTCAAGGATTTCGCCCTGCAGATTCTCCCCTATCTTCTCACCGCCTCCGCAAGGAAAAAGGGCGTAAATGAGGATATCGTAATCCTTGTTGCCACCTCCGGCGATACAGGCAAGGCCGCCCTTGAGGGCTTTGCCGACGTAGACGGCACCAAGATATGCGTATTCTACCCCAACGGCGGCACCAGCCCCATACAGAAGCTGCAGATGACCACCCAGAAGGGCGAAAACGTGCTTGTCACCGCCGTGGACGGCAACTTTGACGATGCTCAGACCGGCGTAAAGGCCATATTCACCGACGCAGACTATAATGCAGAGCTGCTCAAATCCGGCCTGCGCCTTTCCTCTGCAAATTCCATCAACTGGGGCAGGCTTGTTCCCCAGGTGGCATATTACTTCTCCGCATACTGCGACCTTGTAAATTCCGGCAGTCTGGCCCTTGGGGATAAAATCAACATCTGCGTACCCACAGGCAACTTCGGCAACATACTTGCCGCCCGCATTGCGGAACTCTGCGGCCTGCCTGTAAACCGCTTCATCTGCGCGTCCAACAGCAACAACGTGCTGACAGATTTTATCTCCACCGGTGTATATGACCGCAACCGCCCCTTCTTCCTCACTACCTCCCCTTCCATGGATATACTCATCTCCTCCAATCTGGAGAGGCTGCTGTACATGGAGTGCGGCGATTCCGCCGAGGTAAAGGGCTATATGGCCTCCCTTGCAAAGGAGGGCAGGTATCAGGTAAGCGACTCCCTCAGGGCTGCAATACAGGCCCGCTTTGACTGCGGCTATGCGGATGATGCAATGGCAGCGGACACCATAAAGAAGGTATTTGCAGACAAGGGTTACCTTGCCGACCCCCATACTGCCGTTGCAATAAACGTATACGGTGCCTACAAGGCCCGCACCGGCGACAGCACCCCCACTGTCATCGCCTCCACTGCCAGCCCCTTCAAATTCCCTCTCAGCGTGCTCAAGGCGCTGGATGCGGACTGCTCCGGCGAGGAATTTGACCTGCTGAACAGAGTTGCGGAAATATCCGGCCTCAATCCCCCTGCCGCCCTTGCAAACCTCAGGGATGCACAGGAGCGCTTCACCAGCTCCATTCCCCCCGCACATATGCGCAGCTTCCTCTCTGAAGGATTTATCGGTTAAACAAAGAAAGGACACCGCCTATGAAATACATCGTACTGCTCTGCGACGGCATGGCCGACAGACCGATACCCGAACTTGGCAACAAAACCCCCATGGAGGTTGCCCATAAGCCCAACATGGATGCCCTTGCAAGCCGGGGCGTATGCGGCACCGCCCGCACCATCCCCGAAGGCATGCACCCCCAGTCCGATATAGCAAATCTTGCGGTAATGGGCTACGATCCTTCCATTTACTATCGGGGCCGTTCCCCATTGGAAGCTGTCAGCATGGGCATAGACCTTGGCCCCAATGACATTGCCATACGCTGCAATATCTCCACCGTATCCGATGAAGAGGACTATCAGGACAAGACCATGATAGACTACTCCTCCGATGAAATATCCACCGAGGAAGCCAAAGAGCTGGTGGAATACGTGGCCCAGCATCTCAATACCGAGGATATGCACCTTTATACCGGCATAAGCTACCGCCATTGTCTGGTAATCAAAAACGCTCAGGTGGGTACCGACCTTACCCCGCCCCACGATATCACCGGCAAGCCTGTGCGCGGCTGCCTGCCCAAGGGCCGCTACGGCGAAAGGCTTACAAAGTTCATGCTGGATTCCCACCAACTGCTGAAAGACCATCCCGTAAACCTTGCCCGCATTGCAAAGGGCGAAAATCCCGCCAATACCTGCTGGTTCTGGGGAGAGGGCACCAAACCCGCCCTTGCCCCCTTTGAGGAGCTTTACGGCCTTAAGGGCGGTGTGGTATGCGCCGTTGACCTTATCAAGGGACTTGGAATATGTGCCGGCATGGAAGTGCCTTTCGTTGAGGGTGCAACAGGTGCCAAGCGCACCGACTTCGCCGCAAAGGGCAGAAAGGCCCTTGAGCTGCTCACCTCGGATGTTGATTTCGTTTATATCCACGTGGAAGCCCCCGATGAGAGCGGACATGCAGGTGACATACAGTGCAAGATAGATGCAATCGAAGCCATCGATAAGGACATTCTGGGCTATCTTGAAGATGGACTTAAAGCCGCAGGAGAAGATTACGCCATAATGCTGCTGCCCGATCATCCCACCCCTATCGAAATCCGCACCCACTCCACAGATGCAGTTCCCTTCGTTCTGTACAGAAGCGACTGTGAGCGTCAGGGCCCCGCGGTTTATACCGAAGCATCCGCCGCGGCCTGCGGTCTCCACGTGGAAGAGGGTTACACCCTGATGAAGAAATTTACCGGGCTGGAATTTTAGGAGGTAGCCTATGCAGAGCAATTATCTTATCGTGGATAAAAGAATACTGCCCGACTACTACGAAAAGGTAGTGGAAGCCCGCAATATGCTCCGCGAAGGCAGGGTCCATGAGGTCAGCGAGGCGGTAAAGCTGGTTGGCATATCCCGCAGCACCTATTACAAATACAAGGACTATATTTTCTCCCCCAGCAACGACACCGCCTGCAAAAAGGCCGTATTTTCCATGATGCTCTCCCATGAGCAGGGCATACTCAGCGAGGTGCTCAACGGCTTTTCCGGCATGGGGGCAAACATTCTCACCATCACCCAGAGCCTGCCCATTCACGGCATTGCAAGCGTAGTGCTGTCGGTGGATATGACAAACATATCCATGACCACCGAGGCCATAGTTGCCCAGCTACATACCCTCAAGGGGGTACGCAGCGCAAAGCTGGTGGCCATAGAATAAAGCAAACCGCCAGAAAGGAAACCGCCCGTGATAACAATATTCAACAGACGGGAACTGCTGACCACTTACAGCATGGAAAAGCAGGCTCAGGTACGGGATGCACTTTCGCAGAACGGCATAAATTACCGCATAAAGACCGACAGCCGCTCCTCCGGAAGCTATACGAGAGGGCGCACAGGTTCCTTTGGTCAAAGCTCCAATTACGCTTATCAGTACACCATATACGTTCACCGCAGCGACTACGAAAAAGCCTGCTATCTTATAAACAAATAACCGCAATACACATAAGGCCTCCCCTTCGGGCGGCCTTTGTTTTGTAACAGTATGCATATATGTGGAATATCATATTGTGTGTTATTCCATTTAAAAGCATCGGAGGCGGACAATATGAAAAACAGGCTGTGCGATATTTCTCCCGGCGCAGTTGCCGTAGTATCGGATATGTATGCCAAAGGAGGCATCAGAAGACGGCTCAGGGATATGGGCCTTGTGGAGGGGGCGCGGGTGGAATGCCTTATGAAAAGCCCCCTGGGCGATCCCACTGCATACCTTATCAGAGGCGCCGTCATAGCATTGCGCCGCGATGATGCGGCGAGCGTGATAATTGAGGAGATATAGCATGGGAGATGTTATCACCATCGCCCTCATGGGTAATCCCAACGTAGGCAAAAGCACCCTGTTCAACGGCCTTACAGGGTTGAATCAGCATACCGGCAACTGGCCCGGCAAAACTGTATCCCGGGCGGAGGGCCGCTTCAGCTTCAATGGGCAGAATTACCGCATTGTGGATCTGCCCGGCTGCTATTCCCTGGCCGCCCGCTCTGCGGAGGAAGAGATAGCCCGGGATTACATACTGTCCGGAGAAGCTGACCTTACCGTAGTGGTATGCGACGGAACCTGCCTTGAGCGCAACCTGAATCTTGTGCTGCAAACGCTGGAAATCACGGATAAAGTTCTCGTATGCGTAAACCTTATGGACGAGGCCCGGCGCAACGGCATAACCATAGACATCCCCCGCCTTGCCCACAGGCTGGGCGTACCGGTTACAGGCCTTACCGCCCGCTCAAAGAATGGGCCGTCCCTCATACTGCCCGCCATAGAAAGGGCCGTCAGCGCAGAAAACTCACCCCTTCGCCCGCAATATCCCGAACCTGTCAGCAATGCCGTTCGGGAAATAACTCCATTTATTTCCCATCGGGATAAAGCCCGGCGAAAATACGCCGCGCTTCGCCTGCTGGACGGTACAAATTCCCCGGGAAATGACGAAACGGCGCTGAAAAATCAGCTGAATACAGTGAAACAAAACCTTGCGGAAAACGGAATGGATTTCCAGCGCATAAATGACACGGTAACCGCTTCCATATCCGCCCTTGCATCCCACATATACCGGGACACGGTGCATGTGCAGCCGGAATCCTTTAACCGGGACAGACGGATAGATAAGCTGCTTACCCGCCCGCTTACCGGTTTCCCTGCCATGCTGTGCCTGCTGCTGGGTATACTCTGGCTCACCATTTCCGGAGCAAACTATCCTTCCCAGCTTCTGAGCGAGCTGCTTTTCGGTCTGCAGGATAAACTGTTGGAACTATGCCGCAGCACTTCTCTGCCCCCCTGGCTGTATGAAATGCTGCTGTTGGGAGTATACCGTGTAGCGGCATGGGTTGTGGCCGTTATGCTGCCCCCTATGGCAATATTCTTTCCGTTGTTCACCCTGCTGGAAGACCTTGGCTACCTCCCCCGGGTGGCCTTCAATCTGGACAGGTGCTTCAAAGCCTGCCATGCCTGCGGCAAACAGGCCCTCACCATGTGCATGGGGTTTGGATGCAATGCCGTCGGCATCACAGGCTGCCGCATAATCGACTCGCCCAGAGAGCGGCTCATTGCGATTATCACAAACAGCTTTGTACCCTGCAACGGCCGCTTTCCCACCCTTATTGCGGTAATATCCATGTTCTTTGTATCCTCCTCGAGGGGTATGGGCGCTTCCCTGACCTCAGCCCTGCTGCTGACAGGTGTGATCGTGCTTGGCATCGTCATGACCTTTGCGGCATCCCGCCTGCTGTCCGCAACCCTGCTGAAAGGTGTCCCGTCATCCTTTACCCTTGAATTGCCCCCATACCGTCCCCCTCAGGTGGGCAGGGTGATTCTGCGCTCTATGCTGGACAGGACGGCTTTCGTGCTGGGGAGGGCAGTATGCGCCGCTGCTCCCGCAGGGCTTGTCATATGGCTGATGGCAAATCTGCAGATAAGCGGCGTATCCCTCCTTAGCATAAGCTCTGACTTTCTGGATCCCTTTGCAAGGCTGCTGGGGCTGGATGGTGTAATACTGCTGGCCTTTATATTGGGCTTCCCTGCAAACGAAATAGTTATCCCGGTTATGCTGATGGCATACACGGCACAGAGCACCCTCATTGACTACACAAGCCTTGAACAGCTGAAGCTGATGCTGCTGCAGAATGGATGGAGCTGGACCACCGCTGTATCCATGCTGCTGTTTTCCCTTATGCATTGGCCCTGCGCCACCGCCTGCCTTACGATAAAAAAAGAGACCGGCAGTCTCAAATGGACCCTGGTCTCCATAATTGTGCCTGCCCTTGCGGGCATGACGCTATGCTTTGTTTTTAATTGTGCGGTAAGGCTTTTTACACCCTGACCACATAGCCTTCCTTGCGGGGCCTTGCTTCGGGGTGGGGACAATCGGGATATCCCAGTATGCAGTTGCCCACGCCGGTGTATTTGTCGTCAATGCCCCATGCCCTGAGCATTTCACGGCCCTCGTCGGTTTCGAACATTTCACGGGCGCGGTTTATCCAGCAGGAGCCAAGGCCGATGCTGTATGCGGCGTTCATAAGGTTGCCCATTACAAGGCAGCCGTCTGCAAATCCGTTGTAATTCTCGCTGTCTGCAAGAACGATAACCACAGTGGGTGCACCGTAGAAGGGATCGGAATCTGTCTGACCCATTACGGCGGCATTCATGCGGGAAAGCTTTGCAACGGTCTCCGCATCCTGCACCACTACCATCAGGGGAGACTGGAAGTTCATGCCGGTGGGGGCAAATGTTCCCGCTTCAAGCACCGCATTAAGCTCCTCATCGGTTATCTGTTCTGCCTTGTACTTGCGTATGCTGCGTCTGTTCTTCAGGGCATCCAATACTGCATTAGTCATACTATTCTCCTTTTCTGTTTATCACGTTTACCTGTATGCCCTCAAGAACATCCAGGGCCTTGCGGTTCATATCCGCATCATGGGATGCGGTAAGGGCTGCGTTTACGGTTATCTGGGCCTCGGGCAGGGCGGTTTTGAGTATGGCAGCGTTGGTCATAACGCAGATATTTGAAACAAGGCCGACCAGCTCAATCTCGTCATATGCGCCCTCAATGGCAAATTCGCCCAGCGCCATGCTGCCGAAGGTGGGCTTATCGATTATTTCGTCGCCTTCCTGCACCTGCTTTGCGGTTTCTCCGTATATCTCCCAGCCGTGGGTACCCTTTATGCAGTGAACAACCGGCAGTTTCCTGCCTTCCTGTGTTTCAAGGTAATCCTGATAATGGGTATCCCTTGTGAAAGCCACATCATGGCCTTCCGCCCTGTATTGAAGTATGCGCTCCACGATGGGACCATCCAGCTTTTCTGCGCCCTCAAAGCCAAGGGAGCCGTCTACAAAGTCATTCTGATAATCAATAACAACCAGCAGTTTTTTCATGCCCTATCCTCCTCTGATGCTGTATTACATTACGGCGGTAACAGCGCACCATACAAGGGATGCGGCCATTATCACGCTGAACATCTTGATATGCTGCTTGTACACCCTGCGGATTGCGCTGCCAAAGGCCGCCCAGAGAAGAGTGCTTACTATCATGGCGGCAAAGGCAATAAGGGTGCCGATTATGATTGCCCTGAAAGAAGTATCGTAGGGCACTACATATATGGAAAACAGGCTGAGGGCAAATACCCAGCTCTTTATATTGAGACACTGAAGCAGTATGCCGCTCTTGTAGGTGGATTCTCCGCCCTGTATGCCGTCGTCCTTATCCGGCTTTTGCTTCTTAAAGCCATCCAGCAGCATATGCAGGGCAAGGTAAAGCATGTATGCCGCGCCTATCCATTTAACATAGGGCACTGCGGCAGGTATTGCCTCCGCCAGCACAAGATTAAGCCCGCCGCACAGCAGCATTTTAACTGTAAAGCCTGTTCCGCTGCCTATCATGAACTTTCTTGCGCCCTTAAAGCCGTAATGGGCCGCAAGGTACATTGACATTATGTTATTTGGTCCGGGAGTAATGCACGCCACCAGAACGTATACCAGCATGGGCGCGTAATTCATAGGGAAACATCTCCTAAAGCATAGTTATTTAATATATTATACCACATACCAACCCGAATAAAAGTATTTATGAAATTCCATACGCAATATGCACAAATTCCGTCAAAAAGTTGTTGACATATTCAAAAAAAACTGTATAATGGAATGCGTAGCTTGTGCTCGGTTCGTCTAGTGGCCTAGGACACCGCCCTCTCACGGCGGGAACAGGGGTTCGACTCCCCTACCGGGTGCCAAATAAAAGAACCACTCTTTGGGGTGGTTCTTTTGTTTTATACGGATATGCCTGCAAACAAAAACCGGCAACACAAAAGCTCCCCTGCACAGGGAGCTTTTATTGTTTTGCATATTACATTACATCGTCGTCCACGCCATCAAAATCGCCGTCATCCGCAAACATATATTCGCGGCCGGCAATGCGCTTTTCGTTACGCTCCTTTTCCACCAGATCGCTTAGCAGTTCTTTGAACTCACGGGAATTCTTTACTCGCTTGATATCCATTTCGGATGTGGTTTTATCTGCGGTGCAGAGATGCACGGTGCCAAGGCCCCACAGCCTCTGCCCCAGAGGGCGATTGAGAGTTATATCCAATATGCGGTACAGGCGGATTTCCTCTTCCCTGCGGTTGATAAATCCGGTATCGATTATAAGTTTTTCCTCGGTAAGGTAATAGCGGGTAAAGGTCCAGGGCAGGCCAAAGATTATGCGCTTTCTGTCCTTCCAAACGTAGTTTTGTTCCATTTACATTCTCCTTTTCCCCTTATTTCTGCTTTTATATTATACCATATTGCCGCAAAAAGAAAAGCATATTGCCCCTGAAGGTCTGCGTGTTTTCATTTTATTTGCAATGGCTGCAAAATGAGTACACAAATATGTCATTGACAGGAATAAATCCGTTGGTATATATTATAATTGTCTCAGGTGAGACAATTCATTGATTCGGAGAACACATGGTTCAAGCAAATATCAAATCCCACATAAATACAATATCCGCCTGTCCGCTGTTTCACGGAATGAGCGATGCAGAGCTTGCAGAGCTGCTTAAGCATGAAGGCTGCAGCATACTCCATTGCTTTCCCGGCGAAGAGCTGCCCTCCGACGGCATGCTGATACTGCTGTCCGGCAGGGTACTGATAGAAAAGCCCGCTTCCGACGGCCGCAGCATTCTCATGCGTGAAGCCATCCCCCCTGAGGCTGTAAATGCCGCCTCTGCTTTGTCCCATTGCGGCAGCATGAGCCGCCTTACCGCCCCCGATGGCTGCAATGCCCTGCATATTTCCGGCACAGCTCTTTCCCACGCAATATCAAAGGGCGGAGCATTTGCCCTTAATATGACAGAATTTCTTGTGAGCCGGGTGGTTTTCCTCAATAAAAAAATCACTTCCCTTGCGGGTTACACGGCTGCCAGCCGGCTGACCCTTTACCTTGAGGAAAACGCAAGGACAGAAAAGGGCATATCTACCGTCACACTCCCCTGCAGCCTTACTGAATTTGCCGAATATCTGGGCGTGGGCAGGGCTTCCCTGTACCGCACTCTGGACTCAATGGAAGCAGACGGCTCCATCTCCCGAAAGGGCCGCACCATACGCATACTGAAAGAATTTTAATAATCCATACAACCGAAAGGAACATCCGCTATGAAAAAAGCACTTGTATTCACACTTGCCCTGCTTCTGCTGACCCTTACCGCATGCGCCGGAGCCGAGGATACTCCCATAAGCGCCGCTGCAATGAACGGCCCTACCGGCATGGGCATCGCCCAGCTTAATTCCCGTGCGTTGGACGGAGATCTCGATTATCCCCTGTCCGTCACATTTGCAGGCAGTCCCGATCAGGTGTCCGGCGGCCTTATCTCCGGCGATATTCAGATCGCCGCCGTGCCTGTAAATCTTGCATCTGTGCTGTACAACAAAACCGAAGGCCAGGTACTTACCGCCGCTGTAAATACCCTTGGCGTGCTGTATGTGGTGGAAAAGGGAGAAAGCATACAGTCCTTTGCAGACCTTGCCGGCAAAAAGATACTTGCCGCAGGACAGGGCAGCACCCCTGAGTATATCGTAAATTATCTTATTGAGCAGAACGGCCTTGCAGGTCAGGTGGATATTGAGTATGCCGCAGAGCATGCCGAAGCCGTTACCCAGTTGGCCGCGGGCAATATAGATGTTATAATTGTTCCCGAGCCCTTTGTTACCACTGCGCTGAGCAAAGTGGAAGGCGCACGCATAGCCCTGGATATAACCGAGGAATGGAGCAGGATCTCGGATGCGGAGCTGGTACAGGGCTGTCTGGTGGTACGCAAGGACTTTGCCGAGGCACATCCCGAGGCAGTTGAGGCTTTCCTTAAGGATTATGCAGCCTCTTCCGCATACGCCGTGGAAAATCCCACTGATACCGCCGCCCTTATTGAATCCTACGGCATAATGGCCTCTGCTCAGCTTGCGGAAAAGGCCATACCCAACTGCAACATAGTCTGCGTTACCGGCCAGGATATGCAGGCAATGGTAGGCGGCATGCTGTCCGTTCTCCACGCAGCAAATCCCCAGTCCGTAGGCGGAAAACTTCCCGGCGAGGATATGTATTACATGGGGTAAAGAAAACCGCAAAAACAGCCGCCGTGGCCGCCGCATGGCTGGTCATATGGCAGCTTATACACACGATCGTTGGCAAAGAGGTGCTGATTCCGGCACCTCTTGCGGTGCTTTCAAGGCTTATGGAGCTTGCCGCCGAAGGAGAGTTCTGGCGGCATATAGGCTTGTCATTGCTTAGGATACTTGCAGGCTACCTGTGCGCCCTGCTTTTCGGCGGTGCCTTGGGCATACTCACCGCCCGCTCAAAGCTGCTGGATGCCCTTCTTTCCCCTGCGGCAAAGATAATACGGGCAACTCCCGTTGCATCCTTCATAATACTGATGTTTGTATTCCTTTCAAAGGAGCGGATACCTGCCGTCACGTCCTTCCTGATGGTACTTCCCGTAGTGTGGTCAAATACATACGAAGGTATAAAGTCCACCGACACAAAGCTCCTTGAAATGGCGAAGGTGTTTCGCCTTGGCAGGATAAAAACACTGCTCAGGATATATCTGCCCAGCATATTCCCCTTCCTGCTGGCCGCCGCAAAGTCCGGTATGGGCCTTGCATGGAAGGCGGGTATCGCCGCTGAGGTACTGGCTCCCCATGCCATAGGTATAGGAGTGAATCTGTACAACGCAAAGATATATATTGAAACCGTTGACCTTTTTGCATGGACAGCGGTAATCATAATCATCAGCATGATACTGGAAAAGCTGCTTGTGCGGCTGGTAAGGAGGCTGCATGATACGCCTTAGCAACGTAACCAAAGCCTATGAAGGCAATACTGTATTGAAGGATTTTTCACTGGAACTTCCGGATAAAGGCTTCTGCGCCGTCACCGGCCGCTCCGGCACAGGTAAAACCACCCTGCTCAATATCATTGCAGGGCTGTGCGCTCCGGACAGCGGCAATGTAATTACCGCTGGGGATATCAGCATGGTATTTCAGGAGGACCGCCTGCTGCCATGGGATACCGCCCTCAGCAACGCCGCCCTTGCTTCGGATGAAGAAACGGCGAAGGAGCTGCTGTGTGAGCTGGGCCTTGAATCCGCCCTCAACCAAAAGCCAAAGGAGCTTTCCGGCGGCATGAAGCGGAGGGTTGCCATAGCCCGGGCGCTTGCGGTAAAAGCAAAGGTATACATCATGGATGAGCCCCTCAAAGGGCTGGATCCCGCCACCCGCTCAACCACACTTGAAGTGATACGCCAATATACAAAGGATGCATTGCTGATAATGGTAACCCATGACGAAAGCGATGCATCAGAAGCAGATATCAGAATAGAGCTGTAACAGTGCAAATAAAAAAGTCCCCGAAGGGACTTTTTTATTTTATGTTTATCAGTCGCTGTACTTTTCGCGGGCTGCATAGGTGGTATGCAGCAGCTCATGTGCCTTGTGGGAATTGGGCTTGCCCAGGAACTCTGCATAAAGCTGCTGAATCTGGGGATTGTTGTGGCTCTGACGCAGTACCAGACGCTCATCCTCGCTGTACAGTGCCTTTGCGCGCTTCTCCTTGTAGGTGTCAAGGATATCGTCGCTCTCATTGGGCAGGAAGCAGGGACGGATGATGGGCTGGCCGCCGCCTGCGATACAGCCGCCGGGGCATCCCATGATCTCGATGAAGTGATACTTGCTCTTGCCTGCGCGGATGTCATCCAGCAGTACCTTGGCAGTCTTCATGCCGTGGGCAATGGCAACATTCACGGTCATGCCGTTTATATCCAGAGAAGCTTCCCTTACGCCTTCAAAGC
Source organism: Clostridia bacterium (assembly GCA_045592165.1). GTDB lineage: Bacteria > Bacillota > Clostridia > Christensenellales > CAG-138 > SFEL01. The sequence goes on along the minus strand of JAZNUG010000160.1, from coordinate 2,254 downwards.
CGCGAACAGCCTCAAAGTTGATTCCCTCATGTTCCTTGCCGGTAAGAACAAAGTATACGGTACGCAGAGCTGCTTCCATAACGCCGCCGGTTACGCCGAAGATTACGGCTGCGCCGGTGTAATCGCCCATCAGGTCAGCATCGAACTCTTCATCGGGCAGTCTGTCGAACAGTATACCTGCGCGCTTGATCATGCGGGCCAGCTCGCGGGTGGTGAGAACGGCGTCAACATCTTCAATGCCGTCCACCTTAAGCTGATCGCGTTCCTTCTCGAACTTCTTAGCAGTGCAGGGCATAACGGATACAACGAAGATATCCTCTGGGCTTATGCCGTTCTTTTCCGCATAGTAGGTCTTGAGGATTGCACCCTGCATCTGGTGGGGAGACTTGCAGGAGGAAAGGTGATCCAGCAGATCGCCGTAGTTATACTCTGCATAGTTTATCCAGCCGGGGGAGCAGGAGGTGATCATGGGCAGTACGCCGCCGTTCTGGATTCTGTCCAGAAGCTCGGTGCCTTCCTCCATGATGGTAAGGTCAGCAGCGAAGTTGGTATCGTATACCTTGTGGAAGCCAAGGCGCTTAAGAGCAGCAACCATCTTGCCGGTTACGGGAGTGCCAACGGGCATTCCAAATTCCTCGCCCAATGCTGCGCGTACGGCAGGAGCGGTCTGAACAACAACGTGCTTGCCGGCCTTGAATGCTTCGTCGATCTTGCTTATCTCGGACTTTTCCATCAAGGCGCCGGTGGGGCAAACGGTTACGCACTGGCCGCAGAGAATGCAGGGGGATTTTGCCATGGAGCGGTTCTCCGCAGGGGCTACAATAGTGCGGAAGCCGCGGTTTTCAAAGCCCAGTATGCCCATGCCGTGTGCATTCTGGCAGCGGGCAATGCAGCGGCCGCACAGTACGCACTTGGAGGTATCGCGTACGATAGAGGGAGTCAGTTCGTCAACGGTAACAGGTGTCTTTGCGCCCTGGAACTTGCCTTCACGTGCGCCGGTGATATAGGCCACATGAAGCAGCTCGCATTTGCCGTTTTTATCGCACTGCTGGCAGTTCTGATTGTGATTGGAAAGGAGCAGCTCCACAGAGGCGCGCCTTGCAGCGGCGGCCTTGGGGGTGGAAATCTTTATTTCCATGCCCTCGCTTACGGGGTATACGCAGGATGCTACCAGACCCCTTGCGCCGGTGGCCTCTACCAGGCACACGCGGCAGGAACCGCTGGAGCACTCGCCATGGTTAAAGGAGCAAAGGGAAGGTATTTCATAGCCGCAGGCCTTGGCAGCTTCCAGTATGGTGAGGCCTGCCTCTACCTGATAGGGTACGCCTTCGATTTTTATGTTTATCTTAGCCATTTGTCAGTCTCTCCTTCCCTCTTATTTCTTTTCGATTGCGCCGAACTTACATACAGCCATGCAAGCGCCGCACTTTACGCACTTGGAAGTGTCGATTGCCATTGCGGGCAGCTTCTTGCCGGGAGCGACGTATTCGGTCTTGTAGATTGCATCGGCAGGGCACTGGCGTGCGCACATACCGCAGCCTATGCACTTATTCTGATCGATAACATAGCGCATCAGCTTCTTGCATACCTTTGCGGGGCACTTCTTATCCACGATATGAGCAATGTACTCATCCCTGAAGTGGGTCATGGTGGATACTACGGGATTTGCGGAGGTCTGACCCAGAGCGCAGAGGGAGTTGGTCTTTACGATGGAGGCCAGCTCTTCCAGCTCTTCCAGATCCTGCATTGTGCCGTTGCCCTCGGTTATCTTGTTGAGTATCTCAAGCATGCGCTTGGTGCCGATACGGCAGGGAGAACACTTGCCGCAGGATTCGTCGCAGATGAATTCCATATAGAACTTTGCAACATCTACCATGCAGTTGTCTTCGTCCATTACAATGGCGCCGCCGGAGCCCATCATGGAACCCTTCTCGGTAAGGGTATCGAAATCGATGGGTTCATCCAGGAAGTCTGCGGTGAGGCACCCGCCGGAAGGACCGCCGGTCTGGATGGCCTTGAACTTCTTGCCGCCGGGAATGCCGCCGCCGATGTCATAGATAAGCTCGCGGAGGGTGGTGCCCATGGGAATCTCGACCAGACCTACGTTGTTTATCTTGCCGCCCAGAGCGAATACCTTGGTGCCCTTGGACTTTTCGGTGCCGCACTCGGCAAACTTGGCTGCGCCCTCGCGGAGAATGTAGGGGACGCATACCATGGTTTCTACGTTGTTTACAATGGTGGGCTTATCCCACAG
>JAZNUG010000159.1:0-7458 GCA_045592165.1 Clostridia bacterium | reverse complement strand
TCCCTTCAGGCGCTGCAGAGTCATGCGGTCCTGACGCAGATCAATGCCGTATCCCTTCTTGAACTCGGTAGCGATATAGTCGATAATGCGCTGGTCAAAGTCGTCGCCGCCCAGACGGTTGTTGCCGTTGGTTGCCAGAACTTCGAATACGCCGTCGCCGATTTCCATGATGGATACGTCGAAGGTGCCGCCGCCCAGGTCGTATACCAGAATCTTCTGGTTGGTTTCCTTATCCATGCCGTAAGCAAGGGCTGCTGCGGTGGGTTCGTTGATTATACGCAGAACTTCAAGGCCTGCAATGCGGCCTGCATCCTTGGTTGCCTGACGCTGGCTGTCGCTGAAGTATGCGGGAACGGTGATAACAGCCTGAGTTACCTTCTCGCCAAGATAAGCTTCGGCATCAGCCTTGAGCTTCTGCAGAATCATTGCGGAGATCTCCTGGGGAGTGTAGTCCTTGCCGTCGATATTCTTCTTGTATGCGCTGCCCATCTCGCGCTTGATGGAACTGATGGTACGGTCAGGGTTGGTGATGGCCTGACGCTTTGCAGCGCTGCCGACTATACGCTCATTATCCTTGAAAGCAACCACGGAAGGGGTGGTGCGTGCGCCTTCGGAATTGGTAATAACGGTGGGTTCGCCGCCCTCCAGAACGGCTACGCAGGAATTGGTGGTGCCAAGGTCGATACCTATGATTTTTGCCATGATCTATTTCCTCCTAATTGCTTGTGTGTTTATATTATTTCGCAACCTTCACCATGCTATGGCGTATTATGCGATTTTTAACTTTATAACCCTTCTGAAAAACCTCGGTGATCATGCCGGATTCGGCATCGGATTCTTCATCCTGCATCACCGCGTTATGCAGCTCGGGATCAAACTTGCCGGAAGCATCTATCTCTTCCATGCCCAGCTTTGCAAGGGTGTCCATCAGCTGCTTGTATACCAGCTGTATGCCGGCAAGCCATGCAGCGTCCACTGCGTCAGAATTGCCAAGAGCCCTGTCAAAATTATCCAGCACTGGCAGCAGCTCCTTGATGACGTTTCGTGCGCCTTCCTGGTTGCTGTCCGCATGGATGGAGGCATTGCGCCTGCGGAAGTTATCAAAGTCTGCCTGTACCCTCTGGGCCAGCAGCTTCATTTCATCCCGCTCTGCCTCAAGCTTTTCGATGTGTTCCTTTACCTGCTTGAATTCTTCTTCGGTAAGGGTCACAGTTTCCGCCTTGGGAGTCTCCTGCTCAGGCTGCGCCTCAACTTCGGCGGTCTTTTTGTTTTCGGGTTCCTTAGCCAATTTACTGTCGCTCCTCTTCAAACATATTTGTCAGGATATTTCCAAGGCTGCCGCCCAGATGCTTAAGCACCGCCAGCACCCTGGAGTAATTCATTCTCGTGGGGCCTATGACGCCCAGCGAGCCAAGGGGATTGCCGCCAACCTTATATGTGGCGGTCACGATGCTGCAGTCCTTAAGCTCCTCAGATGCGTTTTCATTGCCTATGGTTATGGAGAATTCCACCTTTGTAGCCTCGGTCAGCAGTTTTGTGAGCATATCCTTGGATTCTATCACGCTCAGGAAGCTGCGGGCTCTGTCCATATCGCTGTATTCGGGATAGTTCAGCATGTTGGTCGCACCGGAAAGCTCCAGCTTTGCTCCGTGGTCTGCGCTGCTTCCCATATGGCCCAGCACTCCGTCAAGGAAGTTTCTGTGGGATTCCAGTTCTGTAAAAAGATCCGGTATCTCATCCCGGTTCACCCTGTCCAGCCTGCAGTTTTTCAGACGGTTTGTGAGCACGCGGGACAGCCTTTCGAGCTGCTCGTAGGTGATATCCTTGGGTACGTCTATGAGATAATCCCGGGTAATACCCGCATCTGTAACGATGACCATCAGCGCCTTGCCCTCTGCAACCGGCACAAGCTGTATGTGTCTGAGCCTTGCAGCGCTCATCTGGGGGGTAAGCACCAGCGAGGTGTATCGTGTCATATTTGACAGCACCCATGCTGTCTGTCGGACTATATCGTCCACCTTATTCAGGGTATTGGAATAACAATCCTGTATGAAGCGCTGTTCTCCGGGGGTGAGCATCGCCCGCTGCATTATACTGTTTACATACAGGCGGTATGCCTTTTCCGAAGGAATTCGCCCTGCGGAGGTATGGGGCTGTTCAAGGTATCCCATATCCTCAAGGTCTGACATGACGTTTCGGATGGTTGCAGAGGAAAGGGATATATCGGGATTCTTGGACACAGTCCGCGAGCCTACCGGCGTGGCGGTGAGAATGTAATCGTCTATTATTGCCTGCAGTATGCGCATCTTACGCATATCCAGTTCCATCCCGGTCCCCTCCTTTCTGTTTGTTAGCACTCAGGCTTATTGAGTGCTAACCACCGATAATATAATAACACCACCCCGTTATTCTTTCAAGCGGAGTGGCGCTCAACAATGTGACAAAACGGAAAAATCATATTGATAAAACTGTCATTCTTGTCCCATGAATTCCAAAAGAGCGGAATTCTGCATATCCAGCCCCCTGTCCGTAAGGCGAACATATCCTTCATCCAGCTCCAGCCAGCCCTTATTTTTCAGTGTGTTCACTGCATCTGAAAACGCACGGGCAAAATCCGTGCCGAATCTTTTCACAAACGCAGCCCTGTCCACGCCTTCTATTTTGCGCAGGCCCAGCATTGCCCATTCAAACATTTCATCCTCAGCTGCGATATATTCCACATCCCTGCGAGGAAGTATGCCGTTGCCCATGTCCGCAAGGTACTCCGTCATTATTTCGGCATTGCGGAATCGCAGCAGTCTGCCGTCCTTTATAAGAGCAGAGCTGGAATTAAGCCCAAGGCCAAGATACTCCCCCACATTCCAGTAATTAAGATTGTGAAGGCTCTGTCTTCCCGGCTTTGCATAGTTGCTTATTTCGTAGCGGATATAGCCAAGTTCCTTCAGCCGCGCCATTCCCGCCCGATGCATATCGTATACCTCATCATCATCCGGCAAGGAAACTTCTCCCCTCTGCACCCTGTCGTACAGCCTTGTTCCTTCCTCGAGAATAAGTGAATATGCAGAAATATGCTCAACGCCCAGCTGCGCCGCTTGTTCTGCAGAAGCAATATAATCCTGCTGCTTCTGCCCCGGCAGGCCGTACATAAGATCTATATTTATATTGTCAAAGCCGGCTTTGCGGGCAAGCTGCACCGCTTCCTCTGCCTCTTTGGCAGTGTGTATGCGGCCTATGCCCTTCAGCAGACCGTCGTCAAAGCTCTGCACGCCCAAAGATATGCGGTTGAAGCCGGCGTTTTTGTAGGCGGTAAGCTTTTCCTCATCCACGGTGCCGGGATTGCACTCTATGGTAATCTCTTCGCCGGACACATCAAATGTATCCATAATGCGGGCCATGGTTTGGGCAATATAATATGGAGGCAGCGCAGATGGTGTGCCGCCCCCGAAAAATACGGTATTGAATTTTTTGTCCCTGTTTTCCTCACGGCAAAGCTCTGTCTCCTGCCACAGGGCCCCAAAATAGCTCTGTGCCATACCCTTTTCAGGGAAAGATACAAAGTCGCAGTAATCGCATTTTTTTATGCAGAAAGGGACATGAAGGTACATTCCTGCCATATCAGTTTATACGCAGCACGCTCATGAAAGCATCGCTGGGCAGCGATACCGTACCTATCTGACGCATGCGCTTTTTGCCTTCCTTCTGCTTCTCAAGCAGCTTCTTCTTACGGGTTATATCGCCGCCGTAGCACTTTGCAAGAACGTCCTTGCGTACCGCGCGCACGGTTTCGCGGGCAATTATCTTGCCGCCTATTGCCGCCTGAATGGGTATCTCAAACTGCTGGCGGGGTATTACTTCCTGAAGCTTCTCTGCCACTGCCCTGCCCTTGCCGTAGGCCTTATCCTTATGGACGATGGTAGACAGCGCATCACACATATCGCCATTGAGCAGGAAATCCAGCTTTACAAGGTCGGACTTTACGTATTCCTTCAGCTCGTAGTCAAAGGAAGCATAGCCGCGGCTGCGGGATTTGAGCTGGTCAAAGAAATCATAGATTATCTCATTGAGCGGCAGCTCGTATTTTATGTTTACACGGGTCTCCTCGATATAGGTCATATCGCGGAATATGCCGCGCTTTTCCTGACACAGCTCCATAATTGTACCCACGTATTCGGAGGGGGTCATTATATGCGCCTCCACCATGGGTTCTTCCATGTATTCAATTTCGGTAACCGCAGGCAGGTTGCTGGGATTGTCTATCCAGATTTCCTCGCCGTCGGTGCGCTTTACCTTATAGATTACGCTGGGGCTGGTGGTAACAAGATCAAGGTCAAATTCCCTCTCAAGGCGCTCCTGTATTATCTCCATATGGAGCAAGCCAAGGAAGCCGCAGCGGAAGCCAAAGCCAAGCGCCATGGATGTTTCGGGCTCATAGGACAGGGATGCATCATTGAGAACCAGCTTATCCAGCGCATCCCTCAGGCTCTCGTAATCTGCGCCGTCCGCAGGATATATGCCGCAGAATACCATGGGGTTTGCCTGCTTATAGCCGGGCAGAGCCTCTTTCGCAGGATTGGCGGCATTGGTTATGGTATCGCCCACCTTGGTATCCGCAACGCTCTTAATGGAGGCGGCAATGTAGCCCACCTCGCCTGCGCTGAGAGAATCCGTAGGCACAAGGGCAGGAGTGAATACGCCCACCTCGGTAACATCAAACTCACGGCCGGTAGCCATGTAGCGTATGCGCATGCCGGGCTTTACAGTGCCGGCCTTTACACGAACGTAGCTCAGTGCACCCTTGTAGTTATCGTAAATACTGTCAAATATCAAAGCCTGCAGCGGAGCTTCGGTATCTCCCTCCGGAGGGGGTACGGTATCCACTATCTTTGCAAGAACCTGATCGATATTTATGCCGTTTTTGGCGGAAATAAGGGGCGCGTCCTCGGCAGGCAGGCCGATAACATCCTCAATTTCCTTTATAACGAACTCAGGCTGTGCGCTGGGCAGATCGATTTTATTCACCACAGGCACTATCTCAAGATCATTATCCAGCGCAAGGTATACGTTTGCAAGGGTTTGTGCCTCTATGCCCTGAGTAGCATCCACAACCAGCACGGCACCCTCGCAGGCAGCGAGACTTCTGGAAACTTCATAGGTAAAGTCAACATGGCCCGGAGTGTCAATAAGGTTCAGCATATATTTCTGCCCATCGGTATGTGTATAGAACATACGAACAGCCGTGGCCTTGATGGTAATGCCGCGTTCACGCTCTATGTCCATAGTATCCAGCATCTGCTCTTCCATATCACGCATGGCCACTGTATCCGTAAGCTCCATCATGCGATCCGCGAGGGTGGATTTGCCATGGTCAATGTGGGCTATTATGCAGAAATTTCTTATCAGATCACGGCTGTATGCCATTTTGTTTCCTCCAGGATATAATTGTGTCTATCTTTAGAATAATACTTTATACCGAAACAAATTGCAAGCGCGGGGATTATAGAGTAGAATTAAATCAAATAATCCTAAGATTTTGAGGTGCGGTTTATGTTCTGCGAAAATTACGATCAATTTGTATCCGAGCTCGAAAAGCGCAACTATATCGTCCATTCTGCCAACGATGCTGCAGAGGCCAAGGCCATTGCCCTTTCCCTTATGGGGAACAGTTCCGTGGGCTGCGGCGGCTCAATTACCGTGCATTCCATGGGCCTTCCGGATGCCCTTCGCGAGCAGGGCAGCAGCGTGTATTTCCACTGGGAGCATGCCCCGGCAGACCGTCCCGCCATATTTGAAAAGGCCGCAGCTGCAGATTGGTATCTTTGCTCCACCAACGCCATCACCCGCAAGGGCAAGCTGATAAACATAGACGGCAACTGCAACCGTGTGGCCTGCATGTTCTTCGGCCCCAAAAAGGTACTGCTGATAATCGGCAAAAACAAGTTTACCGAAACCGTTGATGAGGGCATTGAGCGCATCAAAACCGTTGCCTGCCCCGCCAACGGCAAGCGGCTCAACCGTTCCACCCCCTGTGCCGCCGCAGACCGCTGCACAGACTGCTATTCCCCGGACCGCATGTGCAACGTTACCACCATAATCGAAGCAAAACCCGGCCTTATTGATGAGCTTCATCTGCTGTTGGTGGATGAGGAGCTGGGCTTCTGATGTATTATACATACATCCTGCGCTGCAGCGACGGGTCGCTGTATACCGGATATACCGATGACCCTGCCCGCCGCCAGGCTGTCCACAACAGCGGCAAGGGCGCAAAGTATACCCGTTCCCGTCTGCCCGTACAGCTGGTATATACCGAAGCATTTGAATCAAAGGGTGATGCAATGCGGCGTGAGCTGGAAATAAAGCGGCTTTCCCGCAATGAAAAGCTGGCGCTCATCTCTTCCGTCAAAAACATTTAGATGCTTATTACGCAGAAAAGCTCCCGATAAGGGAGCTTTTTTGTATGCCTTTTTTATTAGAAATCGGTCTTTTCCTGAATGTAGTTGACCAGCTCTGCGATGGGCAGACGGATCTGCTCCATGGTATCGCGGTCACGCACGGTGACTGTCTCGTCTTCCAGAGTGTCAAAGTCAACGGTGATGCACAGAGGAGTGCCGATCTCGTCCTCGCGGCGATAACGCTTGCCGATGGCGCCGGTTTCATCGTAGTCAACCATGAAGCGCTTTGCCAGCATTTCATAAACTTCGCGAGCCTTGTCGCCCAGCTTGTTCTTCTGCAGGGGCAGAACGGCGGCCTTGAAGGGAGCAAGAGCGGGATGCAGACGCAGTACATTGCGGACATCGCCGTTTTCAAGGGTTTCCTCATCGTATGCATCGCACAGGAATGCAAGGGCTACGCGGTCCGCGCCAAGGGAGGGCTCGATGCAGTAAGGAATAAACTTCTCGTTGGTGAAGGGATCCATGTATTCCATGGATTTGCCGGAATGTTCATGGTGAGCCTTCAGGTCAAAGTTGGTGCGGCTAGCAACGCCCCACAGCTCGCCCCAGCCAAAGGGGAAGAGATATTCAAAGTCGGTGGTTCCGTTTGAATAGTGGGACAGTTCCTCCTTGGAATGCTCACGCAGGCGGAGATGCTCGTCCTTCATGCCGAGAGACAGCAGGAACTTATGGCAGAATTCCTTCCAGTATGCATACCATTCAAGCTCGGTGCCGGGAGCGCAGAAGAATTCCAGCTCCATCTGCTCAAACTCGCGGACACGGAAAATGAAGTTGCCGGGGGTAATCTCGTTACGGAAAGACTTACCGATCTGGGCGATACCAAAGGGCAATTTCCGACGGGTGGTACGCTGGACGTTCACGAAGTTGGTGAAGATGCCCTGGGCGGTCTCGGGACGCAGGTACACGGTGTTCTTGGCGTTCTCGGTGACACCCTGGAAGGTCTTGAACATCAGGTTGAACTGACGAATGTCTGTAAAGTTATGCTTGCCGCAGGTGGGGCAGGGGATGG
>JAZNUG010000158.1:0-4577 GCA_045592165.1 Clostridia bacterium | reverse complement strand
ATGCTCCCCGGCGAGCTGGTGGATATCTTCACCTTCGAAAACGAGAACGAGAAGGCCATGATGGAAGGCAAGCAGCCCGCCATCGCAAAGCGCAAGCTTCTTGGTATTACCAAGGCTGCCCTTGCAACCGACTCCTTCCTGTCCGCCGCCTCCTTCCAGGAGACCACCCGCGTTCTTACCGAAGCCGCTATCAAGGGCAAGGTAGATCCTCTGGTAGGCCTTAAGGAGAACGTCATCATCGGTAAGCTGATCCCTGCAGGCATCGGCCTCAGGCGCTACCACAACATCGACGTTCGCGAAAAGGAAGCTGCCGTAACTGAACAATAAACCGACTTAACTGCATGGACGGATACTATCCGTCCATGCGTTGTAAGGAGAGAATAATGGCAAGGATTTATACAGACACCTCCTGTCCCTTTTACGGCACCAGGTATTGCCGTGCCCTCAATATGGAAAGCTGCGACAAATGCTTTGTATCCGAAGAAAATGCCAAAGGCGTTATGCAGGATATAGATGCTGTGCTGAACATGCTTCCCGAAGGCGGCGTATATCCCTTTATTGCATCAGAAAAGTGCATGTTCTGCAAGGGGGAAAACAAGAACCCCACTGCCTGCTATGCCATGGCGGATCTTGGCAACCCTGAGCCCAAGAGGGAAAAGCGCAACGTTCTTGGAATGAAGACCAAGGCAACCGTGGGATCTATACTGCCTCTGCAGCTTGCCTGCTGCAAGGATTGCCGCAGAAGGTTCAGCACCCTGGCCAACCGTCATCTGACCGTACCCCTGTTCACTGCCATAGTGACCATGGGCCTTCTTACCTACAAGCCCATCGGCGAAGCAATTGCCAATATCCACATAGGCCTGCCCCTGCTGATTTTTGCGGTGGTGGTCGGAGGTTCATGGCTTATATGCAGAGCCGCCAGAAAATCTCTGGTCAAAAAGTACTCTGAGCACACCTGGCTCAAAGCCATGGATATTCCCCAGGTCAGCCGGCTTGCCGATTACAACTGGTTTGAACTGAACCCCGCAAAGGACATGAGCCGCCTTGTTTTCTCCCGGGAACCCCTCAGGCGCGGCCTGCTGACAGGTCCTTTGGGCGAAGAGGAAAATATATAAGCAAAATAGGCAAAAAACAGGCCAAAAACATTTGACACCGGCCCCTAAATGAGGTAAAATACGCATGCTGTGCTTTTATGATAAAGTGAGTAGCTATGCGTATTTGCTTTATCGGGCCGGTTGATTTTTGCGGAAAATATCCTCTTCAAGGGGTTGCAGAGGATTTTCTTAAATATATAGAAAAAATATTTTTATCAAAACAAAGGAGATAACCTAATGCCTACTATTAACCAGCTGGTTCGCAAGGGCAGGGAGCAGGTAAAGTATAAGTCCAATTCCCCTATACTGAAGCAGTGCCCCCAGCGCCGCGGCGTATGCACCGCTGTCCGTACTATGACTCCCAAGAAGCCCAACTCCGCTCTTCGTAAGATTGCCCGTATCCGCCTGACCGACGGTCTGGAAGGTACCGCTTACATCCCCGGCATCGGCCACAACCTGCAGGAGCACTCTGTTGTTCTTATCCGCGGCGGCCGTGTTAAGGACCTCCCCGGCGTACGTTACCACATCATCCGCGGTGCTCTGGATACCGCCGGCGTTGCAAAGCGCATGCAGGCTCGTTCCCGCTACGGCGCAAAGCGCCCCAAGAAGTAAGGAGGTACTGAGATATGCCTAGACGTGGATTTATACCCAAGCGTGAAGTTCTGGATGACCCCATTTACGGCGGCAAGCTGGTAACCAAGCTGATCAACCAGGTTATGCTGGATGGCAAGCGCGGTACTGCTCAGAAGGCCTGCTATGGCGCATTCGATATCATTAAGGAAAAGACCGGTCGTGAGCCCCTGGAAGTATTCGAAGAGGCCATGAACAACATTATGCCCGTGCTGGAAGTTAAGGCCCGCCGCGTTGGTGGCGCCACCTACCAGGTACCCATCGAGATCCGTCCCGAGCGTCGTCAGACCCTGGGCCTCCGTTGGCTGGTAAACTATGCACGTGCCCGCAGCGAGCGCACCATGATGGAGCGTCTTGCCGGTGAAATCCTCGACGCCTGCAATTCCGCCGGCGGCGCCTTCAAGAAGAAGGAAGACACCCACAGGATGGCAGAGGCCAACCGCGCCTTCGCACATTATCGTTGGTAAAAACTGGGAAAACCCATATGAGCGGCGTGCTATCGCACGCCGTCTCTGTTGGATATGGACAGTGTACAGGGCGGCTTAGCCTGCCCAGCATCATACCGGGAAGGAGGACAGAACAATGCCCAGAGAAACGGCTCTTGAAAAAACAAGAAATATCGGCATAATGGCCCATATTGACGCCGGAAAGACCACTACCACCGAACGCATACTTTTCTTTACGGGAAAGATTCACAAGGTAGGAGAGGTACATGAAGGCGCAGCCACCATGGACTTCATGGTGCAGGAACAGGAGAGGGGCATTACCATAGCCTCCGCCGCCACCACCGCTTATTGGCGGGATCATCGCATTAACATAATCGATACTCCGGGTCACGTGGATTTCACTGTTGAGGTGGAAAGATCCCTTCGCGTACTGGATGGCGCCGTTGCAGTTTTCTGCGCAAAGGGCGGCGTTGAGCCTCAGAGCGAAACCGTATGGCGTCAGGCCACCAAGTACGGCGTACCCCGCATGGCTTATGTAAACAAGATGGATATCGTAGGCGCGGACTTCTTCAACGTCGTAAAGATGATGAAGGACCGTCTGGGTGCAAATGCAATTCCAATTCAGCTGCCCATCGGCTCTGAAGCGGACTTTGCCGGCATCGTGGACCTTGTTAAGATGAAGGCCGAGATGTACTACGATAACGAAGGCACCGATGTTCGTACTGAGGAAATTCCTGCGGATATGCAGGATATGGCCGAGGAATACCGCGCATTGCTGCTGGATGCAGTGGCGGATGCGGATGACGAACTGATGGAAAAGTACCTTGAGGAAGGCGATCTGCCCGTTGAGGATATCATCGCCGGTATCCGCAAGGCCACCATCGCAAACACCATGGTTCCCGTATGCTGCGGCACTTCCTACCGCAATAAGGGCATTCAGCCTCTGCTGAACGCCATCGTAGATTTCCTGCCCTCCCCCCTTGATGTACCCGCTCCCGTGGGCACCAGCAAGGATGGCGAGAGAGAGATACAGACCAAATGCTCCGATTCCGAGCCTTTTGCAGCCCTTGCGTTCAAGATCGTAGCTGACCCCTTCGTAGGCAAGCTTGCGTTCTTCCGCGTATACAGCGGCACCCTCAAGTCCGGCTCTTACGTATACAATTCCACAAAGGGCAAGCGTGAGCGCGTCAGCAAGATAGTGCTGATGCATGCCGCAAGCCGCACCGAAGTGGATGAAGTGTTCGCCGGCGATATAGCTGCGCTGGTAGGCCTCAAGGATACCGCAACCGGTGATACCCTCTGTGTTGAGGGCCGTCCCCTGCTCCTTGAGTCCATGGAATTCCCCGAGCCTGTTATCCGCATCTCAATTGAACCCAAAACCAAGGCAGGTCAGGAGAAGCTGGATCAGACCCTTCAGAAGCTCTCTGAAGAGGACCCCACCTTCAAAACCTACGTTGACCGGGAAACCGGCCAAACCATCATCGCCGGAATGGGCGAACTGCACCTTGAGATAATCGTTGACCGCATTATACGCGAGTTCAAGGTAGAGTGCCGTGTTGGCAACCCTCAGGTTGCTTACCGCGAAGCTCTCACCAGAACCGTCAAGACCGAAGGCAAGTACGTCCGCCAGACCGGCGGCCACGGTCAGTACGGTCACTGCGTAGTGGAATTCAGCCCCCTGGAGCCCGGCGAAGGCTTTGTCTTCGAAAACAAGACCGTGGGCGGCTGCATCCCCAAGGAGTATATCCCTGCCATCGAGCAGGGCATAAAGGAAGCCGCAGGCTCCGGTGCTCTGGGCGGATTCGAAATGGTAGATTTCAAGGCAACCCTGCTGGACGGCTCCACCCACGAGGTGGACTCCTCCGAAATGGCCTACAAGATTGCAGGCTCCATGGCCCTCAAGGAAGCCATGGAAAAGGGCGGCTGCATGCTGCTTGAGCCTGTTATGAAGGTAGAGGTCGTAATGCCTGAGGAGTACATGGGTGATGTTCTCGGCAATATCACTGCCCGTCGCGGAAAGATACAGGGCACCGATAATCGCGGCGTAAGCGCTGTAATCGATGCACAGTGTCCCCTGAGCGAAATGTTCGGCTACGCAACCGATCTGCGCTCCGCAACTCAGGGCAGAGGCACCTTCACCATGCAGTTTGATCATTACGAGCAGGTAAGCGAGCAGCTTACCAAAAAGATTCTTGGCAAGATCTACTAATTAAACAATGGCGCAGGAGCGCCTTAAGAAAAATATAAAATACTGACAAATATTATTGGAGGACAACAGTTACAATGGCAAAGGCAAAATTTGAACGTACCAAGCCCCATGTAAACATCGGCACCATCGGCCACGTAGACCACGGCAAGACCACCCTGACCGCAGCAATCACCATGACTCTCAGCCAGCAGGGCAAGG
>JAZNUG010000157.1:0-6943 GCA_045592165.1 Clostridia bacterium | reverse complement strand
GCAGAAACCTTGTATCCGGTCTGCCTCAGGCTCTGGTCATCGGCTCCAATGAGATGATCGAAGCGCTGGAAGAGCCCCTGCAGATGATACTGGAAAGCGTAAAGGGCCTGTTTGAGCGCACTCCCCCTGAGCTTGCTTCGGATATCACCGAAAACGGCATCTGCCTTACCGGCGGCGGCGCACTGCTTTACGGCATGGATAAGTTCATTGCCGAGCATACCAAGGTGCCCTGCTATGTGGCAGAAGATCCCATCTCCTGCGTTGCCATAGGTACAGGCAAGGTGCTGGAAAACATCGACGCATTCTCCTCCGGCGCAATCTACGACTACAAGCGCGGCGAATATTTCGATTTCCCCACCCAGCAGTAAACTGAAAACTCACACGCCGCCCGAGGGTATGTCCTTCGGGCGGTTTTTTGCATATGGCGGGAATTCCGGGCATAGTTATTTTAAAAAACACAGGAGGCTGCTATGCTGATAAATTGCCCCGCCGCACCCCTTTATAAAGAACCCTATTCCGCAGAGCTTGACGATGAAGCATGGTACGGACAGGGGGCGGAGATAATCGATGACATGGGGGAATTTTGCCGGGTAAGGATGGAATACGGCTATCAGAGCTGTATCCGGCGGCGGTATCTTGCGGACTGGAAGTATGTATCCGCGCCTGCGACGGTGGCTTTTCCATTTGCGGATGTGCGAAGGGAGCCGGATATACGGGCGGGAATACTGCTTACCCTGCCGAGAGGAGCCAAGGTTGAGCCTGCAGGAGAGGAAAAGGGCTGGACAAAGATAAGGCTGATCGATGGGCGGCAAGGGTATGTATATTCCAAGGCGATCAAAGCGCAGGAGGATATCTATTCTGAGGAAAAGCTGAGAAAAAGTATAGCGGATTCTGCAATGGAGTATCTGGGTGTGCCATATCGCTGGGGCGGCCGTACCCCTGTGGGGGTGGATTGCAGCGGACTTTGCCACAGCGCCTATCTTATCAATGGCGTGTCCATATACCGCAATGCAGTCATTCAGCCGGGGTATCCTGTAATGAAAATACCCGGGGACAGGGCAAAAAAGGCAGACCTGCTGTATTTTCCCGGCCATATGGCCATGTACCTGGGAGAGGGCAGGTATATCCACGCCAGCGCATCGACAGGGAAGGTTTGCATAAACAGCCTTGACAGGAAGGATGAACTGTATCGGCAGGATCTGGCGGAAAGACTGATTTGCTTCGGAAGTGTGTTTGAAGCTTAGGGTAACCAAGGTAATCCGAACCCGCCGCATTTTCAGATGATTTCAATGGGGTGAATCCAATAAAAAAGCAGCGTATACACGCTGCTTTTTTATTGTTGCGCTTATTCGTCTTCTTCCTCTTCCACGGGGAAAACCTTTACCAGAAGCCGCTCGACACGGAGGTTTTTGCGCTTCTTCACGGTTATGGTGAGGTTTTTGTAGGAGAAGGAATCTCCTTTCTTGGGATAGCCGCCAATCATTTCGGTAGCCCAGCCGCCAAGGGTGGCATTGTCGTCGTCAAAGTCCCGGTCGTCGATATCCAGCTCTGCAAAAAGATCCTCGATACGCATATCGCCATCCGCATCGTAAAGGTCATCCTTAAGCTGGATCAGCTCTTCTTCTATTTCGTCGCTTTCGTCCCAGATATCGCCGACCAGCTGCTCCAGCACGTCTTCCATTGTGAGGCAGCCCATTGTTCCGCCGTATTCGTCGGTGACGATAACCATGTGGCACTTTTTGCGCTTCATGGTGGAAAGGACATTGTTGAGGGGCATTGTCTTATGGACGAAGGTTACCGGCATAAGCAACTCCCGAAGGTCTATTTCGTCCTTGTCGGCCAGGTGCTTGAATACACGGTTAAGGTGCAGTATGCCGATAATGTTGTCGATGGTGTCCTCAAAGACAGGGATGCGGGAGAAGGGAGAGAACATTATCTGCTCCATTGTCTCTTCCATGGGGTCATCGATGTCTATGGAGATCATATCCACCCTGGGGGTGATTATTTCATAGGCCAGCACATCGTCAAAGTCCAGCGCGCTCTGCAACAGGTCGCAGCGGTCTTCATCCAGTATGCCCTCATCCTCAACGGTTTCGATTATGGTTTCAAATTCGTCCTCTGTTACGGTGGGCACTTCCTGAATCCTGTGGGCCCACAGCTTTTCCACCTGCTTAACTATGAACATGATTATCCTGCCCACAGGGGAAAGCACCTTCATGAGAAAACGGAGAGGGTATGCCACAAGGCGGACAAAGGCATAGCATGTCTCTGTGGCGATGATCTTGGGGGTGATTTCGCCGAAAGTGATAACGAGTACGGTCATTATCAGCGTGGCTATCCATGCGCCGCTTTCGCCCATAAGATCCAGAGCAATAACCGTGGCAACAGAGGATGAAGCGATGTTTACCAGATTGTTGCCGATGAGTATGGTGGTAAGGGCAGAGTCGAAGTTCAGGGCAATATCCAGGGCAATTTTATCCCGCTTGCTGTCGGATGCCTCTGCGGTATGGCGCAGGCGGAGTATGTTTGCGGAGGAGTAGGCAATTTCTGAGCCGGAGAAAAATGCGGAGAATGCCAGCAGTATTACTATAAGTACGTAATTAAGCATAGGCACCTCCCTCGGGCAAGGGATCGTCCTCGTCGTATATTTCGCCCACCAGCTCTTCCAGTATGTCTTCTACGGTAAGTATGCCAAGATTGTTGCCGTCCTTGTCCACAACTATGGAAATATGGGTGCGCTTGCGGCTCATTTCGGGCAGCAGCTCGTCGATGGGGGTGCTGCTGTTTACAAAGGCAACATTGTCCATTATGGCTCTCAGCTGCAGGGGCTCATCTTCCTCTGCGTTTATGTATGCCTTAAGGTAGGAGCGGATATGCAGCACGCCCATAACGTTGCCGTTTATGTCGGTTACAGGCAGGCGGCTGTGCACGTTTGAACGGATGATATCCAGTATTTCCTCCTGACTCATAAGGGAGGAAACAGTGAGTACCTTATCCCAGGGGACCACGATATCCGCAGCGGTGCGCTCGCCGAATTCCAGTGCGCTCTGCACAAGCTCAGCCTCTTCTTCGTCCAATACGCCTTCTGTGGCGATGGCCTCAACATATTCGTAAAGCTCGTCTTCTGTTACGGTAGGCTCTTCCTCCTGCTTTTTAAAGGGCTTTTTCAGCAGTTCCGCAAGGCGGGTAAAGAGGAAGGAGAAGGGGGTAAGGGCCTTCATCAGGAAAAGCATGGGGCCTGCGGCAATAAGGGCGTACTTATCGCTGAAGGTCTTTGCGAAATATTTGGGTATCATTTCCGCAAACAAAAATACCACTACCGCAGTAACGATGGTGGACGCGGCCACAGCACCGGAACCCCACAGCTTTGTTACCATTATGGTGGCGATGGAGGCGGTTGCTATGTGAGTTATGTTGTTGAGAATGAGGAGGGTGGTAAGAGCCTTGTCAAAATTATTGAGTACCTTAAGAGCCCGCTTTGCGGGGAGATGGCCGTCATCCGCAAGGCTCATGATGCGAATGCGGTTTGCGCTGGTATATGCGGTTTCTGATGCGGCGCACAGAGAGGCGCCTATCATCAAAGCGAAAAGCGGTAATATGTATTGCAATATTGTACTGCCGTCGTCCATTTGGGGTTACCACATCCTTAATGAATAATAGATACTGATATTATATCAAAAATATCGCGCAATGCAATATGGCGGGAGGAACGGCGGGGCGCAAAGGCAAAGGAAAAGTGAACTTGCTCAAAAACCATAAATATGCTGTTGGCAGGGGATGGCGGGTACTGTATAATGTTTTTATAAAGAAGACATTTCATGTTTTGATGTATAAGCATCTGGCCGAACCGGAGGATACATGCAGGGAAAAAATCTGCACAAATACAACTCACTGCATTACCATAATATAATAATGAATACCATGCTGCTGACAGCCATCGC
Organism: Clostridia bacterium; assembly: GCA_045592165.1. Taxonomy (GTDB): domain Bacteria; phylum Bacillota; class Clostridia; order Christensenellales; family CAG-138; genus SFEL01. Next base: position 3,002 of record JAZNUG010000157.1, on the reverse strand, counting down.
CTTTATTGTTGCGGGGCTGATAGTCGGCGATATTTCTGCGCTTCCGAGGGGACTGTGGCGCATTCAGATATGTCCTGCGCCGCTGGTGACGGATTATACAATGGTGGGCGGGCTGAATGCGGCCCTGGTCAATGCGGGACTGTGCGGACTGCTTACTTATTTCCTCTATAAAGTTTCCGGTTTTATCGCATCCGGCGGTGCCTTCGGCGCATACTTCCTTTCCATAGGCCTGGGCCTTTTCGGCAAAACCGTATTCAGCATAATTCCCTTTGTGCTGGGCGGCTGGCTTTTTGCTCTGTATAAAAAAGAACCATTCCGCCGCATAATTCTTTACCCTCTGCAGGCGGCGGCGCTGTCTCCCGTGGTAACAGTGCTTACCTTTTATGAAGGCTTTTCCTGGGGCGGCCTGATACTTGGCTATATCGCGGCCATAATCATCGGATTTGTAATCACTCCGGTATCCATACACACCCGCTCCATGCACAGGGGCTTTGACCTTTTCAATGTTGGCCTTGCGGCGGGCCTTATAGGCATGATTTTCTTTGCTGTATACCGCGAAGCGGTAATTGCGCCGTATGGCCTCAGCAACAGTTATCTTATAGTAAGCGTGCTTGGCGACAGCCGGCCGGATTTTTTCTATCCGTTTCTCGGCTTCCTCTTTGCTATGATAAGCATGAGCGGACTGCTTATATCCGATGAAGGAATTAAGGAATTCTGGCTGCTGAGAGATCACACCGGTCTGGATATTGACTTTGCCTCAGAGTTCGGCATGCCTGCGGTGCTTATGAATATGGGCTTTGTTGGCCTCATGACCCTGTTTTACATGATACTGATAGGTGCACCCATGAACGGAGCAACCGTTGGCGCGCTGATATCCGTACTGTGCTGGACGGGCAACGGCGCAAATACCCGAAATATGCTGTCTATTTTCGTGGGATACGGTCTGTATTCCCTGATTACCAAGGTTCCGCTGAACAGTCAGTATCTATGCATCGCAGTATGCTATGCCACCGGCCTTGCTCCCATCGCCGGCCGCTACGGCAATATTTACGGCGTTCTTGTAGGTGCGATCCACGCCTTCATAGCGGGCATAACCCCGCCCATGCATGGCGGATTCAACCTGTATAACGGAGGATTTACCGCAGGCCTTGTTTCCCTGGTAATGTATCCTGTTATACAGACCATTGCCAAGCATGAGTATCACGACGATGCTTCCCATCATGAAAAGCATCCCGGCCTTGTGGAGGAACTGGCGGTGGATGTGGCGCACATAGCAGAGGGTGCAGTGCACGGCACGGCCCATCTGGCAAAAAGCGCAGCGCATGGCGTGGCCCATATAGCAGAAAGCGCAGTACACCTTCACGATAAGGATATAGTCCATGATCTTCCCGAAGATCACCGGGAGAGCAAGACCGTCCATACCTTCCTGCAGGTACGCAATGTCGTTGCGGTGCTGGCGGCGGTGCTGTTTATCCTGTCCATACTGCCCATACATGCCTTTGAGCATTACAGCCATCTTTTCAAGTTCGTGGCATACATACTGGGTGCAGCGGCATACGGTGCGGAGATAATCGTGCTTACGGACGGCTTGAGAAAGAACCCCGGAATACACGAAATGATGATGCCCTACATATTCGGCATACTGTACATCATGCTGGGCTTCAGCTATCTGGGCGGACATTGATATAATAACAAACAGAAGAAACACGGGCTGTCGTATGGCGGCCCGTTTGGTTTTATTTATACAAAAAAGACCGCCTTTTCAGGCGGCCCTTGAGCTAACGTTCTTCGTGGAAGTTGTGGGTTTTAAAAATAGTGTCTGCAAAAATGCCGACGGTTTCGCTTTAGTCGGAAACGTAGGGCAGCAGGGCGACTATACGGGCGCGCTTGATGGCGATAGCCAGCTGGCGCTGATGCTTGGCGCAAACGCCGCTCATACGGCGGGGCATGATCTTGCCGCGCTCGGTAACGAACTTGCGGAGCCTAGCGGTGTCCTTATAATCGATATGCTGAACCTTACCTACGCAGAAACCGCACACTTTGCGCCTGGGCCTACGGGCACGGGGCTTCATCTTGCGTTCTTCCATTGATAAGTTTCTCCTTTCAGTAAGCTGGATGGGCTGACCCTGTTAGAAGGGCAGCTGGTCGTCGTCGATTTCGGTGAATCCTTCAGGAGCAACAGGGGCGCTCTGACGCTCGTATGCGCGCTCGTAGCCGCCGCCGTTACCGGAATCCTGACCCCTGGGGGTGAGGAATTCAACTTCGTCTGCAACGATTTCGGTAATGTATCTCTTGGAGCCGTCCTTTGCGTCGTAGCTGCGGGTCTGTATCTCGCCGATGACGGATACCTTGCGGCCCTTGGCAAGGTACTTGCCGCAGAGCTCGCCAAGCTGACGCCAGGCAACGATGTTGAAAAAGTCGGCTATCCGCTCACCTGCCTGATTGGTGCCCCTGCGGTTAACGGCAATGGAAAAAGTGCATACCGTTACGCCGTTGGGGGTGGTCCTTACTTCAGGATCTTTGGTGAGATTGCCGATAAGGATCGCTTTGTTCATAGTTGTACCATCCTTTCAGCTAAATATTCTGCAATTAGGCTTCCTGACGGACTACCATGTAACGCAGAATGGACTCGTCATTCTTGAAGTTACGCTCGAGCTCACGGGGCAGCTCGGAAGCTGCTGCAAAGTGAACCAGAACATAGTAACCCTCGGTCTTGTAATCGATGGGGTAAGCCAGCTTCTTGCGGCCCCACTCATCAACGTTTTCGATTTCGCCGCCGTTGGCGGTGATGATACCGGAGAACTTCTCGATAACGGCCTTGATGGCTTCATCCTCCAGCTCAGGAGTTACGATGTACATAGCTTCGTACTTATTCACGCTTTTCACCTCCTTATGGTCTTATGGCCCTGCCTCCATGCGGGCAGAGCAAGAAGCACGTCAGCGTCCTGTATTATATCACGGCAAAAGATGCCATTGCAATAGAAAAATTGGCGCAAACAGGG
>JAZNUG010000156.1:0-5205 GCA_045592165.1 Clostridia bacterium | reverse complement strand
ACTACGGGAACTACGCCCGCATTGCTCAGTCTTTTTAATACGTCCATGGTATCATTGCCTCCCATTAGTCCATCCATGGAATGCTTATGCCGCACTTATCCGAAAGCTCGCACAGGGAATCTGCAACGGCATCGGGCAGTTCAAGGGCCTCAGCGGCCTTCTCGTATCTGTTCCACTCCATTTCGCCGGGCACAAATATGCGCTCAACATTCTGCGCCTTATCGGTATTGTGAAGCGCATCCATAAAGGCCTCTGAACGGGCAATGTAATTATCCCTTCCGGCAAACTTATCCACATCGATAACGATAAAGGTATTGCTTACGCCATTGGGCTTCTCGGGAACGAAGCACCAGGAAGGTATCTCACCAAGGCTGCCGATTTTGCCGCCGGAAAGAACGCCGGTCAGCAGCTCTACCAGCACGGCAATGCCATAGCCCTTATGTGCAGCCATGGGCTGCATGGCGCCCTCTTCGGGATAATGGCTGGGATCAGTAGTGGGCAAACCATTCTTATCAACTATCCATGTATCGGGGATGGACTTGCCATCCTTGCGGGCCTGTACAACCTTGAGGGATGCCACATTGCTCATTGCGATATCCAGGAAGCAGCTGGGAGCACTCTCAAGGGGAGAAGCATAGGACAAAGGATTGTTGCCCAGTATCATGCCTCGCGCACCGGGTATGGTCATATTGGGGTCAACATTGCTCATTGCGATGCCCAGCATGCCCTTTGCTGCAGCCATGTTGGAATAGAAGCCCGCTGCGCCGAAGTGGGTACCATTCTTTACGGTAACCAGCGCAATGCCGCACTCACGCGCCTTTTCAATAGCCAGCTCCATCGCCTTGTAGGAAGATACCATACCTATGCAGTTGTTTGCGTCTATAAGGGCATAAGCAGGGCCTTCTTTTATGATCTCGGGCTGAGCGGTAAGGCTTACTCCGCCTGCCTCGGCCTTATTGATATAACCAAGGAGGTTCTTGGTTCCATGGGAATGGGTGCCAAATGCATCGGTACCAGCCAGCACTTCAGCGGTTACCCTTGCATCTTCCTGACTCATACCGGCTGCCACGGCAGCCTTTTCGCAGAAATCTTTTAATTCGGAAAGTTTAATTTTTTTCATAATAAACCTCAAAATCACTCAAATTTGCAATACAAAATCATACTATCCTCTTTTTGCTGTACCGGGTAGCATGATTAACAGAAAAATTTTTAGTTGGAAGATAACTATGCCTTAATCGATCGTACTGTATCGCGTATTATAAGGGTTGGCTCCAGCTTAAGCGTCATAGGGAAACGGGTAATGCCTTCGATAAGGTCTACCATAAGGTTTGCTGCAAGCATTCCCGCATCATATGTTGGGAACCTTATCGTGGTAAGGGCCGGCAAAAGCATAGAAGCAAGGGATATATCGTCGAAGCTTACCAGAGAAACATCCTGAGGGACGGATACCTGAGCCTTTTTCAGGGTACTCATTACACCGGCGGCAGTTATATCGTTAACGCACACAACTGCTGTAAACTCTCCGATATGCTCTGCCAGCATAGCGCCCAGTTCCCCACCGGCGCGGAAATCATAGCCCTCTTCGACGTTTTCCCACTCTTCGTCGTTGGATATAAATATAAGTTTTTCGTCCAGCTCTATGCCCGCCCTCTCCAGGGCAGTACGGTAGCCGTTAAATACCTGAATACGCGTCCATCGCGTCAATGGTGTGGTGGCAAGGGCAATTTTTCTATGCCCATTTTCCAGCAGATAATCGGTTGCCATTATCGCACCCTTAAGCATGTCAAAATGTATTCGGGAAGCTTCGAGCCCCTCAACCTTTTGCTCGAGGAGCACGAAGTTCATCCCCTTTTCCCTGTACGAAAGGATATTCGTAGGGTCATTTGACGATACCGGGGATATTACAATATTGCGTATCCCCTTGCGATACATGGCTTCAAGATATTCCGCCTCACGGTTTGTATCTCGCATAGTATTGCACACAAACACATAATATCCCTTGGCCTGCGCTGTGCGCTCTATGCCGAGCATGGCCTGCTGGTAAAAGGGGTTTGATGTATTGGGGAGAATAACTCCTACCGTACGGGAAATATCGTCCTCTCCTGCATTGGAAATATTTGCTGCGCTTATTGGCCTTGCGTGATATTCCAGCCTTTCCACAGCTTCCTTCACCCGCTGACGAAGGCTGTCCGTAACAGGATATCCCTCATCTCTAAGCACACGGGAAACCGTGGCGGGAGATGTTCCCGCAAGCTTCGCTACGTCCCTTATTGTCGCCCCATTCTTTACCGCTGGCATATAATCGGCCCTCACTCTTCAATTTATCAGTATATGTCTATAATACATTTTTGCTCTAATAAATTAGTATATCATACCGGGACCAATTTTTAAACAAACCCTTCTCCGCTCTTGCAGAGTAAAGCCTCACACCGCTGTCTGCGATAATTACATAGTCATTCCGCCATCGATAACTATGGAAGCGCCGGTCATATACGCTGCCTGATCACAGGCCGCAAACAGTATGGCTTCCGCTATCTCAGCGGGATCTCCCAACCTGCCTATGGGCTGACGACCGCAGAACTCTGCCATGGTAGCCTCAGGATCAGGCGATGCATTTATGCGATCCTTCAGTGAAGGAGTAAGCGTAGTGCCGGGGCACACGCAGTTTACACGGATATTCCTGGTGCAAAGCTCGGCAGCCATGGATTTGGTCAGAGCTATCACCGCGCCCTTGCTGGCGGCATAGGATATGCGGTTGGTATGTCCCTTCATGCCCGCCACGGAAGCGGTGTTTACTATTACGCCGCCGCCCTGATTAAGCATATAAGGCACAGTATACTGGCTCATAAGGAAGGTACCGATAACGTTAACATCCATAGTAAGCCTGAAATCGCTGACAGTGGTGTTTTCCACGGTGCCGCCGCGGACTATGCCGGCATTGTTTATAAGCACATCTATACGACCATAGGTTCCCACGGAAGTTTCCACCATGCGCTTTACGTCATCCTCATTGGCGATGTTGCCCTGCACAAATATGGCATCCACACCTGCGGCTGTAAGCTGCTCGGCGGTGGGCTTTGCAGATTCGTCAACGGAGTTGCATATGACCTTTGCGCCCTCGGCTGCAAACTTTTCTGCAGCTGCCCGGCCTATGCCTGCGCCTGCGCCGGTCACCAGAACTACTTTATTTTCAAAACGCTTCATTTTCATCATGTCCTTTCTTTAGCTGTACAGCAGGTTAGGCAGGAACAGCATAAGGTTGGGGGCGAATATCATAGCCAGTATCTCCAGCACAACTGCGATAAGGAAAGGCCACATGTACTTTATGTAGGACTTCATATCCGTATCCAGTATCTGGTTGGTGGCGTACATTGATATCCCAACAGGGGGAGTATTCAGGCCCATGGTTACCGTGGTGCACATGATAAGACCAAAGTGAACGGGGTCTACGCCAAGGGACTTTACCAGAGGCAGGAATATGGGGGTAAGCAGCAGTATGGTTACTGAGCCTTCCATAAACATACCCAGTATGGTAAGCACAAACACGATGAGTATCATGATGATGTACTTATTGGAGGAGATATTCAGCATGAATGCGGTCAGCTTCTGGGGCACCTGCTCGAAGGGGATGCCGTAGCCAAAGGAGCCGCTCATAGCGATTATCAGCATTATCGCACCGATATCCACCATGCTTACCTTGAAAGAATTCCAGAGGGTCTTCCAGTTCAGTTCCTTATAGATAAATGCGCCGACTATCAGGCCGTATACGCAGGCAAAGGAACCTACCTCTGAGGGAGTAAACAGACCCAAACGGATACCTACCAGCAGCAGTATGGGAAAAAACAGCGCCCAGATACACTCTTTGAGGCTATCCCATATTTCCATGCCGCTTGCTCTTCCGCCCTTTTCGCTCTGGAATCCATACTTCTTGCTGGTTATGGATACGGTGACCATCAATATCACCATCATCAGCAGGCCCATGAACAGACCGCACATGAACAGGCGACCGATGGATACCTCACCTACAGTACCGTAAATTATGATACCGATTCCCGGGGGAATGGTGGCGGTGATAAGAGAGGTCCATGCTATAGCATTGGAAGTGTAGCCCTTTGCATAGCCGGCCTTTTCCATGCTGGGGCCGAGAAGACGGGCTTCCATTGCAGCGTCCGCAGTGGCAGAGCCGGATACGCCGCCCATCAGTGCGCTCAGCACAACGCTGGACTGAGCCATGCCGCCCCTCATATTCCTGGTAAGAACAGAGGCAAACTTAACGAGACGAGTGGTTATGCCGCCGGCGTTCATTATATTGCCCGCCAGAATGAACAGAGGTATCGCCAGCATGGCGCTGTTCTGTGTCTGGGATATGGGCTGCTGAACTATCATTGTCATAGGAAGCTCGGGATGCTGGAAAAAGAAAGTGACACCCGCTATGGCAATGGCAAAAGCTACCGGCATGCCCAGAAACAGCAACGCCAGAAAAACTATTATAACTAAACCCATTGTTACTTCTTCCTTATAATAAAATTGTTACAGAGATCACATTGTTTGCAAATTCAATTTACTCTTCTGCCGCCTGCTTCGCAAGAGACAGCACAGTTTCTTCCTTTATGGACTCGTCGGCGTCCTTGCCCAGAGCGCGGCGTACGTTTGCAACGATATGGCGCACAGTGGTTATAGACATAAAGAACGCACTGATGGGTACAGCTATGGTTACCCAAGTGTAACTAAAGCCCGGAATACCCTGGAAGGTACGCATTTTTGTGGATATGGAAAGCTTGATTCCATAGAACAGGAGCATAAACAAAAATCCCAAAATCAGCACGTACATAAGAACAGCCAGCCACTTCTGGAATTTTTCGGGAAATTTGCTTGTAAGCATATCTACGCGTACAAGCTTGCCTTCTCTAAACGCAACGTCTGCACCGAGAAAAGTTCCCCATGCAGTCAAAAACATCGCAATATCAGTCGCCCAGTTAAGGGGATGTCCGCAGGCACGCAGTATCGCCGCAACAAATACTATCGACATCATTGCGATAAGGCATGTTATAGCCAGTGTGTTTTCTACCTGGCAAAACCGCTCATAGAACTTTTTCACTTGTTTTATTCCCCTTTTGACTATTTTACAGCCGTTATACATGCGGTGCAGCGTATAAACGCCGCACCGCACCATTTAACCAAGTCGGATCGTAGCCATGTCGTTCT
>JAZNUG010000155.1:0-5732 GCA_045592165.1 Clostridia bacterium | reverse complement strand
CGCAGATATACTTTCATCTGCCCTGTTAGAAACGCATCCCGCCAAAGAATACCGCCGGAAAACCTTTAAGCTTCGTTTAAAGCTGGGCTTAAAAGTACTGAAATGTCCTTTTATGTATCATCCGTTCCTGCGTAAGCTAGTGATGAAAAGCGGCATTCAGTCCATCAAGGTAAAATAAAATACAAAAAGGCACGAAACTCCGTGCCTTTTGTTTTTTAAAATATTCTTATTATCTCTGAATCTGTCCAACCCTTGCCGTCTGTGGTGAGCATGGCAAATGTATATGGTGCACCCCGTCTTGGCTTTGTTGGGCTGCCGGGATTAAGTATGAGTATATCGGGATATTCATCGATATCCGGCACATGGGTATGGCCGTATAGGGCAACTGTACAGCCCAGCTCCTGCGCTCTGTAACTCAGTCGGGCGGTATCCTTTTCCACGCCGTATGTATGACCGTGGCAGACAAATATGCTTATGCCGTCAATATTGATTACCCGCTCAGTTTCTCCGAAGAAATCGCAGTTTCCGGCTACAGAATACACCTGTGCACCGTTCATCTCAAAATCAGGCGCGTCTCTAAGGTTATCCCCAAGATGTATCCAGGCATCCACCTTACCCGCCGCTTTCAATACCTGGGCGATTGCAAATTCATCCCCGTGAGTATCGCTCACAACCCCTATACGCATTTATTTTTCCTGCTCAAGCACAGCGCGCAGGGCTTCCAACGCGTTCTTTCTGTGGCTTACGGTGTTCTTTTCTTCTGCGGTAAGCTCTGCAAAAGATTTATTATAGGGCTCATAGAAAAACAGCGGATCGTATCCAAAGCCGTTTTCTCCCTGCAATGCATAAAGCAGCCTGCCCTCCACAGCACCGCGAACTACGATGGGCTCCTTATCCTTGCGTACCAGCGCAACTGCACTCACGAAACGGCAGGTGCGTTTTTCGGTAGGAACACCCTTCATGTTTTCCAGTATTTTGGCGTTGTTTGCTGCGTCATCGTGGCCATCACTCGCATAGCGGGCGCTGTATACTCCGGGCGCTCCGTCCAGTGCATCTACTTCAAGGCCACTGTCATCGGAAAGTACAGCATCTGCTTCCACTGCAGTAAATATCTCAGATGCCTTTTTGAGAGCATTGCCCTCAAAGGTATCGGCATCTTCATCTACATCTATTTCCACGCCAGCTTCCCTGAGGGATAGTATCTGCTGGAAATAATCCCCAAGTATAGCCTTTATCTCGGTTACTTTATGTGCATTGTTTGATGCTATTATCAGCTTCATTTTATTACTCCTTTTGTAAAAAATAGCCATGGATATTCTAACACAATAAGCCGTGGAATTCCACTCTATCTGAATTCATTTACATACACAGGAGCAGACACAGCCTCTGTATGCATACTGTATTCTTTACCTTCCACATAAATATCTACACCGTAAACCTCTTCAAATTCGTTGGCGCAGAGATATAATACATTTCGTGCCGCTTCAAGCTTTCCGTCTGCGTTTCTTATATCATCAAACGCCTTGTTGAATTCAACCTTTGCTATACCGTTATTAATATATGCTCCCATAAGCTCTGTGCCTTTGGGGAAGCAATTCAAAAGCTTTGTATCCTTCGGTCCGTTTACCAGTTCCTGCACCGCCGATGAAAATGAAGGAACTCTGTCTGTATAGCGGGTAACAGGTATATTCAGGCTTGCGGATATATTGGGAAAATACAGCGTTAGCTTATTTGCGGTTCCGGATACCGGCACCTCTCCGTCTTCCACGTTAAGGGCAAATTTACCCAATGTTTTTGATATATCCGTTCCGTTGGGTAATGAGGATACTTCCTTACCATCCACAGTTATTTTTACAGTTTCAATGGAATCAAATTCGCTGAGTGTATTTACTATTGCTGTCACCATAGCCTGTTCTTCTGCCTGTGTACTATGGCCCGAGTAGCCTGTTAAGTCCAGCTTTGCCTGCTTGTCATCTGCTATACGCAGGGTGAATTGTGTTCCGCTTGGTATCACAGTTTTAAGCCCCATGGCGGAAGCACTTCGGTTGTTGTCCTCATCTTCTACAAGATAGCTGAGTGCTGCCTTTCCTATGCCCTCCTCCCAGGGTATGCTCTTCATAACCGGCACCACGAAACCGTCCTCTGTGGCATAATACAGCGTTGTGCGGCGCATTCCGCTTTCGTTACTTGGCTCATATGCTGTTTCATTGTCCTCGCTTTTGCATCCGCACAATCCAAACATCAACAGCATGCAGCATAAGATTATATTTATCCTTCGACTCATATTGTCACCCTCCGGCGTTTTTTATAAGCCTATTCAAAATATTCCGGCAAAATAACGCAGGCGTCCCCGTTTTATTGGAAACGCCTGATTTTTATTATGCCTTTTGCTTTATTGCCTTTACCTCGGCCCCATCGGGTGTTACATATGCCGTACGGTTGGTGGTATAAATCACCATTCCGGGCTTTGAGCCGGACGGCTTTTTAACGTAGCGCTTTTCGGTATAGTCCACCGGGATATTTTCGCCTCCCCTGCCTTTGCTGTAATACGCCGCAAGGAGCGCCCCTTCATAAAGTGTCTGTTTAGGAGGATCCTCCGCCTTGATTATTACGTGGGAACCGGGAATATCCTTCGTATGCATCCATATGTCCCTTGGGCCCGCCAGCTTTAAGGTGAGCATATCGTTCTGACGGTTGTTCTTGCCCACGTATATTTCTATTCCATCGGATGAAATAAAGCACATTGGCTTCGATGCGGGAAGACGCTGTACTTTTCCCTTTGGACGCTTAATATAGCCTTCATTCATAAGCTCGTCGCTAAGCTCACGAAGCTCAGAATCTCCTGTGCACTTGTCCAGATTGTCCAGCTGCCCCTCAAGGTAAACAAGTTCCTCAAGTGTCTTTTCCCGCTGCTCCGCAGCCATATCTCTGGCCGCCTTTGCCTTTTGATACTTTTTATAGTATTTCTGGGCATTGTCATGGGGTGACAACCTGGAATCCAGCGGTATAACTATTGGCTCGGGCGGATCCATATAGTAATTATAAACTGCCGCCTCGCTGCCGCCCTGCTGAAGGGCATATGCATTTGCGGTAAGCAGTTCTCCGTAAAGCCTGAGCTTTTCTATATCCCCTTCGGAGCTTATGGCCTCATCCTGCATGGCCAGCTTCTTTTTGCAGCGTTCGATATTGTTCTGCAGGGTTTTGCGTATGCCTGCGCCTTGCCTGCGCATGCGGTGGATAAGATCGGTTTCAGCATAAAAGCTGTCCAACGCCTCACTCATGGAAGACATTTCACGGTATTCATATCCATACGGAATGAACGGAAGTACTCCTTCCGGCTCACCATGTTCATCCACTATCATGGCCGTATTGATGCAGCCCAGCGAAAGATCTCTGTAAAATGCACAAAAATCTTCAGCAGCAATTTGCCTATCATCCTCGGTAAGTTCCTCCCAGTTTCGTCCCCGAGTAATGCTGTCATACAGCTTTGCCGCCACGGAAGGAGCAAGGCCAAAGAACCTGGCGGATAAGGCTTTGTCCGGCCGAACAGCGCCGTCTATGGCATTGCGGAAATCCTCTGCCGTTGCCTGTAGGGGATTCTGCTTTTCCTGTGATGGCGGCGCAGCATATTCAAGACCGGGAAGAATGGTGCGTACATTGGACATGCCAACACCCACCCGCTTTATTGCATCCATAATAGTGCCCTTTTCGCTGATGAGAATAATGTTGGAATATTTGCCCATTATCTCAGCGCAGAGGGTGTATGGCACCATATCTCCAAGGTCGTTCTGTGCTTCTATGTAAATGTATACCGATCGGTCAAGATTGGGCTGCTCAATGGACAGTATACGCCCGCCTGAAAGCCGCTTTCTCAGCAGCATGCAAAAAGCAGGAGCTTCGATTGGATTCTCCCGCTTTACCCCTGTAAGCTGCAGCCTGCAATGCTCCGGAGACGCGCAAAGAAGCAGGCGGTAGTTTTCTCCTCCGCTTCTTACTGCCAGCACCAGCTCATCCTTATCGGGCTGCTGTATTTTGTCTATCCTGCCTCCTATCAGCGCCTTCGCTTCCGCTACTGTCGCCGCAAGACTGAGTCCGTCCATTGCCATGGTTAATTATCCTTTGTATACTCTCTTATTCGTACAATTGACCGATTTTTATGTTATATGACTTCTATTGATGAGCAGGAAACTTCATGGGCTATTCTGTCCTGCATTGTACCGTCTGCCAGCTGCTTTTGATATCTGCGGCTTTGTATTCGTCCTTCTATCATCAGCCTGCTGCCCACGGCCATTTCGCTGACTATGCGGGCATTCCGTCCCCATGCAATACAGGGAAGATAGTCTGACTTGTTAAAGGAGCGATTGCATGCGATAAGCATATCCCCAATCTCCCGCATGAACGGCGTGGTGCGAAATACCGCAGGTTTGCAGAGATATCCCGTAAGAACCAGAGAGTTTTGAGGAACATCCTCCTCGCACATAGGCTGTATTGACCTTGCAAAAAGGGTAACGCACAGCCTGTTTCCCTGCTCATTGTGCCGGTTATATGAGCGAAGCTGACCCGACACTGCGATTCTGTCCCCCTCGGAGGGCATGCAGAACAACAGCCGCCCCGGTATGGTTATGGGAATACAGTCTATGGTGCCGCTGAGCCTGGGCACCAATACAGATGCTTTATAGAAGTCCTCGCCGTACAGCTGATGATCAAGCTGCGGCGCAGCCGCCAAAGTTCCGCTGATGTAAGCATTGTTTTCGTCTATGGATACCTTCATATAATTACCGTCCTTCGCCTCTTGTGAAAGATGGTATATAAGTATTCGGTATCCATCGGGATTTATGACAATGCCTTGCGTCCTCCGATAACAATATCGTCAAGCAGGGCCATTACTGTCAGCATACCCTTGCCGGCCCGCTGTTCGATAAGCACAGATTCGGTATTCAGCCGTGTTTCTGTACCGTGGAACTGGTTGATGATAATATCGTATGGCTCCCTGACGTAGAATGCAGCGGCAATTGCCGTGCCGTTTGAACCGTTTTTCTTGAAATCGAATGTCTTTAAGCCCTTGCCGTTTCTGCCCTGAATCTCATAATCCAGCGCAAGGCTGCGCTTTGCATATCCCCTGTCGGAAACAGTCAGTATTTCGCCCTCATCGCTCATCTGAGCGGCAAACATTACCTCATCATCCCCATCCAGCTTCATACATTTTACGCCGCCTGCGGATTTACCCATTTCTGGCACGGTTTCTGTTTCAAAGCGGATACTCATACCGCCCTTGCTTATCATGATAATGCTGTTTTCGCCGCTTACCTTTTCAACCGCGACTATGCCATCGCCCTCCCTGAGAGAAATTGCAGCAGTGCGCTTGGCGCGAATATCGTACTCTGCACCGGGAGTAAGCTTAACATTGCCTTTTTTTGTATAGAACAGCAGCTTTGCCTCTGCAACCGAATCAAAGCAGGCAACGATATGCTCATCCTTTTCCAGCTGTACAAGTGAATTCAGGTTCACAGCCTTTGCATTGGCGCGGGTTTCAGGCATTTCGTCCACCGCAAGCATAAGGCAATTGCCCATATCTGTAAACATATACAGCTTTTTATCCGTCTGTGTGTCGATTATGAAGCGTGGCTTTTCTGCCGAAATCTGCTCTATGGAGAAATTGCGCTTGGGCATACGGCGTACCTTGCCGCCCTCCAGCAATGCAACCATCGCATCATCCACCACTATCATATCTT
>JAZNUG010000154.1:0-3287 GCA_045592165.1 Clostridia bacterium | reverse complement strand
ACCGAAAAGAAGGTTCCCCTTGAGTGGATCAACGCCGAGGGCAACGGCATGACCGATGACTTCATCGATTACGCTCTCCCCCTCATTCAGGGCACTCCCGACAGGCCCCTCCGCAACGGCCTGCCCCGCTTTGCCAAGCTGAAGAAGATTCAGGCGAAGTAATTTCGCGAAAAATCGTCGCTTCGCTTTGGATTTTCCGCGAGGGGCGCGCAAGCGCTCCGCACATGCGCGATCATATCCCTTACGGGGGTTATTACATGATTTTCTTATGACCCTTGCGAGGGTCACCGGGCAGAAAATCATGCAGGGAGTCCATTCCTTGCGGAATGGTTCCGCTTTCGCCCCGCATGTGGCCGAAAGCGGATCTAAAGCCTGATTTACAAAAGAAAAGCGAAATGGAAAAGTTAAATTCCGTTTTGCTTTTTTGTTTGGAAAATGTAGGGGCGATCAGTGATCGCCCGCTCATGGCGGCAATCCCCACCTGGCAGCGACAGTGCATCCATCCCCCAATACTGTCATTGCGCGCCATCCCGCAGGATAGCGCGGCAATCCGTATTTTTGCAGATTGAGTACTTGCTTGGTTTGCATTTCATATCCCAACCTGCCACCCTTTCAAGGTATGTTTTCCTGACGTAAAACAGGGCACACCAATGAAACAACGATATAATTACCGGCTTCTTTTTATATTAAGGGGATGGATACCGTCCCCCGTCTTTGCCGCAGGCGAAGATACCTAAAGGGGTGGTTGGGCGGGGCAGTAAAATAAATATCCAAGCAGGTAATCCATCCGCAGGAGTACGGATTGCCGCGCCGGTTTGCGAGCCGGCTCGCAATGACAGTATGCCGTCTTTCTTTAAACAAAAAACGGAAACAGCGCTTTCTCATTTTCCTTTTCTTCAGAAAAGAAAAGGAAAAGCAGACGGCATACCCACAAATATATTAACACAAATCCTTCTGTACAAAGAAAGATGTAGATAGTATAATTAGTGGGTTAAAGGCTGTCTGCCTGAAAATATCTGCGGAAAAGCTCTGCAGAGAAAACCTTTGGAGATAACATGGCGTATTATAAAATAAACGGCGGAAAGCGCCTTGAGGGCGCAGTGACCATCAGCGGCGCAAAAAACGCCGCTCTGGCCATCATACCCGCTGCTATACTTTGCGGCGAAAGCTGCTTATTGGAAAATCTGCCTGCCATTGAGGACGTGCGCATTGTGGAACAGATCCTCCGCAGCATGGGCGCTCAGGTGGAACATACTCCCGACGGCAGCCTCAGGCTGGATCCCTCCGGCATAAACAGCTACAGCGTAACCGGCGAAATGGTCAGCTCCCTGCGAGCCTCCTACTATCTGCTGGGCGCATTGTTGGGCCGCTACAAAAAGGCGGAGATCGCCCTGCCCGGCGGCTGTGCCATCGGCCTTCGTCCCATCGATCAGCACATCAAGGGCATGCGCGCTCTGGGTGCGGAGATTGTGATTCAGGGCGGCGCAGTAAAGGCCACCGCGGAAAAGCTG
Source organism: Clostridia bacterium (assembly GCA_045592165.1). GTDB lineage: Bacteria > Bacillota > Clostridia > Christensenellales > CAG-138 > SFEL01. Next base: position 1,776 of record JAZNUG010000154.1, on the reverse strand, counting down.
GTTGGTGCGGAGATTTACCTTGACGTTGTCAGCGTAGGCGCAACCATCAACATCATGATGGCCGCTGTTGGCGCAGAGGGCACCACAATAATTTCCAATGCCGCCAAGGAGCCCCACGTTGTTGACGTTGCAAACTTCCTCAACATGATGGGCGCAAACGTAAAGGGCGCAGGCACCGACGTTATCCGCATACAGGGCGGCCGCAAGCTTCATGGCTGCACCTATGCGGTAATCCCCGATCAGATCGAGGCCGGCACCTTTATGATAGCCGCCGCCGCAACCGGCGGAGACGTGGTGATAAACAACGTTATCCCCACCCACCTTGAAGCAATATCCGCAAAGCTCATGGAAAGCGGCGTGACCGTTACCGAGGGCGACGACGGCCGCGAGTTCTTCATCCGGGTAACCGCCGACAAACGTCCCCGCGCGGTCAATATCAAGACCCTGCCCTATCCCGGCTTCCCCACCGACCTGCAGCAGCCCATGATGGCATTCCTTGCCGCCGCCCAGGGCAACAGCTTCATTGTGGAAAACATATTTGAGGACAGGTTCAATCATGTGCCCGAGCTTGCCAAGATGGGCGCAAACATTCACCTCAACGCCCGCACCGCCATGATCGAAGGCGTGGAAAAGCTGTACGGCGCACCCCTTTGCGCCAGCGACCTCAGAGCAGGCGCCGCCCTCATCGTTGCGGCCCTCGCCGCCGAAGGCACCAGCACCATCAGCAACATCCGCTTTATCGACCGCGGCTACGAGTTCATCGAGCATAAGCTCAAGGCTCTGGGTGCGGATATCGAGAGGGTGGAGGAATAAGGGTTTGATTATCTTCTTTTCTTTTTCTTTTCTGAAGAAAAGAAAACAGAAAAGAAGCAAAAGAAAAAGAAAAGACAAAGAAAAGATCAATATAAAAAAAGCCGCACGGAGGGTGCGGCTTTTTGCATCAGATAAATAATGTGAGGCAATAAATCCGCATTTGGCGGCATGTACGTCAAATGCGGAACAAAGCCGAAAGGCTTTGGTTCGTCGCAGGTTTTGCCGCCCGGGAGCGCAGCGAGAGGCAAAACCTGAAATACTCGCACAAATGCCAAAAAGCATTTGTGCGAAAGGCGAAGCCTAAAACCCCCGTAAGGGTTGTAATCGGCGCCTTGCGTAAGCAATGCGCCGTATCTCGCGCAAAATCCAAAGCGAAGCGACGATTTTCCGCGAAAGCGTAAGCGCAAAAAAAGACGGCCGAAGCCGTCTTTTAATGTTTGCTGTAAGGTTTAGCCTACGATGAAGCCGTACTTTACATCGTCCATGGGATCGATGAGGTAGGTAGCTTCGCCGGTGATGCAGCAGGAACCGGTAATCATGGGAACTACTGCCTGATAGCCGCACTCATCAACAACTTCCTTGATAACACCCTTGAACTTGGTGCCCATGAAGGATTCGTAGATGAAGGGTTCGCCTACGCCGATCTCGCCCTTTGCGTACAGGGTGCCCAGCTTGGCGCTGGTACCGGTGCCGCAGGGGGAACGGTCAGCCTGGCACTCGCCGAAGATAACAACATTGCGCTTGTTGGCATCGGGGCTTACGTTGTGGCCGTAGAATTCTACCAGGTCAACAGTGGTGATGTCCAGACGGGGATGCTGAATCTCGATGTCACGGTTGATGATCTCCATCATCTTCATGCCCAGGTCAGCAAGGTAGGGAACGGTCTTGGCGTTGATCTCGTCAACCAGGCCCAGTTTGTCGGTATCTACCAGAGCGAAGAAGCTGCCGCCGAAGGAAATGTCA
>JAZNUG010000153.1:0-1880 GCA_045592165.1 Clostridia bacterium | reverse complement strand
TGAAGGAAATTGTCCTTATGGGTGGCTATACCGGCCCAGTAATATATCATGGAATAAGCCTTGATGAGCTGAATTTTTCCGCCAATTACAAAGCTGCGGCCGCCGTGCTGAACAACGGCAGAAACATCTCCATCCTCACCGGCGGCAATACCCTTGAGCCGTCCCTTTTGCCCCGTGAGGAGTTTATGCAGAACATGACACAGGGCAGCGACGCCGCCCGCTACATAGCTGAAAAATGCGGCTATCGCTTTGATGATCAGCATAGCCGCTACGGCAATGCCATCTCCTACTGCTGGGACGGGGTTGCGGCAGTGTATCTGCTTCATCCCGAGCTTTTTGAGGACAATCCCACCCATTGCTGCATTACCGAGCACGCCATGAAAGCGGGCTGGCTGGCCCCCACGGAGCAGGCAATCCCATGCAGCGTATGCCTGAACCTCCCCGCCGTAAAGGACTGCGCCCTGTACCGTAAGGAAATATACTCAGGCTGGCTGAATTTTAAGAAAGGCACATCCCATTCATGAAAAAAGCCATAATATGCTTTACCCGTGTGCCCCGCCCCGGCCTTACCAAGACCCGCCTTATGCCCCTGCTGTCAGGGGAGCAGTGCGCCGCGCTGCACACCGCCTTTCTCATGGATATCGCAGATGTTTACAGGGCATCGGAAGCCGACCTTTTTGTATCATATGCCCCCGATCCTGACATTCAGCCCCTTCGGGATATCTTCCCCTTTGCGTCAGGGTTCTTCCCCCAGCAGGGAAATGACCTTGGAGAGCGGATGTTCAATGCAATCGCCCATGTGCTGAGCCTTGGGTACGGTTCGGTTATCCTCACCGGCTCAGACCTTCCCCTCCTTACCCCTGAGCATATCAGTAAGGGCTTTGCCGCCCTTAAAAATGCAGATATAGTCATAGGCCCCACATCTGACGGCGGGTATTTTCTCATAGGCATGAAGAAGCCCTGCTCTGCCCCCTTTAACGTACAGGGCTACGGCGGTTCCACCGTATACCAAAGCACCATCAATGCCATATCGAAGGCAGGCCTTACATTTGCCCTCGCCCCCATGTGCGGCGATGTGGACACCCCAGAAGACCTTAGGCTGTTCGCTATGGAGGCCCCTGCCCACAGCCACACCGGCAAATACATACATCAGCTCAGGAAGGAGGGTATATCCCTTTGACGGAAAACCACCTTAAATACATAAAAAGCGAACCCTTTCTGAGCCGTCTTGGGCTGCCTGAAGGGACTGAGCTTGAGCTTCCTCTGCTGGGTCAGGGAGAGTACAATCTTAACTACTCCTTTGTGCATCCCATCACAGGACAAAAGCTGGTGCTTCGCATAAACAAGGGCAGCCAGATGCATCTTGAGGATCAGATTGGCTATGAATATTCCGCCCTCCGGGACCTTGCTCCCAGCAGACGCACACCAAAGCCCCTGTTCTGCGACAGGGATATGGGAATTCTCGTGATGGAATGGCTGCCGGGAAGACCACTTATATATGAAAATCAGGCGGATATGGATGCGGCGGCGGGTATTCTTGCGGATATCCACAGCACCTCTGTGCCCAAAGGCACAAAGCTCATCCGCCCCGCTTTTCCCGCCATGGCAATATATGAGGAATGCCTTGATATGGCGCAGCATTACCTAAACTGGAACAAAGCAGAGCAAAAGCAGCTGAAGCTTATCAATACCCTTATAAGGGAGATAGGCAAGCTTCCCCTGAAGGAGCCCTCCTCCGCTCCCCTCTGCATGGTAAACACAGAGCTTAATTCCGCTAATTTCCTAATAAACCCCAACGGCAAAAGCTACCTTGTGGACTGGGAAAAGCCCCTGCTGTCTGAGCCTGCTCAGGATTTGGGACATTTCCTTGCCCCCACCAC
>JAZNUG010000152.1:0-5575 GCA_045592165.1 Clostridia bacterium | reverse complement strand
CTTGTATCTATATTACACCAAATAAGAAAAAAGTGACATAATGAAATATTTATATTTGCAGGAATTAACAAAAAATCGACAAGCCCGGGGCCTGCCGATTTATGGCGCGCCCGGCGCGATTCGAACGCGCTGCCTTATGCTCCGGAGGCATACGCTCTATCCGAGTGAGCTACGGGCGCCTGCTTGCATATGATAACATTTTTGGGCATCGAATTCAACCCCTTACCCTAAATACCCAATAATGCAAGGCTTTCCGCCACGCTTTTCACTTTCAGGTATTTTACGCCGGGAATATCCGGCAGATTGTCGCTATGGGGAACTATCAGACGGGTATAGCCGAGGCGGGCGCATTCCTGTATGCGCTTATCCAGCCGGTTGACCGAGCGCACTTCGCCGGTAAGGGATATTTCTCCCAGTATGGCGGTATGGGCAGGGAGGGCGGTTTCGGATGCGGCGGAGGCGATGGCCATGGCAACGGCAAGGTCACCCGCCCGCTCCCCGAGGCGCAGACCGCCTACCACGTTTGTATAAACATCCTTATCGCAAAGGCGAAGGTTTGCCTTCTTTTCCAATACCGCAAGCAGCAGCACAAGGCGGCTGTTGTCAATGCCTGCAGCCATTCTTCTGGGATTGGAGAATGGGGAGGGGGAAAGCAGCGCCTGCACTTCAACCAGCATGGGGCGTGTGCCTTCCATGGCGCAGGTAACGGCGCAGCCTGCAAGGTCTGTGCCGGTGATAAACAGAGTAGAAGGGTCGGGAATTTCCGCCATGCCTGAGGAGCGCATTTCAAATACGCCTATTTCATCCGTGCTGCCAAAGCGGTTTTTTACAGAGCGGAGCAGACGGAAGGAATCCTGCCTGTCGCCCTCAAAATACAGCACCGTATCCACCATATGCTCAAGTATACGGGGGCCTGCGATTGCGCCGTCCTTGGTAACATGGCCCACTATGAATATGGCGGCGGAGGTACGCTTTGCCATGCGGGTGAGCAGGGCGGTGGCTTCCCTTACCTGAGATATGCTTCCGGTTGCGCCGGAGCAATCGGGGGAGTACATGGTCTGTACCGAGTCTATCATTATAAAGTCAGGCTTGGTGCGGTCCGCTTCGCTTTCCACGGCGGAAAGATCGTTTTCCGCAAGGATGAGCATTTCTCCGCCCACACCAAGACGAACAGCCCTGAGTTTAAGCTGGGCCGCGGATTCTTCGCCTGTAACGTAAAGCACCTTGCCCCTGTCTGCAAGCTTTGCCGCGGTCTGCATAAGCAGTGTGGATTTGCCTATGCCCGGGTCGCCGCCAAGGAGTATTACGCTGCCCGGCACAATGCCGCCGCCCAATACTCTGTCCAGCTCGCCTATGCCGGAGGAAACGCGCCCTGTGGAGGCTGTGGCAACATGGGAAAGGGGAATGGCGCAGGCACCGGAAGAAACGGGAGAGCTTACCGCCACCCGCTTTTCTTCGATAAGGGTATTCCAACTGCCGCAGCCGGGGCATTTGCCCAGCCACTTGCCGCTTACATAGCCGCATTCGCCGCAGAAGAATACAGTCTTTGCGCCCTTTGCCATAGGTTTTGCCTTTCTTTTCTTTAGGGAATCTCCATGAATTTTACTATATCGCGCTCGCGTGAGGTAACGTCCATCCACATGACGTGGTCATCGGATACCCCAAGGAACATGGCCTGTTCGTAATCCTGAGTCAGGCGGTATATCTTGCCGTTGTCAAATGAGTATACGTATATGCCCTCTTCCCGGGAGTAGGCAACAAAGTCAGAGCCCAGACCGAATTCCACCACGCCGCTGTCAATGAGGAAGGGTTTGCCGCCGAAGCCCTTCATGCCGTAAAGCTGGGTGCTTCTGCTATGCACATCCGTAAGCCATGCGACATACTGCCGGTTGCATTCGGGGTCGTGAACAAATGTGCCGGTGTCAACGGATTTTACCGTTGAGGAGTTTATGTAGATGTAGCTCAGCACGCTGGTTTCCGCTGCACCCTGGGAGGTTGCGGAGTCCGCCCATAGGAGGGTAGTATCCGCAATAAAGGGCTTGCTCTGGCCGTATACGGAATTGCTGAACATGGCCACAACTGTGGATTCCATGGTATTGAGGTCATATACAAACAGCTTGTCCCTTGTGGTGCCTGTCCTGTCCATAAAGGCAACGTAATTGTCAGACAGGAAGGGCTCGGGCTGACCGGAGTAGATATCGTTTACCTTGACGGGCTTAAGGGGTGTGGAGGTAAGGTCGACTGCCATTATTGCGCCGCCTTCGTCTATCTTTGCGTCAAGGTATACCAGCCACTTGCCGTTGAACTTGGGATACATAAAGTGGAAATTCTGGGGGGAGAGAGACAGTTTCTCGGCGGCTCTGTCCTCCGGATTAAAGAAGAACATATCGCTGAAGGCCACGTTCTTGCCGTCTGCCGCCAGCTTGCCTGCGGAGATTATCATCCGTCCGTCGTAGAAGTACGGATCCGTAAACCATTTATAGTTGGATGAGCCGTCAAATACCAGCTCCTGGGTATTTGCACCAAAGTCATATCCCTTCATGGGGTGGGGAGTGGGTGTGGGCACAGGTGTGGGCGCGGGTGTGGCTTCCGGGGTAAAGGGAGCCCGGTATTCTATACCGATAAAATCTGCCGCCTTGGGAACCGCTATATAGAGAATAACGTAGAGCACCGCCAAAAAGCCCAGTATCACAGCGGAAAGCTTGATGATGGGGCCCCAGATGGATGCGTTGAGGCTGCGCCTCCTGCGTCTGCGCTTTGCCCTTTTAAAGCGGCGTCTTCCCATGGTGTCTCCTTTTGCTCAATATATACCTGATTATATCACGATAAAGCGCGCCATATCAATGTGCCGGCATCAATATAATGGGAGCTGAACAGAGGTGTAAAATCGCAAAAAATCCTTTATTTATTTTATATTAGTGATATAATTCAGTGATAAATGACAAAGGGCAGATAAAAAAGTTTACATATTAAGGAGAACACAACAATGCTGGGAACCATAGTGAATACCCTTGCGGTGGCGGCGGGCGGCGCAATCGGCCTGCTGCTGAAAAAAGGCATACCCCAGAAGGTTACGGATGCGGTTATGCAGGGACTCGCCCTGTGCGTAATATTCATGGGCGTATCAGGTGCCCTTGAGGGCAGCAAGACCCTCGCCATGATAGTTGCCATGGCGCTGGGTGCAGTTTTGGGTACGCTGCTGGATCTGGACGGGCGGCTGAATAAGCTGGGGGATGCCATCGAAAACAAAATGGCCCCCGGCGGTCAGGGAAGGATTGCCACAGGCTTTGTTACCGCCAGCCTTCTTTACTGCGTCGGCGCCATGGCAATAGTGGGCAGCCTGCAGAGCGGCCTTACCGGAGATCATTCCATGCTGTATACCAAGTCCATGCTGGACTTTATTTCTTCCATAGTGCTGTGCGCAAGCCTTGGCGTGGGGGTTATTCTGTCTGCTGTTACGCTGTTTGTTTATCAGGGCGTGATAACCCTGCTGGCCCAGGCCCTTGCTCCTGTGCTGACAGACGGCGTTATTGCCGAGATGACCTGCGTGGGCAGCCTGCTGATTATCGGCATGGGCCTCAATATGCTGGGCGTAACCAAGATAAAGATAATGAACTACGTGCCCGCCATCTTCATAGTTATAGGGCTGTATTTCATAATGTAAATTCCGTTATTACCAAAGGTTATCCAAGGGACCGCATGGTCCCTTTTTCCGTATGATGAATTTTTGACACTCTGCTTGTATTGTCTGAGCAAACCGTGATAGAATGTATACAGGAAAAGATGGCTCTGATGCAGAAAACATCGGAGCAAGAGAATATTCAAGGAGGAATTTTCATGCAGTATTCACGCGAAGTGGAAGAAATGTATTGCGTTGCAAAGGGCGCAAAGCATGATCCCGCCCCCATACCCGAAGAGGGAAAATGGGTAAAGGCCAAGGAGATTAAGGATATCAGCGGCCTGACTCACGGTGTAGGCTGGTGCGCTCCCCAGCAGGGCGCCTGCAAGCTGACCCTCAACATCAAGGAAGGCATCATTCAGGAAGCATTGGTTGAAACTCTGGGCTGCTCCGGCATGACCCACAGCGCCGCCATGGCCTCTGAAATCCTTCCCGGCAAGACCATTCTGGAAGCATTGAACACCGACCTCGTATGCGATGCCATCAACACCGCCATGAGGGAGCTGTTCCTTCAGATAGTATACGGCCGCAGCCAGAGCGCCTTCTCCGAGGGCGGCCTGGTAATCGGTGCAGGCCTTGAGGACCTGGGCAAGGGCCTCCGCAGCCAGATCGGCACCATGTACGGCACCCTCAAGAAGGGTCCCCGTTATCTGGAAATGGCAGAGGGCTATGTTCTGGGTATTGGCGTTGACGAGAATGACGAGATCATCGGCTACAAGTTCGTACATCTCGGCAAGATGATGGACGCCATCAAGAAGGGCGTAGATCCCAAGGAAGCTTACGAGAAGAACATCGGCACCTACGGCCGCTTTGCTGAGGCTGTGAAGGTTCTGGACCCCCGCAAGGAATAAGGAGGGCGACATAATGGCAACTTTTGAAGGTTACGAAAGAAGAATAAATCAGATCAACCCCGTTCTGGAACAGTATGGTCTCAAGACCCTTGAAGAGGCTGATGAACTCCTCAAGTCCAAGGGCATTGACGTACGCTCCATCGTTCTGGGCATCCAGCCCATTGCCTTTGAGAATGCCGTATGGGCATACACTCTGGGCGCTGCCATCGCAGTAAAGAAGGGCGTTAAGACCGCTGCCGAGGCTGCCGAGTGCATCGGCGAAGGCCTCCAGACCTTCTGCATCCCCGGCTCCGTTGCCGATCAGCGCAAGGTAGGCCTGGGCCACGGCAATCTGGCTGCCATGCTGCTGAGCGACAGCACCAAGTGCTTCGCTTTCCTGGCAGGCCATGAGAGCTTTGCAGCCGCTGAGGGCGCCATCGGTATCGCCCGCACCGCCAACAAGGTCCGCAAGGAGCCCCTGCAGGTTATCCTTAACGGCCTTGGCAAGGATGCTTCCTACATCATCTCCCGTATCAACGGCTTCACCTATGTTGAGACCGAATACGATCAGTTCACCGGCGAGCTGAAGATCGTGGAAACCAAGGCCTTCAGCAACGGCGAGCGCGCAAAGGTACGCTGCTACGGCGCAGACGACGTAAATGAGGGCGTAGCCATCATGCGTCACGAGGCTGTGGACGTTTCCATCACCGGCAACTCCACCAACCCCACCCGCTTCCAGCATCCCGTTGCCGGCACCTACAAGAAGTGGTGCAATGAGAACGGCAAGAAGTACTTCTCCGTTGCTTCCGGCGGCGGCACCGGCCGTACCCTCCATCCCGATAACATGGCAGCAGGCCCCGCTTCCTACGGCATGACCGACACCATGGGCCGTATGCACGGCGATGCCCAGTTCGCAGGTTCCTCTTCCGTTCCTGCCCACGTAGAAATGATGGGCCTCATCGGCGCAGGCAACAACCCCATGGTTGGCATGACTGTTGCTGTTGCAGTAGCTATCAGCGAAGCAAAGTAATAAGTTAATACAAAGAAGTCAGACACATCATTTATC
>JAZNUG010000151.1:0-4501 GCA_045592165.1 Clostridia bacterium | reverse complement strand
TAGGGGTCAGAAGGCCTGTAAGGTTTTTCAGCAGAGTGGACTTGCCTGCACCGTTCTGGCCTATAATGGCAACAAATTCGCCCTTTTCAATGGTAAAATCAAGATTCCTCAGAGCGGTAAAACCATTGGGATAAGTAAACGTTACGTTTTTTACTTCTACTGCATGATTCATTTTACCACCACCTTTGAGAAATTCCTGTTGAGATATTCGATACCTTCATCCAGCGTGATAGGCAGTACCTCGGGCATGGGAACGCCTTCTTCTGCCATGGCTGATGCCAGCATGGAAGACTGGGGTGCAGTTACCCAGGCCTTTTCCAGCACCTCTTTATTGGCAAAGATCTCGCGGGGAGTGCCGGTAGCCAGTACCTCGCCATGATGGAGAACCAGTACGCGGTCGGCAAATCTGGCGATTTCCTCGCTGTTATGGGTAATCATAACTATGGTCATGCCATACTGCTCCTTGAGCATCTGAATGACCTGAAATACCTCGCCTGTGCCAACGGGGTCCAGCTGGGAGGTAGGCTCATCCAGCACCATGATGCTGGGGCCCATGGTCAGCGCGGCGGCAATGGCCACGCGCTGCTTCTGTCCGCCGGAAAGCATTGTGGGGGGACGGTCATCGTAGCCTGTCATGGTTACAACATCCATTGCCCACTTGGCACGCTCCTTTATTTTTTCCGGATCCATTTTCAGATTTTCTGCGCCAAAGCAAACCTCGTTGATTACCTTGGTGGTGAAAAGCTGAGTTTCGGGATCCTCCAATACTATACCGATATTCTGGGAAAGCTCTGAAAGCTTATGTTTCTGGGTGTTCATGCCGTTGACCCAGACCTCGCCCAGCATCTTGCCGCCCTGGCTGTTGGGGATAATTCCGGAGAGGATCAGGGAGAGAGTGGTTTTGCCTGCGCCGTTTTCGCCTGTTACGGCCAGAAATTCGCCCTTGTCCACGGTGAAGTTAATATCTCTGAGAACATATTCCTTGCCGCGGGGATAGCGGTAGTACAGGCCTTTTACTTTAATTACATGTTCCATGGCTCCCCCTCCTTACAGCACGATATTCAGAACGATAAGACCGACAAGATACAGCGCTATACCTACCAGAGCGGTAATATCGCTCTTGGTGAAAGACAGGGTCTGCACATAGGTACGCTTCTTGTCGCAGCCAAAGGCTCTTGCATCCATGGCAACGCCGATAAGCATGGACTTTTTCATGGCGCCGATTACCATAGGTACTACCAGGGCAGGATAAGCCTTGATCTTTTCCATCATCTTGCCCTCTTCAAATACCATGGAACCTCTCAGCTTCTGGGCATCCATTATGGTGGATACCTGCTCGGTCAGGCTGGGAATCATATTCAGCGCGGTGCTTGCCATATAGGCAAAGCGGTAAGGAAGGCCCAGCTTAACAAGGCCGACAGAAATGCTGTTTACGTCGGTTGTCATAAGGAAAAGGGGCATGATAAGGATCAGGGTAATGAGTCGATAGCTCAGTATCAGGCCGTAGCGGACGCCTTCCCAGTAGATGGTGCCTGCACCGCCGATAAGGGGAATAAACTCAGGAATAATCGGCTGAACCAGAACTTTCGTACCATCCTGAAAAATGGCCTGCATCAGCGTTATCATGGCCATAAGGCCAATCATCAGCTTGATAAGGGTGGCTATTCTGGAGAACGGAATCTTTGCAATAAACCAGAGAGCCACTACCGGGAAGAAAATAAGCGAGATAATAAAAAAGCTCTTGGTTGTAAAAATAAAGATACTGAATGCAAGAAAAGCTATGATCTTCACGCGGGGATCCAGCTTATGCACAGGGGATCTGGTATCCAAATACTCAATGCTTGCCATTTATACAACTCCTCTATGGGTTTTATAAAAGGGGGAGCGGAGATTGCCGCTCCCCCCTTCAATGCTCACCTAAAGCACAGCACTTGTAATTTCCTGCTATCAGGGAAAGGATTATTCTTCAGCGTGCTTTGCAGCGGCTTCTGCAGCCATCTGAGCATCCAGCTCATCGCTCTTTTCTTCGCCGTCATAGTCAGGACCAACGTAAACGGAGATCTTGGGAAGACCAACAAGGAGAGGAACGCCGATAATACCGGAAGCAATCGCAAATACGGTACGCTCAAAGGGAGAGAGCCATACCATCATGGTATTGAGCAGCTCGGCGGGGATATCCATCATGATCAGCATCAGGATATCGCCGGCCATCAGACCTACCATATAGCAGGGCCATGCGATGAGGGCAAGACCGATAACACGACTTACGCCGCCCTTGTCAAAGAGCCTGCCGCCTACGATGCCGCCAATGGGGCACATGATAAGACCTGCGCCGAAAATAACCATAGCAAAGATCCATGCCTCACGTCCTACCTGGAATGCACCGAACCAGATTGCAGCCATGATCAGCAGCATGATTGCGCCAACCTTCCAGTTCTTTCTGGCCATAAAGCCGGCAGCAAAGGTCAGGCAGGTATCGGAAATGAAGGTGAAGATACCAAATACCGCAGTATGGGGTGCAATGAAGGAGCCGATAATGCCGCCGATGGCAACAGCCAGGGCGCCGGTCCAGGGACCAAACATTATGCCGGCCAAGGGAGCCAATGCCATACCGATACTAAACGTACCGCCGGTACCGAACATGGGGAAGGTGGGAAGCAGACCGGATACAGAAATCAATGCGGCCCATACGGCAACCATTGCCGGGTGTACTTTGGGATACTTGGCAAGTTCTTTCTTCATGGTTAAGTCCTCCTCTTTCTTGTTGTTCGCTGTTTGCGCCGTGAAAACAGATTTGCTATATATACCTCGGTTTTACATATGTTTTTTAACAATTATAAAAACCGAATATACCGGATGCTGTGATTCGGGCTTATGAATTATTTACTTGTGGGGAAAACGATATCTTATTGCTTGAGACCTGATGTGAACTGTATATTATATCTTGTGTGTTGTTTTATGTATTTTAACATGTATTCCGTACTTTTGTATAGTTCAAACTGATGCACATTTGTGCAGATATGAAAGGTTTTAACTTTTAGGTACTGTACGGAAATATGAAAATATGTATAATTTAAACAGGATAATCCGGTCACACGTCCGCTTTCTGTTCAGCAAAGTCCGCACAGGATATATACTTGCCTGTAAATCCCATTTCTGACGTTTTTCAGATGCAACGCACTGAACCGTATCAATAATAGTTTTCATCAGATTTATTATGACTATGGAGGCTGCCAATGGAAAATAAAACGCTGATAATCCGCAATGCCGCACACCTTATCAAAGATAGTGACAATACGTTATCCAATGTGGATATCCTGATTGAAAACGGCATAATTGCCGAAATAGGCAATAACCTTTCCGCGCCCGGCGCACAGGAAATCGACGCTTCAAGCTGCATCGCTGCTCCCGGCTTCCACAACCTTCACACCCATCTTTACCAGAATTTCCTCAAAGGAATGAAGGATTACCTGCCCCTCGTGGAATGGTGCGAACAGGTAACCTTCCCCTTCGTAACTGCGGCTTTGGGCGGCGAAGTGGATAAAGCAGCCCTTTTCTACAGCTTTGCCATGATGGGCGGCATAGAGCAGCTCAAGAGCGGTATTACCGCATTTGTGGATCTGGATATGAATCATCCTGCCATGAATAAGGCATGGCAGGAGCTTGGCATCCGCGGCAATCTGGCGGTACAGAGCGCCAATGCCTGGATTCCCGAGCACCTTCGCGCCAGCGGCGATGAGGCGCAGATCCAAAGCCTTATGAAATACTTCGAAGGCGCCGAGGCTTACCCCCTCACCTCCACCGCCATCGGCCCCTCCACCCCCTTCTGCTGCACCCCCGAGTACCTTAAAGCCCTCACTGACATCGGCCGCAATACCGGCCGCCACGTTCAGATTCATGTGAGCGAAACCGAGCGGGAGGTAAAGGAAGCTCTGGAAGACTATGGCATGACCCCGCTGGAATATCTGGATTCTCTCGGCGTGCTGGGCAAAAATATGTCCATCGTTCACTGTGTTCACCTTACGGAAAAGGAAATGCAGATCGCCGCGGACAGGGGCGTTGTGGCTGTCCATTGCCCCATGAGCAACCTGAAGCTGGCTGACGGCCTTGCCCCCATCAAAAAGCTCCTCTCCTACGGCATACCTGTAACACTGGGCACCGACGGAGCCGCCAGCAACGACAGGCTGGATATGTTTGCAGAGATGCGCTGCGCCCTGCAGCTGGCCCGTCTGCGGGATAACGACGCAGCCGCCCTTACCGCAAAGGATGCCTTTGACATGGCTACCCGCGCAGGCGCCGAGGCCATGGGCCTCAGCAGCGGCGTACTGGAGGTTGGCCGCCCCGCCGACCTGATGCTCATTGATACCTTTGCCCCCAATATGATGCCCTGCCACGATCCCATAAACACGCTGGTATGGTGCGCCGCTCCCGAAAATGTCCGCACAGTGGTGATTAACGGTGAAGTTGTACTGGATAACGGTCAGCCCACCCGTGTGGATAT